>NZ_JBEXUD010000079.1:0-34674 GCF_040614215.1 Dactylosporangium sp. NPDC006015
CCTTACGGTCCAACTTCCCATTCGACATCAACGGCAGCTCGTCGAGAACCGCGACAGCCGACGGGACCATGTACTCGGGCAGCCGCTCCGCGGCGAACGCGCGCAACACCGCACCATCGACGCCGCCGACCACGTACGCCACCAGACGCTTGTCCCCGGTGGTGTCCTCACGGGCGATGACCGCGACCTGGTTCACCTGCGGGTGGGTAGCCAGAACGGCCTCGATCTCACCGGGCTCGACCCGGAACCCACGGACCTTCACCTGCTCGTCCGCCCGACCCAGATACATCAGGTCGCCCTGGGCGTCCCACCGCACGACGTCGCCGGTCCGGTACAACCGGCCGCTCTCGCCGAACGGGTCGGCGACGAATCGCTCGCTCGTCAGACCCGGCCGGCTGACATAGCCACGAGCCAGCTGGACACCGGCCAGGTACAGCTCACCGGCGACCCCGACCGGCACCGGGACGAGGCGATCGTCAAGCACGTAGACGCGGGTGTTGGGGACCGGACGGCCGATCGGGACCGGGCCCGCGGCCGGAACCTCGCATGTGATCACTTCCACCGAGGCTTCCGTCGGGCCGTAGAAGTTGAACAGCCCGACGCCTGGCAGCACCTCGACGAAGCGGTCGCGCACGGCCGGGCCGAGGGCCTCGCCGGAGCACACCACCCGCTGCAATCCGTCGCATTCGGCGGCCTGCGGCACGGCCAGGAACGCCTCCAGCATCGACGGCACGAAGTGCGCCGTGTCCACCCGCTCAGCGCGGATCAGCTCGGCCACGTAGGCAGGGTCACGGTGCCCGCCGGGGCGGGCGATCACCATCGTCCCGCCCTGGAGCAACGGCCAGAACAACTCCCACACCGACACGTCGAACCCGAACGGCGTCTTCTGCAGCACCCGATCACCCGGCCGCAGACCGAACCGCGCCTGCATCCAGACGAGACGGTTCACGATGCCCTCGTGCGACACCACGACGCCCTTCGGCAGGCCGGTCGAGCCCGAGGTGTAGATGACGTACGCCGCGTGACCGGGCAGCACCGCGACATCGGGAGCCGTCTCCGAACCGGACCGGGGCACCTCCGAGATCACACACACCGCCCCCGCGTCCGCGACCATGAACGCGACCCGCTCCGCCGGCAGATCCGGGTCGATCGGCAGATACGCGCCGCCGGCCTTGTGCACCGCCAGCAACGCCACCACCATGTCGAAGCCGCGGGGCAGGGACACACCGACGACGGAGTCCGCGCCGACACCGCGCTCGATCAGCTGACGGGCCAGACGGTTCGCGCGACCGTCCAGCTCGGCGTAGGACAGCGACTCGCCCTCGAACACCAGCGCCGGCACGTCGGGCGTGCGGGCCACCTGTTGGGCGAACAACCCCGGCAACGTCGCCGCCGGCACCTCGACCGCCGTGTCGTTCCACTCGTGCAGCACCCGGTCCAGCTCGGCGGCGTCCAGCACACTGACCGCCGACACCCGTGCCGACGGGTCGGCCAGCACGGCCTCCACCACCCGCACCCACCGCTCGGCGACGGCCGCGACCGTGGCCGCCTCGAACAGGTCCATCGAGCCGGTCAACATGCCCGCCAGCCCGGCCGGGCGACCGTCGGCGTCGAACGCCTCGCTGACACTCCACTCGAGATCGAACTTGGCCACCGACACCACCGGAGCCGGCGCCGCCGCCGGGACCGGTCCTGCGGGGCCGCCGACGCCGGCCCCGGGCAGGTCGAGCACCGCGTCCGCGGTGTTCTGCAGGGTCAGCATCACCTGGAACAGTGGATTGCGGGCCAGCGACCGGGCCGGGGCGAGCTTTTCCACCAGGAGCTCGAACGGGACGTCTTGGTGCTCGAAGCCGGCCAGCGTGGTCTCCCGGACCCGCGCCAGCAGCTCCGTGAAGGTGGGGTCGCCGGACAGGTCGGCCCGGATCACGAGGGTGTTGACGAAGAACCCGACCAGGTCATCCAGCGCCTGGTCGCTGCGGCCGGCGACGGCGGAACCGATCGGGATGTCGGTGCCGGCGCCGAGCTTGGACAGCAGCACCGCGAGCGCGGACTGCAGCAGCATGAATACGGTCACGCCCTGCTCGCGCGCCACCCGCAACAGCTGGGCGTGCAGTTCGGCCCCCAGCCTGACCGGCACGGTGTACCCGCGATGCCCGGCCTCCGCCGGTCGCCGCCGGTCCCCCGGCAGCGTCAGCTCCTCGGGCGCTCCGGCAAGGGCCCGCCGCCAGTATGCGACCTGCTGCGAGATCACGCTGCCGGGGTCGTCCTCGGCTCCGAGCAGTTCCCGCTGCCACATCGCGTAATCCACGTACTGCACGGGCATAGGCCGCCACACCGGGCTCCGTCCGGCCGCCCGCGCCGCGTACGCCGCCGAGACGTCCGCGGCCAGCGGCCGGGTCGACCAGCCGTCGGTGGCGATGTGATGGATCACCACCACCAGCACGCGCTCGCCGTCGCTGCCCTCGAACAGCGTGGCCCGGATCGGCACGTCCACCGCCAGATCGAACGGGTGCTGCACCGCCGCCACGGCCTCGGCCAGGTCGGCCGACGGCACCTCGGCCCGCCGCATCCGCCAATCAAGGTCCTCGACCGGAATGATCTTCTGGTACGGCTCGCCGTCAGCGGTCGGGAACACGGTGCGCAGCACCTCGTGCCGGTTGATCACGTCCCGCAACGCCGCCGCCATCGCGTGCGGGTCGACCTCCCCGGACAGGCCGAGCACCGTCACGAGGTTGTAGAGCGTGCTCGGACCCTCCAGCTGTTCGATGAACCACAGCCGCTGCTGCGCGAACGACAACGGCAGCCGCTCCGGCCGCGCCCACGGGACCAGCGCGGGCCGCGCCACCTCGGCCCCCGGCAGCCGCCGGGCCAGGCCGGCCGGCGTCGAGGCCTCGAACAGCGCCCGCAGCGACAGCTCCACACCGAACACGGCGCGGACCCGGCTCATCAGCCGCACGGCGAGCAGCGAGTGGCCGCCGAGCGCGAAGAAGTCGTCGTCCACGCCGACGTGGTCAAGATCCAGGACTTCGGCGAACGCCTGGCACAGCAACTCCTCGTGGATGCCGGCCGGGGCCGGTCCCGCCCCGGCGGCCGCGCCGAAGTCCGGCGCCGGCAGGAGACGCCGGTCGAGCTTCCCGTTCTGCGTCAATGGCAGCTCGGCCAGCACCACGACAGCCGACGGCACCATGTAGTCGGGCAGCCGGTCGGCGGCGAACTCGCGGAGCGTGCCGGGCAGCGTGTCCAGATCGCCGGCACGGTCGGCCGGGACCACGTACGCGACAAGGCGCTTGTCGCCGGTCGTGTCCTCCCGGGCGATGACCGCCGCCTGCGCCACCTGCGGATGCGCGGTCAGCGCCGCCTCGATCTCGCCCGGCTCGACCCGGAACCCACGGATCTTCACCTGCTCGTCGCCGCGGCCGACGAACGCCAGGACACCCTCACCGGTCCAGCGCACGACATCGCCCGTGCGGTACAGGCGGCCACCGTCATCGTCGAACGGGTCCGCCACGAACCGCTCCGCCGTCAACCCGCTCTGCCCGACATACCCTCGCGCCAAGCCCGCACCGGCCACATACAACTCGCCGGCCACACCCACCGGCACCGGCGCCAACCGCTCATCCAACACGTACGCCTGAGTACCGGCGATCGGCCCGCCGATCGGCACGCTGCCGCGGTCGAGCACATCCTGCGGACGGATCGTGTGCACCGCCGTGAACGTCGTGTTCTCCGTCGGCCCGTACCCGTTCACCAACCGCACACCCGGCAGCTCCTCGAGGACCGTCCGGCAGGCCGCCGCCGACAGCACGTCACCGCCGGCCAGCACCTGCCGTACGGGCGCCAGTGCCTCGATGTCGGCCCCGACCACCTGATGGAACCAGCCGGCCGTCATCCACAGCGTGCCGACCTGATGCTCGGCCAGGAACGTACGCAGCTCCGCCGCCGACATCGCCCCGGGGCGCGCCACCGCGAGGGTCGCACCGTTCAGCAGCGCGCCCCACACCTCGAACGTCGCCGCATCGAACGACGCCGACGCCAGGTGAGCGACGACGTCACCGGCGCCCAGGTCGACGTAGCCCGCCGGCCACACCAGACGCACGACCGCCCGGTGCGGCACGACCACGCCCTTCGGCACACCGGTCGAACCCGACGTGTACATCACGTACGCCGCCTGCTCCGGCGACACCCGCACACCCACCGGCGCACCAGACAGACCCGAGACCGCACCCGCCACCCGCGGATCGTCCAGCGCGACCGCCCGCACCCGACCCGACGGCAACTCATCCAGCACATCCTCGAAGCCCAGCAACACCGCCGCCCGCGCATCCGCCAACACGAACCGGATCCGCTCCACCGGCAGTTCGGGGTCGATCGGCAGGTACGCGCCGCCGGCCTTCACCACCGCCAGCAACGCCACGATCAGATCGACACCCCGAGGCAGGCACAGGCCCACCACCGACTCCGCACCGACGCCCATACCGGTCAGGTACCGGGCCATCCGGTTCGACCGCTCCTCCAGCTCCGCAAACGTCAACGACGCACCATCAGACCGCAACGCCACCGCGTCCGGGGTCCGCGCCACCTGCCCCGCGAACAGCTCCGGCAGCGGCACCTCAGCCACCGCCGACGCGTCGTTCCACCCGAACAGCACCTGCTCACGCTCGGCCGCATCCAGCACGTCCACCGCGGACACCGGCATCGACGGATCCGCCACGACCGCCTGCAGGGCACGCTGCCACCACCGGGCGATCGACTCGACCGTGCCCGCGTCGAACAGATCCACCGACCCGGTCAGCACGCCGCGCAGACCGGCGGCGGCACCATCGGTGTCGAACGTCTCGACGACGATCCAGTCCAGATCGAACTTGGCCACCTCGAGTTCGGCCGACGTGGCGGCCGGTCCGATGGCCGCGCCGGGCAGTTCCAGCCGCCCGTCAGCGGTGTTCTGCACGGTCAGCATCACCTGGAACAGTGGATGGCGCGCCAGCGACCGCGCCGGCGACAGCTCCTCGACGAGGCGTTCGAACGGCACGTCCTGGTGCTCGAACGCCGTCAGGCTCGTCTCCCGCACCCGCCCGAGCAGCTCGGCGAACGTCGGGTCACCCGACAGATCCGTCCGCATCACCAGGGTGTTCACGAAGTACCCGACCAGATCGTCCAGCGCCTGATCGGTGCGCCCGGCGACCGCGGCGCCGATCGGGATGTCGGTGCCGGCACCGAGCTTCGACAGCAACACGGCCAGGCTTGCCTGCAGCACCATGAACAGCGTCACGCCCTCGGCCCGGACCACCTCCAGCAGCCGGGCGTGCGCATCGGCCGGGACGCTGATCGGCACGACGTGCCCCTTGCGGCTGGCCACCGCCGGACGTGGCCGGTCGGCCGGCAGCGCCAGCTCCTCCGGCGCGTCGCCGAGCGCCTGCCGCCAGTACGACACCTGTCGGGAGATGACGCTGTCCGGATCCGACTCGTCGCCGAGCAGCTCCCGCTGCCACAACGCGTAGTCGGCGTACTGCACGGGCAGCGGCTCCCACGACGGCGCCGCACCGGAGTGCCGCGCCGTGTACGCCGTGGTCAGATCCGCCGCCAGCGGTTCCATCGACCAGCCGTCGGCGCCGATGTGGTGCACCACGATGACGAGCACCTGCTCCGGCGTGCCGTCGCTGAACAGCCACGACCGGATCGGCACGTCGACGGCCAGGTCGAAGGGGTGCTGGGCGGCCGCGGCGACCGCGTCGGCGAGTCCCGCCGGCGTCACGTCGACCCGGTGCAGCTGCCACGCCAACTCCTCCAGCGGGATGACCTGCTGGAACGGCCAACCGTCGGCCGCCGGGAACACCGTGCGCAGCACCTCGTGCCGGCCGATCACGTCCCGCAGCGCTGCCCCGAGTGCGTCCGCGTCGACGTCACCGGACAGCCCGATCGCCATCGGGACGTTGTGGGTCGAGCTCGAACCCTCCAGCTGCCAGAGGAACCACAGCCGTTGCTGCGCGAACGACAACGGCAGCCGCTCCGGCCGTTCCCACGGCACGAGCGCCGACCGGGCCGCGTCCGCACCCGACAGCCGCTCGGCCAGCCCCGCCACCGTGGGGACCTCGAACAGTGTGCGGATGGACAGGTCGACGTCGAGGTCCGCGCGGACGCGGCTGATCAGGCGCACGGCCAGCAGGGAGTGGCCGCCGAGGGCGAAGAAGTCGTCGTCCACGCCGACGGAGTCCAGACCGAGCACGTCGGCGAACGCCCGGCACAGCGTTTCCTCGCGGGCATCGGCCGGTGCCCGCCGCGAACCGGTCGTCGTCGCTTCCGGGGCCGGAAGCGCACGCCGGTCCAGCTTGCCGTTCGCCGTCAACGGCAGCGCGTCGAGGACGACCACCGCGGCCGGGACCATGTAGTCCGGCAGCCTCGAGGCGACCAGGTCCCGCAGCCCGTCCAGCCCGTCCTCGGCCTCCGCCACCACGTAAGCGACCAGCCGCTTGTCACCCGGGACGTCTTCACGCGCGACAACCACGGCCTGGACGACCTGCGGGTGCGAGGCCAGGACCGCCTCGATCTCACCGGGCTCGATGCGGAACCCGCGAACCTTCACCTGCTCATCCGCCCGGCCCACGTACACCAGGTCACCGCCGGCGGTCCAGCGCACCACGTCGCCGGTGCGGTACAACCGGCCACCGTCGTCGAACGGGTCGGCCACGAACCGGCCCGCCGTCAATCCGGCCCGGCCCGCGTATCCCCGCGCCAGACTGGCGCCGGCCACGTACAGCTCGCCGGCCACCCCGGCCGGAACCGGCAGCAGGCGGTCGTCGAGCACGTACACGCGGGTGTTGACGATCGGGGCACCGATGACCGGGGGGTCGCCCGCCGACAGCGTCGGCGACATCGACGCGCACACCGTTGTCTCGGTCGGCCCGTACGCGTTGACCAGCCGGCGACCCGGCGCCCACCGGTCGACCAGGTCTCCGGCCAGCGCCTCACCGGCCGACACGATCGTCGACACCGAGGCCAGGTCCTCCGGTTGGAGGACCGCCAGGACCGCCGGGGGCAACGTCGCGTGGGTGACGCCGAACCGGCGCATCACGGCGGCCAGACCCGGCCCCGGCAGCAACTCCTCCGCCGACGCCACCACCAGGCAGGCGCCCGAGCACAACGTCACGAAGATCTCGGCACTCGCCGCGTCGAACCCGGCCGACGCGAACTGCAGCACACGGCCACCCGCCCCCAGCGCGAACCGCTCGGCCTGCGCCGCCACCAGACTCGCCAGACCCGCATGCGACACCACCACACCCTTCGGCGTCCCCGTCGACCCCGACGTGTAGATCACATACGCCGCCTGCCCCGGCACCACCCGCACACCCACCGGCTCGCCGGACTGCCGGGCGATCGACGCGGCGACCCGACGGTCGTCCAACGCCACGAACCGCACCCGACCCGCCGGCAACTCGTCCAGCACGTCCTCGAACCCGAGCACCACGACCGCGCGAGCGTCCGCCAGCATGAAGCCGACCCGCTCGACCGGCAGCCCCGGATCCACCGGCAGATAGGCGCCACCCACCTTCGCCACCGCCAGCAACGCCACGATCAGGTCCGCCCCTCGCGGCAGGCACACACCCACCACCGACTCGGCACCGACACCCACACCCACCAGATAGCGGGCCAGCCGGTTCGATCGCACATCGAGCTCCGCGAACGACACCTCGACCCCGTCACCGACCACCGCCACGGCATCCGGTGACCGCACCGCCTGCGCCGCGAACAGCTCCGGCAATGACGCCTCCGGCACCACCGCCGACGTGTCGTTCCACCGCACCAGCAGCCGGTCCCGCTCTTCGGCGTCCAGCGCGTCCACGCCGGACACCGTCACCGAGGGATCGGCCAGCATCGCTTCCAGTGCCCGCAGCCACCGCCGGCCGATCGACGCCACCGTCTCCGCGTCGAACAGGTCCGCCGCGCCCGTCAACGCGCCCCGCATCCCCGCCGGAGTGCCCGCCTTGTCGAACACCTCGCGAATGTTCAGGTCGAGATCGAAACGGGCCGTCGCGACCTCACCGGCACCGGCGACGCCACCGCCGATCGCCACCCCGGCCAGTTCCAACGCCGATTCCGCGTTGTTCTGCACGGTCAGCATCACCTGGAACAACGGGTGCCGGCCCAACGTCCGCGCCGGCGCCACCTCCTCGACGATGCGGTCGAAGGGCACGTCCTGGTGCTCGAAGCCCGCCAGCGACGTTTCCCGCACCCGGCGCAGCACCTCGGCGAACGACGGATCACCCGACAGGTCCGTCCGCATCACCAGGCTGTTGATGAAGAACCCGACGAGATCGTCCAGCGCCGCGTCGGTGCGACCCGCCACCGCGGCGCCCATCGGCACGTCCACGCCCGCGCCCAGCCGCGACAACACCACCGCCAACGACGCCTGCACCACCATGAACGCCGTCACGCTGTGCTCGTACGCCACCTCGCGCAGCCGCGCGTGGACTTCGGCCGGAACCCGGCAGTCCACCTGAAAGGCCCGAAGTGTGGGCACCGCGGGGCGGGACCGGTCGACCGGCAGGTTCAGTTCGTCCGGCAGTCCGGCCAGAGCCTGCCGCCAGTAGGCGATCTGCCGGGAGATGAGGCTGTCGGGGTCGTCCTCCTCGCCGAGCAGTTCCCGCTGCCACAGCGTGTAGTCCGCGTACTGCACCGGCAGCGGCTCCCACCGCGGAGCGTGGCCGGCGCTGCGCGCGGCGTACGCCGTCGAGACGTCCCGGGCCAGCGGGGCGGTCGACCACGCGTCGCAGGCGATGTGGTGCACCACGAGCACCAGGACGTGTTCGTCGGTGCCGGCCGAGATGAGGTGCGCCCGGATCGGCAGGTCCGTCGTCAGGTCGAAGACACACTCCGCGGCCTCGTCGACGGCCGCCTGCAGCTGGGCCGGTGCGACCTCGACGATGGCGAGGCTCCAGTCCAGGTCCGCCGGGTCGAGGATGTTCTGGTACGGCTGCCCGTCGAGCGCCGGCAACACGGTCCGCAGCACTTCGTGGCGGCCCAGGACGTCCTTGAGCGCCTGGTCCAGCGCGACCCGGTTGACGTCACCCGACAGCCGCAGCACGACCGGGACGGTGTAGAGCGGGCTCGCCCCTTCCATCTGCTCAAGGAACCACAGGCGCTGCTGCGCGTACGACAACGGGATCATTTGGACTCCTTCGAGGTACGCATCGGCCGGAGTGCCGGGCGGGTCGACCTTCGGTCACCCATGTGCTCGGCGAGCCCTGCGACAGTTGGGATTTCGAACAGCGTGCGGATGGACACGTCGACGGTGAGGTCCGCTCGGATGCGGCTGATCAGGCGGACGGCGAGCAGGGAGTGGCCGCCGAGGGCGAAGAAGTCGTCGTCGACGCCGACGGAGTCGAGGCCGAGGACGTCGGCGAACGCCTGGCACAGTGCCGCCTCGCGGGCATTGGCGGGCGCCCGCCGCGATCCGCTCGTGGTCACTTCCGGGGCGGGCAGGGCCCGGCGGTCGAGCTTGCCGTTCGCGGTCAGCGGGAGCGCGTCAAGGACCACCACGGCGGCCGGCACCATGTAGTCGGGCAGGCGGGCGCCGACCAGTTCCCGCAACGCACGCGGCACGTCGTCCGGTTCGTCGCCGTCGGTCGTCCTCACCACGTACGCGACGAGCCGCTTGTCGCCCGGGACGTCTTCACGGGCGATGACGGCTGCCTGCGCGACCTGCGGGTGTGATGCCAGCACCGTCTCGATCTCGCCGGGCTCGATGCGGAAGCCGCGCACCTTCACCTGTTCGTCGGCGCGCCCCACGTACACCAGGTCGCCGCCGGGGGTCCACTGCACCACGTCGCCGGTCCGGTACAACCGGCCGGCCTCGCCGAACGGGTCGGCGACGAACCGTTCGGCGGTCAGCGCGCCCCGCCCGACGTATCCGCGGGCCAGACCCGCACCGGCCACGTACAGGTCGCCGGCCACGCCGGGAGGCACCGGCGCCAGGTGTTCGTCCAGCACGTACACCCGCGAATTGACGATCGGGCCGCCGATCACCGGGGGGTCGCCCGCCATCAGGGGCCGCGACATCGACGCGCACACCGTCGTCTCCGTCGGACCGTACGCGTTCACGAAGCGGCGGCCCGGCGCCCACCGGTCCACCACATCGCCGGGCAGCGCCTCACCGGCCGACACGATCGTCGACACCGACGCCAGGTCCTCCGGTTGCAGCACCGCCAGGACCGCCGGGGGCAACGTCGCGTGGGTGACGCCGAACCGGCGCGTCACGGCGGCCAGACCCGGCCCCGGCAGCAACTCCTCCGCCGACGCCACCACCAGGCAGGCGCCCGAGCACAACGTCACGAAGATCTCGGCACTCGCCGCGTCGAACCCGGCCGACGCGAACTGCAGCACACGGCCACCCGCCCCCAGCGCGAACCGCTCGGCCTGCGCCGCCACCAGACTCGCCAGACCCGCATGCGACACCACCACACCCTTCGGCGTCCCCGTCGACCCCGACGTGTAGATCACATACGCCGCCTGCCCCGGCACCACCCGCACACCCACCGGCTCGCCGGACTGCCGGGCGATCGACGCGGCGACCCGACGGTCGTCCAACGCCACGAACCGCACCCGACCCGCCGGCAACTCGTCCAGCACGTCCTCGAACCCGAGCACCACGACCGCGCGAGCGTCCGCCAGCATGAAGCCGACCCGCTCGACCGGCAGCCCCGGATCCACCGGCAGATAGGCGCCACCCGCCTTCGCCACCGCAAGCAACGCCACGATCAGGTCGACGCCCCGCGGCAGGCACACACCCACCACCGACTCGGCACCGACCCCTGCGTCGACCAGGTACCGGGCCAATCGATTCGCCCGCGCATCCAGCTCCGCGAACGACACGTCAACCCCGTCACCGACCACGGCCGCGGCGTCCGGCGAGCGTGACACCTGCGCCGCGAACAGCTCCGGTAGCACCGACGCCGGCACGACCGCGTCCGTCGCGTTCCACTCCACCAGCACCCGGTCGCGCTCACCGCGATCCCACAGGTCGACCGCCGACACGCGCACCGAGGGGTCGGCCAGCACCGCTTCGAGGACGTGCCGCCACCGCCGGCCGATCGCCGCCACGGTCGACGCGTCGAACAGGTCCGCCGAACCTGTCAGCGCGCCGCGCAGCCCGGCCGCGTTTCCGGTCTCGTCGAACACTTCACGGATGTTCAGGTCCAGGTCGAACCGTGCCGTCGCCGCCTCACGCCCGGCCGGCGGGCCGCCACCGACGGACACGCCCGCCAGCTCCAGCACGGCATCGGCGTTGTTCTGGACCGTCAACATCACCTGGAACAGCGGATGCCTCGCCAGCGACCGCGCCGGCGACAGCTCCTCCACCAGACGCTCGAACGGCACGTCCTGGTGCTCGAACCCCGCCAGGGACGTGTCCCGCACCCGGCCCAGCACCTCGGCGAACGACGGATCACCCGACAGGTCCGTCCGCATCACCAGACTGTTGATGAAGAAGCCCACCAGATCATCGAGGGCCTCGTCGGTGCGGCCCGCGACCGCCGCGCCCATCGGCACGTCCACACCAGCGCCGAGCCGGGACAACACCACCGCCAGCGACGCCTGCACCACCATGAACACCGTCACACCGAGCTCCCGCGCCAGTTCCCGGGCCCGTGCGTGGACCTGCGCCGGCACGGTCACCGGCACGCCGTGCCCCAGGTAGCTCGACACGGCCGGGCGCGGGCGATCGGTCGGCAGGTTCAGCTCGTCCGGCGCGCCGGCCAGGGCCTGCCGCCAGTAGGCGACCTGCCGGGAGATGAGGCTGCCGGGATCGGCCTCGTCACCCAGCAGTTCGCGCTGCCACAGCGTGTAGTCCGCGTACTGCACCGGCAACGGCTTCCACTCCGGCGCTCGTCCCGCGAGCCGCGCCGCGTAGGCGGCCGACAGGTCACGCGCCAGCGGGCCAGTCGACCAGCCGTCGCCCGCGATGTGGTGGAGCACGATCACCAGCGTCAGCCCGTCCGAGCCGTCGCTGAACAGCCAGGCGCGGATCGGGACCTCGGCGGCCAGATCGAACGTGTACCTCGTCGCGGCCGCGACGGCCTCCGGCAGGTCCTCCGCCGGAACCGGGACCGGCCGCAGTCGCCAGTCGAGCTCGTCCAGCGGGATGACGTGTTGGTACGGTTGGCCGTCGGCCGCCGGGAACACGGTGCGCAGCACCTCGTGCCGGCCGATCACGTCCCGCAGCGCGGCCTCCAGCGCGCCGGCGTCGACGTCGGTCAGGTGCAGCACGGCCGAGATGTTGTAGATCGCGGTGTGGCTCTCCAGCTGCCCGATGAACCACAGTCGCTGCTGCGCGTACGACAGCGGCAGCCGTTCCGGCCGGTCCCACGGCACCAGCGCGGACCGGGCCTGTTGCGCCCCGGACAGCCGCCCCGCGAGCCCCTGTGGTGTCGGCGCGTCGAACAGCACCGACATCGCCAGCTCGACACCCAGGACCGCTCGGATGCGGCTCACCAGACGCACCGCCAGCAGCGAATGCCCGCCCAGGGCGAAGAAGTCGTCGTCCACGCCGACCGTGTCGCGGCCCAGTACCTCCGCGAACGCCTGGCACAGCAGCTCTTCCCGGGCGTTCGCCGGCCCCCGGGAGACACCCGTGGCCGCGTACTCCGGTGCGGGCAGCGCCCGCCGGTCGAGCTTGCCGTTCGCGGTCAGCGGCAGCGCGTCCAGCACCACTGTCGCCGACGGCACCATGTGCTCCGGCAGCCGCTCGCCGGCGAGGGCTTGCAACAGTTCCGGCAGCCCGTCGCCGTCGTCGGCGACCACGTAGGCGACGAGGCGGCGGTCGCCGGGCACGTCCTCGCGCGCGATCACCGCGGCCTGACTGACCCGCGGATGCCCCACCAGCACCGCCTCGATCTCACCCGGCTCGATCCGGAACCCACGGACCTTCACCTGCTCGTCCGCCCGACCCAGATACACCAGATCCCCACCAGCGTCCCGGCGCACCACATCGCCGGTCCGATACAACCGGCCACCGGTGGGGTCGAACGGGTCGGCCACGAACCGCTCCGCCGTCAACCCGGCCCGCCCGGCATACCCGCGCGCGACCTGCACCCCAGCGACGTACAACTCCCCCGGCACCCCGACCGGCGCCGGCGACAACCGCTCATCCAACACGTACAACCTGGTGTTCGCGATCGGCCGGCCGATCGGCACCAGATCATCGACCACCTGCCCCGCCACCACCCGGAACACGCAGCAGCCGACCACCGTCTCCGTCGGGCCGTACTCGTTCACCACCATCGAGCCGGGCGCCCGCTCCAGCCACTGCCGCACCGCAGCACCGGCAAGGGCCTCACCACCCACCACCAGCACCCCTGCCGCGTCCCGGGCAGCGTCATCGGTGACGTACTCCGCCAGCAGCGGCAGATGCGCCGGCACCACCTTCAACACATCGAACCCGTCCGACGGGTTCACCACCGCGGCCAGACCATCAGCGCCACCGCCGACGCTCACCACCACCGGCGAGCCCGACACCAACGGCACCAACACACTCGTCACGGTCAAGTCGAACGCCAACGACGAATGCAACACCGCACCACGACCGGACAACGGCCCATACTCGCCGGCGGCCCACACCACATAGTTCGCGAGCCCGCCGTGCGTCACAGCGACCCCCTTCGGGGTACCCGTGGACCCCGACGTGTAAATCACGTACGCCACCTGCAACGGCAGCACCCGCACGGCCAGCGGCTCACCCGACTGCCGGGCGACCGATGCCGCCACCCGCGGGTCGTCCAACGCCACCGCGCGGACCCGGCCCACCGGCAGCTCGTCCAGCACGTCCTCGAACCCGAGCACCACCACCGCCCGCGCATCGGACAACATGAACCCGACCCGCTCCGGCGGATACTGCACATCCACCGGCAGATACGCCGCACCCACCTTCCACACCGCCAACAGGGCGACGATCATGTCGATGCCACGCGGAAGGCACAACCCCACCACCGACTCCGCCCCGACCCCCTGGGCATGCAGATACCGGGCCAGCTGGTTCGCGCGCGCGTCCAGGTCCACATAGGACACCGGCACGCCGTCACACACCACCGCCGTGGCCTGCGGCGACCGCCGCACCTGCGCCGCGAACAACTCCGGCACCGACACACCCGCGACGTCGGCGGTCGTGTCGTTCCAGCCGAACACCAACCTGTCCAGCTCCGCCGCGTCCAGCACAGGAATCGTCGACAACGGGGTCCGGTCACCGTCGTCGAGGCCGGACTCGAGGGCCGACACCACACCGGTCACGACGGTCGACCACATCGCGACCACCGAGTCGGGGTCGATCGGGGCGACCGCGTCGACGACCAGCCGGAACGCGTCGCCGCTGTCGTCGACCGCCACGGACAGCGGGAAGTTCGTCCGGTCCCGCAGGAGCATGTGCCGGACCCGGGCGGTGGCGCCGTCGTCGCCGGGAGTGCTCGGCCGCGGCTGTTCCGGCAGGTTGTGCCGGTAGTTGAACAGAGTGTTGAACAGCGGCACGTTCGCCGGCACGCCGCTGGCCCGCTGGGCCAGGACGAGGGGCGCGTGCTCGTGCTCCAGCAGGCCGGCCAGTTCGCCGCGCATCGCGGCGACCGCGGCCGTCACGTCGAGGTCGCCGATCGCCAGCCGGACCGGCAACGTGTTGATGAACAGGCCCTGCACCCGGTCCGCTCCGCTGCCGGCGTTCATCCGCCCGAACAGGACCGTGCCGAACACCACGTCGTCGCGCCCCGCGACCACGGCGAGGACCCGCGACCACGTCACGTGCATCACCGTCGCCGGGCTGACCCCCAACCGACGGGACACGTCCCGCAGCCGCACGCCGAGGCCGGCCTCGATGTCGCGCCGCGCCGTGACGACGGCCGAGCCGTCACCCCGCACATCCGTCACGCCGAACGCCACCGTCGGCTCGTCCACACCGGCCAGCAGCTCGCCGAAGAACCGCTCGTGCTCCTCGGCGCTGCGCCCGAGCCGTGCCTGGGCCACGAAGTCGCGGAAGGGCAGCGGCTCCACCAGCTCCTCGGGCCGCCCCTCCATGATGGCGCGCACCTCGTCGTACACCGCCTCCACCGCGGTGTGGTCCTGCACCAGATGGTGGATTCGCGTCATCACCATCCATCGGTCGTCGGCGAGCGGGGCGACGTGGACATCCATCAGGGGTGCCCGGCCAAGATCCATCGTCAGCCCCACCGCCGACACCAACGCGGCGGCCGGATCCGGGGCGTCGGTCGCGACGTCGACCTCGGCCACCGGCAGCGTCGCCGATCGCCACACCACCTGCACCGGCTCCCGCAGCCCCGACCACACCACGGATGTGCGGAAGATGTCGTGCCGCTCGACCACCTGTTGCAGCGCCCCGACGAACCCGTCCACGGCGGCCCGGTCGGCCACGTCGTACACCCGCACCACGGCATACGCGTCGTCGCCGCCGTCGGCCAGCAGGTGGTGGAACAGCATGCCCTCCTGCAACGGCGCGAGGGGGTAGATGTCGGCGACGTTGGCCGCACCGCCCTCCACCGAGCCGACCACGACGTCGATCTCGGCGTCGGTCAGCGTCACCAGCGGCACCATCCGCGGCGTGATCACCTGCGCGCCGGCCGGGATCAGGTTCGGCGGCACCTCCACCGCCGCGCCGCCGGCCACCGCCGCCAGCCGTGCCGGCGTCGGGGACACGAACAGCGCCCGCACGGAAACCGACACACCCCGCACCCGCAGCCACTCCACGAGCCGCACGGCGAGCAGGGAGTGGCCGCCGAGGGCGAAGAAGTCGTCGTCGACGCCGACCGCGGGCAGGCCGAGGACCTCGGCGAACGCCTGGCAGAGCAGCTCTTCGCGGACGGTGGCCGGGCCCCGCCCGGCCCCGGCCGCGGCGGCGAAGTCGGGCACCGGCAGGGCTTTGCGGTCCAGCTTGCCGCTCGTGGTCAACGGCAGCGCGTCGAGGACGACGACCGCCGCCGGCACCATGTAGTCCGGCAACCGCTCGGCCGCGACGTCACGCAGCACGACCGGGAGCCCGTCGCCGTCGTCGCCGTCGGCGGGGACGACGTAGGCGACGAGACGCTTGTCCCGGGCGGTGTCCTCCCGGACGATCACCGCCGCCCGAGCCACCCGCGGATGCGCGGCCAGGACCGCCTCGATCTCGCCCGGCTCGATCCGGAACCCGCGGACCTTCACCTGTTCGTCGACGCGGCCGACGTACACCAGCTCGCCGTCGGCCGTCCAGCGCACCACGTCACCGGTCCGGTACAGGCGGCCGCCGCCCGTGCCGTCGAAGGGATCCGCCACGAACCGCTCGGCGGTCAGCCCGGCCCGGCCGACGTAGCCGCGGGCCAGCTGCGCGCCGGCCAGGTACAGCTCGCCGGCCACGCCCGGCGGGACCGGACGGAGGCGGGAGTCCACGACGTACGCCCGCACGTTGATCATCGGCGGGCCGATCGTGACCTCCCGGTCCACGCCCGCCACGACGTCGCCGGTCGACGTGGTCACGGCCACTTCCGTCGGGCCGTACGTGTTGAACAGCCGCGCCCCCGGCAGCACCTCGTAGAACCGGTCCCGCAGCGCCGCCGTCAACGCCTCGCCGCCCGACATGATCTGCCGCAGGGACACACATCGGGCCGCGTCAGGTTCCGCCAGGAACGCCTGCACCATCGACGGGACGAAGTGCGCCGCGTCCACCCGCTCCGCACGGATCAGCTCCACCAGGTACGCCGGGTCCCGATGGCCGCCGGGCCGGGCCAGGATCATCGTCGCGCCCGCCACCAACGGCCAGAACAGGTCCCACACCGACACGTCGAAGCTGATCGGGGTCTTCTGCAGCACCCGCTCCGGCAGCGCCATCCCGTATTCGCCGACCAGCCACCGGAACGAGTTCACGATCCCGGCGTGCGGCATCACCACGCCCTTCGGCACACCCGTCGAGCCCGACGTGTAGATCACGTATGCCGCCTGGGCCGGATCCACCCGCACCGCCGGATCGATGGCCGGCAGCGCGGCCAGCTCCGGGTCGGCCAGGTCCAGCACCGGCACGGGGAACGCCGGCAACATCGCGCCGACCCCGCCGTCGGTCACCACACACGCGGCACCCGCGTCGGCCACCATGAACGACACCCGGTCCGCCGGCACGTCCGGATCGATCGGCAGGAACGCCGCGCCCGCCTTCAGTACACCCAGCAGCCCGACGACCAGGTCCACCGACCGGTACAGCGCCACACCCACCACCGAGCCGACACCGACGCCACGGCCCGACAGCCACCGCGCCAGCCGGTTCGCCCGGGCGTCGAGGTCCCGATACGACACCGACTCGCCCTCGAACACGACCGCCACGGCGTCCGGCACGCGCGTCACCTGCTCGCCGAACAGCCCGTGCAGCGTCGCTGCCGGGACGTCGACCGTGGTGTCGTTCCAGCCGCGGACCACGCGATCCAGCTCGGCGGCGTCCACCACGCCGACGTCCGACAGCAGCACCGGGGCGCGCTCCTCGAGCGCCGACACCACGCCCGCCACCGCTGTGCCCAGCATCCGCGCGATCGCCCGCGGGTCGATCGGCCGCACCGCGTCCACTGTCAGGCCGAAGCCGGTCTCGTGGTCGTCGACCGACACCAGGACGGGGTAGTTGGTGCTTTCCCGGGTACGGACGGTCCGGATGCCCTGGGGACCTGCCTGATCCGCGTCGTCGCGGGGTGCCGGGGCGCCGCTGTGCCGGTAGTTCAACAGCGTGGTGAACAGAGGCGCGTCTGCCGGGACCGCGCTGACGCGCTGGGCCAGGGCGAGGGGTGCGTGCTCGTGCTCCAGCAGCGCGGCCAGCTGGCCGCGCATCGCGTTCACCGCGGCCGCGACGTCGACGTTTCCCGACGGCATCCGGACCGGCAGCGTGTTCATGAACAGGCCGGGCACCCGGTCCGCGCCCGCGCCCGCGTTCAGCCGGCCGAACACAACGGTGCCGAACACGACGTCGTCACGACCCGACACCACGGACAGGACGCGCGACCACGCGACGTGCATCACCGTTGCCGGGCTCACCCCGAGCCGGCGGGACGCCTCCCGCAACCGCACACCCAGGTCGGCGTCCAGACCGGCCACGGTCCGTTCCACACCCGTGCCGTCGCCGTGGACGTCACTGACCCCGAACGCGGCCGTCGGCTCGTCCACGCCTTCCAGCAGGTCCCGGAAGAACGCCTCGTGGTCCCCGCCGGAACGCGCCTGGGCCACGAAGGTGCGGAACGGCAGCGGCTCCGGCAACAGGTCGGCCCGGCCGGCCAGGATCGTTTCGATCTCGCCCGTCATCACGTCCAGCGCGGTGTGGTCCTGGACCAGGTGGTGTACCCGCAGCGCCGCCAGCCAACGACCGTCGGCGAGCGCCGCGACGTGCAGGTCCATCAGCGGCGCCCGGCCCAGGTCCATTGCCGTTCCGACGAGCTCCAGCAGTCGCGCCGCCGGGTCCGCGACACCGGTCTCGACGCCGGTCTCGGCGATCGGGAGGGCGGCCGAACGCCACACCACCTGCACCGGTTCCGGCAGACCCGCCACGACGATCGAGGTCCGGAACACGTCGTGCCGGTCGACGACCTGTTGCAGGGCCGCCGCGAACCGGTCCAGCCGATCCCGGCCGTCGAACTCCAGGACGAACGACGTGACGTACACGTCGTTGCCGCCGTCGGCGAGCAGGTGATGGAAGAGGATGCCTTCCTGCAGCGGGGCGAGCGGGTAGATGTCCGCCACGTTGCCCGCGCCGCCGTCGACCGTGCCGACGACCGCCTCAATCTCGTCCTCGGTCAGCTCGACCAGTGGCAGCATCCGCGGCGTGATCACTGCCGCGCCGGCCGGGATGAGGTTCGCCGGCACCTCCACGGCGGCGCTCACCGCGGCCGCGGTGGCCAGCCCGGCCGGCGTCGGCGACAGGAACAACGCCCGCACCGAGACCGACAGGGCCCGCTGCCGCAGCCACTCCACCAGCCGCACGGCCAGCAGCGAGTGGCCGCCCAACGCGAAGAAGTCGTCGTCGACGCCGACCGTGTCGAGGCCCAGCACCTCGGCGAACCCCTGGCACAGCAGTTCCTCGCGGGCGTCGACCGGCCCTCGTCCGCCACCGGCGGTCGCGGCGAAGTCCGGCGCGGGCAGCGCCGCGCGGTCCAGCTTTCCGTTCGGCGTCAACGGCAGCGCGTCGAGCACCACGACCGCCGCCGGCACCATGTACTCCGGCAACCGTTCGGCGGCGAACCCACGCAACGCCGCGCCGTCGACCGCCCCGACGACGTACGCGACGAGGCGCTTGTCCCCTGAGGTGTCCTGCCGGGCGATCACGGCCGCCCGGGCCACCCGCGGATGCGTGGTCAGGACCGTCTCGACCTCGCCCGGTTCGATGCGGAACCCGCGGATCTTCACCTGCTCGTCGGCCCGGCCCACGAACACCAGGTCGCCGTCGGCGGTCCAGCGCACCACGTCCCCGGTGCGGTACAACCGGCCGCCGTCATCGAACGGGTCGGCAACGAAACGGGCCGCAGTCAGCCCGGCCCGGCTGATGTATCCGCGCGCCAGCTGGGCGCCGGCCACGTACAACTCACCGGCCACCCCCGCCGGCACCGGGGCCAGCCCGTCGTCCAGCACGTACACCCGGCTGTTGCCCGTCGGCCGGCCGAACGGCACCGCCCCGGCCGACAGCCGCTGCGGGGTCACCTCACCGGTCGCCATGATCACCGCGGCCTCGGTCGGACCGTACGCGTGCACCAGCAGCCGACCGGCAGACCACAGTCGCGCCTGCGGCACCGAGATGCCCTCGGAACCGACCACCATCCGCTCCACCGGCGCCAGGTCTTCCGGCGACAGCAGCTCGAGCAGGCTCGGCACGACGCTGGCCGCCCGCACACCGGCCGACGCCACGAGCTCCCGCAGCGACGCCGCGTCCACGCGTTGCGCCGACGACGCCACCACCAGGCACGCGCCCGAGGTCAGCGCCACCGCGACGTCCAACACCGACGCGTCGAAACTGAACGACACGAACTGCAGCACGCCCACGCCCGGGCCGACCCCGAACACCGGACCCAGCACACCCACGACGTTCGCCAGCGCACCGTGGGAGACGCCCACACCCTTCGGGGTGCCGGTCGACCCCGACGTGTAGATCACATACGCCAGCCCGTCCGTCGGCAATCGGTCCGGCAGCACCTCGCCCGCGGCCCCGGCCGCCGGGCCGTCCAGCAGCACCACCTCCACGCCGACGCCGGCCAGTACCGGCGCCACGGACGACACCGACACCACACACACCGGTGCCGCGTCCGCCACCATGAAACGCACCCGATCCGCCGGGTACTCCGGGTCGATCGGCACGTACGCGCCGCCGGCCTTCCACACCGCCAGCACCGCCACCACCATGTCGACGCCCCGCGGCAGGCACAGCCCCACCAGAGACTCAGCGCCCACACCGAGACGCACCAGGTTCGCGGCCAGACGGCCGGCCCGCGCGTCCAGCTCCGCATAGGTCAGCGACACGCCGTCACACACCACCGCAGGCTCGTCCGGCACCCGCGCCGCCCGCGCCGCGATCAGCTCCGGGACGGTGGCGGCGGGAAGCGCGACCGCGGTGTCGTTCCACCGTCGCAGGACCCGATCCCGCTCGGCGGCGTCGAGCACGTCGACGGCGGAGGCGGGTGCCCGCGGACCGGTCAGCACCGACTCCACGACCCGCAGCAGCCGCTGCGCGACGGCCTCGACGGTGGTGGCGTCGAACAGATCCGCCGCGCCGATCAACACACCCCTCAGCCCCGCGGCGCGGCCGTCGGCGTCGAACCGCTCGTCGACGATCCATTCCAGGTCGAACCGCGCGACGGACGCCGCCGACGCCGAGCCGGCATACGCGCCCGCGGCGGCAACGGGCAGATCCAGCACACCGGCGGCGGTGTTCTGGACGGTCAGCATCACCTGGAACAGTGGGTTGCGCGACAGCGAGCGCACCGGCGACAGGTCCTCGACGAGACGCTCGAACGGCACGTCCTGGTGCTCGAACCCGGCCAGTGTCGTCTCCCGCACCCGGCCCAGCAGCTCGACGAACGTCGGGTCACCGGACAGGTCGGTCCGCATGACGAGGGTGTTGACGAAGAACCCGACAAGATCGTCAAGGGCCTGATCGGTGCGCCCGGCGATCGCGACCCCCACGGGGATGTCCGTGCCGGCGCCGAGTTTCGACAGCAGCACACCCAGGGCGGCCTGCAACAGCATGAACACCGTGACGCCCTGCGCCCGGGCCAGGTCCCGCAGCCGCGCATGTCCCTCGGGGCTCATCCGGACCGGCACCGTGTGCCCGCGGTAGCTGGCCACGGCCGGGCGCCGCCGGTCCACCGGCAGCGCGAGCTCCTCCGGTACGCCGGCCAGGGCCTGACGCCAGTAGGCGACCTGACGTGACATCACACTGTCCGGGTCGTCCTGCGCACCGAGCAGGTCGCGCTGCCACAGGGCGTAGTCCGCGTACTGCACCGGCAACGGATCCCACGCCGGCGCCTGGCCGGTGGTGCGGGCCCGGTACGCCGTGGACAGGTCCGCGGCGAGTGGTCCCATCGACCATCCGTCACCGGCGATGTGATGCACCACGATGACCAGGACGCGTTCACCGTGCTCATCGGCGAACAGCCAGGCCCGGATCGGAAGCTCCGTCGCCAGGTCGAAGGCGTGCCGTGTCGCCGCGCGCACGCGCCCGGGCAGATCCGCCGCGGGCACGTCGTCGCGTTCCAGGTGCCAGTCCAGGTCACCGGCCGCCACGGTCTTCTGGTACGGCCGGCCGTCGACGGTCGGGAACGTCGTGCGCAGCACCTCGTGCCGGCCGATCACGTCGCGCAGCGCCTCGTCCAGCGCGCCGGCGTCGGCATCGCCCGACAGGCTCAGCACCGACGGGAGGTTGTAGGTCGCGCTCGGACCCTCCAGCTGGCCGATGAACCACAGCCGCTGCTGCGCATACGACAGCGGCAGCAGCTCCGGCCGAGCCCACGGCACCAGCGCCGGCCGGGCCTGCTGCGCACCCGGCAGCCGCTCGGCCAGCCGCACCGGGGTCGGTGCCTCGAACAGCGCGCGCAGCGACAGTTCGGCGCCGAACACCGATCTGACCCGGCTCACCAGACGCACCGCCAGCAGCGAGTGGCCGCCGAGGGCGAAGAAGTCGTCGTCGACGCCGACCGCGTCGAGGCCGAGGACCTCGGCGAAGGCGAGGCACAGCAGCTCTTCCTGGACGGTCGCCGGTCCCTGCCCGGCTCCGGCCGCCGCCGCGAAGTCCGGTGCGGGCAGGGCCTTGCGGTCGAGTTTGCCGTTCACGGTCAGCGGCAAGGTGGCCAGCGCCACCACGGCCGCGGGGACCATGTACTCGGGCAGCCGTTCGGCGGCGAACGCGCGCAACACCGCACCGTCGACGGCGCCGACCACGTACGCCACCAGACGCTTGTCGCCTGTCGTGTCCTCCCGGGCGATGACGGCGACCTGGCTCACCTGCGGGTGCGTGGCGATCACGGCCTCGATCTCGCCGGGCTCGATCCGGAACCCACGGATCTTCACCTGCTCGTCCGCCCGGCCGAGGTACGTCAGGTCGCCGTCGCCGCCCCACCGGACCACGTCGCCGGTGCGGTACAGCCGGCCACCGTCGTCGAACGGGTCGGCCACGAACCGCTCACCGGTCAGCCCGGCCCGGCCCACATACCCACGCGCGAGTTGCACACCGGCCAGGTACAGCTCACCTGCCACCCCCACCGGCACAGGCGCCAACCGGTCATCCAACACGTACGCGCGGGTGTTCAACACCGGACGACCAATCGGCACCGGACCCTCGGCCGGAACCTCACATGCGGTCACATCCACCGACGCCTCGGTCGGACCGTACAAATTGAACAACCCGACACCCGGAAGGATCTCGAAGAACCGGTCACGCACCGCCGAGCCGAGCGCCTCACCGGAGCACACCACCCGCCGCAAACCGCCACACCCGGCCGCCTCGGGCACGGCCAGGAACGCCTCCAACATCGACGGCACGAAGTGGACCGTGTCCACCCGCTCATCACGGATCAGCTCGGCGACATAAGCAGGGTCGCGGTGACCGCCCGGGCGGGCGATCACCATCGTGGCGCCCTGAATCAACGGCCAGAACAACTCCCACACCGACACGTCAAACCCGAACGGCGTCTTCTGCAACACCCGGTCACCCTCTTGGATGCCGAACCGGGACTGCATCCACACCAGACGGTTCACGATGCCCTCGTGGGTGACCACGACGCCCTTCGGCACACCCGTCGAACCCGACGTATAGATCACGTACGCCGCCTGACCCGGCACCACCACAACATCCGCAGCCGCGTCCTCACTGGACGGCGGCACCTCCGAGACAACACACACCGCACCCGCGTCCGCCACCATGAACGCGACCCGCTCCGCCGGCAGATCCGGATCGATCGGCAGATACGCACCACCAGCCTTGAGCACCGCCAGCAACGCCACCACCATGTCCAGCCCGCGCGGCAGGCACACACCCACCACCGAATCCGCGACCACACCTCGCTCGACCAGCAGCCGCGCCAGACCGTTCGCCCGACCGTCCAGCTCCGCATACGACGACGACTCACCCTCGAACACCAGCGCCGTGGCGTCCGGTGTCCGCGCCACCTGCCGGGCGAACAACCCCGGCAACGTCGCCGCGGGCACGTCCACCGCGGTGTCGTTCCACTCGTGCACGACACGGTCGAGGTCACCGGCGTCCAGAACGCCGACGTCGGACAGCGGCACGGGCCGGTCACCGTCCAGCGCGTCTTCGAGCGCGGCCACCAGGTGCCCGACGGCAGTGCCCATCATCGCCGCCACGGCCTGCGGATCGATCGGCCCGACCGCGTCGACGACCAGCCCGAACCCGGCGCCGTCGTCGTCCACCGCTACCGTGAGGGGGTAGTTCGTCCGTTCCCGCAGCAGCAGGTGCCGCACCGCGACAGCGGGATCGACCGGGGGCTCGGCGTCCTGCGGGCCCGCGGCGACGTTGTGCCGATAGTTCAGCAGGGCCGTGAACAGGGGTGCGTCGGCCGGGACCCCGCTCGCCCGCTGGGCCAGCGCCAGCGGGGCGTGCTCGTGGTCCAGCAGGCCGGCCAGCTGGCTCCGCATCGCGGTGACCGCGGACACGACGTCGAGGTCGCCGGTGCGCAGCCGCACCGGCAGCGTGTTGATGAACAGGCCAGGCACCCGGTCCGCGCCGGCACCGGCGTTCATCCGGCCGAACAGCACCGTGCCGAACACGACGTCGTCACGGGCCGCGACCACTGCGAGGACACGTGACCAGGCGACGTGCATCACCGTGGCCGGGCTGACCCCCAACCGGCGGGACACGTCGCGCAACCGCACACCCACGCCGGCGTCCACGTCGCCGTGTGCGACGACGACCGACGAGCCGTCGCCGTGGACATCGGTGACGCCGAACGCCGCGGTCGGCTCGTCGACGCCGTCCAGCAGGTCACCGAAGAACCGCTCGTGCTCGTCGGGGGTGCGTCCCGAGCGCGCCTGGGCCACGAAGTTGCGGAACGGCAGTGGCGCGGCCAGGTCGTCGGCGCGACCCGTCAGGATCGCCCGGACCTCGTTGAAGACGATCTCGACGGCCGTGTGGTCCTGGACCAGGTGGTGGATCCGCACCATCGCCATCCGGCGGCCACCGGTCAGCGCGGCCGTGTGGACGTCGATCAGCGGGGCATGGCCCAGGTCCATGGCCAGACCCACGGCGTCGACCAGGGTCGCGGCCGCCGCCTCGCCGTCGGTGCCGGCCTCGAGGCCGGTCTCGACGACCGGCAGGGTCGCGGAGCGCCACACCACCTGGACCGGTTCCCGCAGGCCCGACCACACGACCGAGGTCCGGAACACGTCGTGCCGGTCGATGACCTGTTGCAGCGCGTCCACGAAGGCGTCGAGGCCCGCGCGGTGCGGCAGCTCGAACACGCGCGCGACCGCGTAGGCGTCGTCGCCACCGTCGGCGAGGAGGTGGTGGAACAGGATGCCTTCCTGCAGCGGGGCGAGGGGGTAGATGTCGGCGACGTTGGCCGCGCCGCCGGCCACGGTGGCGACGACGAGCTCGATCTCCGGCTCGGTCAGCTCGGCCAGCGGCAGCATCCGCGGGGTGATGGTTCGTGCGCCGGCGGGGATGAGGTTCGCCGGCACGTCCACGGTCGCGGCGCCGGCGGCGGTGGCGAGACCGGCCGGGGTCGGGGCGTCGAACAGGCTGCGCACCGAGATCGGCACACCGCGGACCCGCAGCCACTCCACCAGGCGCACGGCGAGGAGCGAGTGTCCGCCCAGGGTGAAGAAGTTGTCGTCGACGCTGACGTGGTCGAGGCCGAGGATCTCTGTGAACGCCTGGCACAGCAGTTCTTCGCGCGCGTTCGCCGGGCCGCGTCCGGTGCCGGCCGCCGCCGCGAAGTCCGGGGCGGGCAGGGACTTGCGGTTCAGCTTCCCGTTGGGTGTCAGCGGCAGCGCGTCGAGGGTCACGACCGCGGACGGGACCATGTACTCGGGCAACCGCTCCCCGGCGTGCTCCCGCAGCGCCGCGCCGTCGACGGGTCCGACGACATACGCCACGAGGCGCTTGTCCCCTGGTGTGTCTTCCCGGGCGATGACCGCGACCTGAGTCACGTCCGGATGCGCGGCCAGCACCGCCTCGATCTCGCCCGGTTCGATGCGGAACCCGCGGATCTTCACCTGCTCGTCCGCCCGGCCGAGGTACGTCAGGTCGCCGTCGCCGCCCCACCGGACCACGTCGCCGGTGCGATACAACCGGCCACCGTCGTCGAACGGGTCAGCCACGAACCGCTCACCGGTCAGCCCGGCCCGACCCACGTAACCCCGAGCCAGCTGCACACCGGCCAGGTACAGCTCACCGGCCACCCCCACCGGCACAGGCGCCAACCGGTCATCCAACACGTACGCGCGGGTGTTCAACACCGGACGACCAATCGGCACCGGACCCTCCGCCGGGACCTCGCATGCGGTCACGTCCACGGAAGCCTCGGTCGGACCGTACAGATTGAACAAGCCGACGTCCGGAAGGATGTGGATGAAGCGGTCCCGCACCGCCGGGCCCAGGGCCTCGCCGGAGCACACCACCCGCCGCAGACCACCACACTCAGCCGCCTGCGGCACGGCCAGGAACGCCTCCAGCATCGACGGCACGAAGTGGACCGTGTCGACCCGCTCAGCACGGATCAGCTCCGCGACGTAGCCGGGGTCGCGGTGACCACCCGGGCGGGCGATCACCATGGTGGCGCCCTGGATCAGCGGCCAGAACAGCTCCCACACCGACACGTCGAACCCGAACGGCGTCTTCTGCAGCACCCGGTCACCTGGGCGCAGACCGAACTGCGCCTGCATCCAGACGAGGCGGTTCACGATGCCCTCGTGCGACACCACGACGCCCTTCGGCACACCCGTCGAACCCGACGTGTAGATGACGTACGCCGCCTGACCCGGAACCACCACAACATCCGCAGCCGTCGCCGTACCGGCAAACGGGCCCTCCGACAACACACACACCGCGCCCGCATCCGCCACCATGAACGCGACCCGCTCCGCCGGCAGATCAGGGTCGATCGGCAGATACGCACCACCGGCCTTGAGCACCGCCAGCAGTGCCACGACCAAGTCGAAACCACGCGGCAGGGAAACACCCACCACCGAATCCGCGACCACACCACGCTCGACCAGCAGCCGCGCGAGACCGTTCGCCCGACCGTCCAGCTCCGCGTAGGACAGCGACTCACCCTCGAACACCAACGCCGGCGCGTCCGGTGTCCGCGCCACTTGCCGGGCGAACAGCCCCGGCAGCGTCGCCGCCGGTACGTCGGCCGCGGTGTCGTTCCAGCCGGACAACACCAGATCCAGCTCGGCGGCGTCCAGCACGCCGATGTCCGACAGCAGCGTCCGCGGCCCGCCGGCCAGGCCGCTCTCCAGGGCCGCCACCATGTCGCCGGCCGCGGCGCGGACCATCCGTACCACCGCCAACGCGTCGATCGGCGCCGCCGCGTCCACGGTCACGCCCAGTTCACGACCGTTGTCGTCCATCGTCACTGTGAGCGGGTAGTTGGTGCGCTCGTGGGAGTACACCAACCGCGTGCCGGCGAGCTCGGCGGACCGTTCGATGTCACGTTCGTCGATGTTGTGCCGGTAGTTCACCAGCGTGGCGAACAGAGGAACGCCGCCCGGCACCGCACTCACCCGTTGCGCCAGGGCCAGCGGCGCGTGTTCGTGCTCCAGCAATTCCGCCAGCTGGACCCGCATCGCGTGGACGGCGGCGAGCACATCCGGGCCGCCGGTCGGCACCCGGACCGGCAGCGTGTTCAGGAACATCCCCGGCACCCGGTCCGCGCCCGCACCGGCGTTCATGCGGCCGAACAGCACGGTGCCGAACACGACATCGTCCCGTCCGGACACGACGGCGAGGACCCGCGACCACACGACGTGCATCACGGTCGCGGGGCTGACGCCCAATCGGCGCGCCGTCTCCCGCAGCCGTGCCGCCAGGCCGGGTTCGAGCCGCACCCGGGAACGAACCAGTCCTGAGCCGTCCCCGCGGACGTCGGTGACCCCGAACGCCGCCGTCGGCTCATCCACCCCGGCCAGCAGCGCCCGGAAGTACGCCTCATGGTCCCCGTCCGCGCGGGCCCGCGCCACGAAGTCGCGGAACGGCAGCGGCTCCGGCAGCGTGCCGGCCCGGCCGGCCAGCACTGTCCGGATCTCCGCCATCAGGACGTCCAGCGCCGTGTGGTCCTGGATCAGATGGTGCATCCGCACGAGGCCGAGGCACCGGCCGCCGGCGAGCGAGGTGGTGTGGACGGTCAGCAACGGCGCACGGCCCAGGTCGACGGAGAGGCCGACCGCCGACAGCAGCGCTTCCACCGGGTCGCCGTCCTGCCGGCCGACCTCGGTAACCGCCAGTGTCGCCGTCCGCCACACCACCTGTACGGGCTCGGGAAGACCCGTCCACACCATCGACGTGCGGAAGATGTCGTGGCGATCGATGACCCGCTGGAGTCCGGCGACGAACGCGTCGAGCCGGCCACGGTCATCGAACTCCAGCACGAACGGTGTGACGTAGACATCGTCGCCGCCGTCGGCGAGCAGGTGATGGAACAGCAGGCCTTCCTGCAGCGGCGTCAGGGGGTAGATGTCCGCGACGTTGGCGGCGCCGCCCTCGACGGTGGCGATGACCGCCCGGATCTCGGCGTCGGTCAACGCGACCAGTGGCAGCATGTCCGGGGTGATCACGTCCGCGCCGGCCGGGATCAGGTTCGCCGGGACCTCGACGGTCGCACCACCGGCGGCGCCGGCGAGCCCGGCCGGGGTCGGTGACAGGAACAGCGCCCGCACCGAGACCGGCACATCGTGGACCCGCAGCCATTCCACCAGCCGTACCGCCAGCAGCGAGTGGCCGCCCAGCGCGAAGAAGTCGTCATCGACGCCGACCACTTCGAGACCCAGCACCTCGG
This sequence comes from Dactylosporangium sp. NPDC006015, assembly GCF_040614215.1. NCBI lineage: Bacteria > Bacillati > Actinomycetota > Actinomycetes > Micromonosporales > Micromonosporaceae > Dactylosporangium > Dactylosporangium sp. NPDC006015. The sequence continues at coordinate 28,485 of NZ_JBEXUD010000079.1, forward strand.
CGAACGCCCGGCACAGCAGTTCCTCGCGCGCGTTCGCTGGGCCGCGTCCCGCACCGGCGGCCGCGGCAAAGTCGGGCGCGGGCAGGGCCTTGCGGTCCAGTTTGCCGTTCGCGGTGAGCGGCAGCGCGTCCAGGACCACGACGGCCGACGGCACCATGTACTCCGGCAGCCGCTCGCCGGCGAACGCGCGCACTGCCGCACCGTCGACGGCGCCGACCACGTACGCCACCAGGCGCTGGTCACCGGGCGTGTCCTCACGGGTGATGACGGCGGCCTGCGCGACCTGCGGATGCGTGGCGAGCACCGCCTCGGTCTCGCCCGGCTCGACCCGGAACCCGCGGATCTTCACCTGGTCGTCCGCCCTGCCGAGGTACATCAGGTCGCCGTCGGCCGACCACCGGACCACGTCACCGGTGCGGTACAGCCGTGTCCCGTGGTCGAACGGGTCGGCGACGAACCGCTCACCCGTCAGGCCCGGCCGGCCGGCGTAGCCGCGGGCCAGCTGCACACCCGCCAGGTACAACTCCCCGGACACGCCGACCGGCACCGGCGCCAGCCGGTCGTCGAGCACATACACGCGGGTGTTGAACACCGGACGGCCGATCGGCACCGGACCTTCGGGTCGGACCTCGCATGCGGTCACGTCCACCGAGGCCTCGGTCGGACCGTACAGGTTGAACAGCCCGACACCCGGCAACACCTCGAAGAACCGGTCACGCACCGCCGGGCTGAGGGCCTCGCCGGAGCACACCACCCGGCGCAGCCCGATGCACGCGGCGGCCTCAGGCACCTCCAGCAAGGCCGCCAGCATCGACGGCACGAAGTGCACGGTGTCCACCCGCTCGTCCCGGATCAGGCCGGCGATGGACGACGGGTCGCGGTGCTCGCCCGGCCTGGCGACCACCATCACCGCACCCTGGATCAGCGGCCAGAACAGCTCCCACACCGACACGTCGAACCCGAACGGCGTCTTCTGCAGCACCCGGTCACCCGGCCGCAGACCGAACCGCGACTGCATCCAGACGAGACGGTTCACGATGCCCTCGTGAGCGACCACCACACCCTTCGGCCGGCCCGTCGAGCCCGACGTGTAGATGACGTACGCCGCCTGGTCCGGCCGCACCGGGACACCGAGGTCGCCGTCGGAGAGGTCGGCCAGCCGCGGGTCGTCGACGTCGACGACCGGTACTCCCGGGCCGGCCGACGCGTCGCCACCGACCACGCACACGGCGCCCGCATCGGCCAGCATGAACGAGATCCGGCCGGTCGGCAGCTCCGGGTCGATCGGCAGGTACGCCCCGCCGGCCTTCATGACCGCCAGCAACGCCACGACCATGTCGGTGCCGCGAGGCAGGCACACACCCACGACCGAGTCGGCGCCGACGCCGCGGCCACGCAACAGGCGGGCCAGGCGGTTCGCCCGGCCGTCCAGCTCGGCGTACGAGACGGTCCGGTTCTCGAACACGACGGCCGGCGCGTGTGGTGTCTGCGCCACCTGGCGTGCAAACAGTCCCGGCAGCGTCCCCGGCGGGACCTCGACCGCCGTGTCGTTCCAGTCGCGTAGCACACGGTCCAGCTCGGCGGTGTCCAGCACGCTCACCGCCGACACCGGTGCGGACGGGTCGGCGAGCACGGTCTCCAGCACCCGCGCCCACCGCTGGGCGATGACCGCGATGGTGGGCGCGTCGAACAGGTCCGTCGCGCCGATGAGCACACCGCGCAGCCCCATCGGGCGGCCGCCGTCGTCGAAGGTTTCGCTGACGCTCCACTCGAGGTCGAACTTCGCCGACGTCGTGGCGTGGGACGGCCCGCCCCACCGGTCAGCGCGCACACCCGGCAGATCGAGCACCGCTTCGGCGGTGTTCTGCACGGTCAGCATGACCTGGAACAACGGGTGCCGGGCAAGGGAACGGGCCGGGGACAGCTCCTCCACCAGCAGTTCGAACGGGACGTCCTGGTGTTCGAACGCGTCGAGGGCGACCCGGCGTGCCCGCGCCACCAGTTCGGCGAACGTCGGGTCACCCGACAGGTCGGTGCGCATCACGAGCGTGTTGATGAAGAAGCCGACCATGTCGTCCAGCGCTTGATCGGTGCGCCCGGCGACCGCCGCACCGATCGGGATGTCGGTGCCGGCGCCCAGCTTCGACAGCAGCACGCCCAGCCCGGCCTGCAGCAGCATGAACACCGTCACGCCTTCGGCCCGCGCGACCTCGAGCAGCCGTGCGTGCAGGCCGGCGCTCAGCTCCACCGGCACGGCGAGCCCACGGTGGCTCGCCACCACCGGCCGCCACCGGTCCACCGGCAATGTCAGCTCTTCCGGCGCCCCGGCAAGGGCCGACCGCCAGTACGACACCTGCCGCGAAACACGACTCGCCGGATCCGCCGCGTCACCGAGGAGTTCCCGTTGCCAGAGCGCGTAGTCCGCGTATTGGACCGGCAACGCCTCCCATTGCGGGGCGCGGCCGGCCAGCCGCGCCGCGTATGCCGCCGACAGGTCGGCGCCCAGGGCGCCGCGGGACCAGCCGTCTCCGGCGATGTGGTGGACGAGCAGCACGAGCACCTGCTCGCCGTCGTCGATCGTGAACAGTGTCGCCCGGATCGGCACTTCCAGGGCCAGGTCGAAGATGTGCCGGGCCGCGGCCGTCACGGCGTCGGCCAGTCCGGCGGCCGTCGTGCCGGCGCGGTGCAGCTGCCACTCGAGGTGCTCGAGCGGGACCACGTGCTGGAACGGCTCACCGTCAGCCGTGGGGAACACGGTGCGCAGCACCTCGTGGCGGCCGATCACGTCCCGCACGGCCGCACTCAGTGCCGTTGCGTCGACGTCACCCGACAGGCGCACCACCATCGGGATGTTGTAGGTGGCGCTCGGTCCCTCCAGCTGGTCGATGAACCACAGTCGTCGCTGCGCGTAGGACAGCGGCAGCCGTTCGGGCCGCGCCCAGGGCGCCAAGGCGGTCCGCGCTCGTTGCGCCCCGGCCAGGTGGCGGGCCAGACGCGCCGGTGTCCGCGCGTCGAACAGGGCCCGCAGCGGCAGCTCGACGCCGAAGATCGCGCGAAGCCGGCTGACGAGGCGGACGGCGAGGAGCGAGTGACCGCCGAGGGCGAAGAAGTCGTCGTCGGGCCCGACGTTGGTGAGGTTCAGGATCTCCGCGAACGCCTGGCCGAGCAGTTCTTCGTGGGCGCCGGCCGGCGCGCGGCCGGCTCCGGCGGTCGCGGTGTGGTCAGGGGCGGGCAGGGCCTTGCGGTCCAGTTTCCCGTTGGGTGTCAGCGGCAGCGCGTCGAGAGTCACCACCGCCGACGGGACCATGTACTCGGGCAACCGCTCGCCGGCGTACTCCCGCACTGCCGTGCCGGCGACAGGTCCGACCACGTAGGCGACGAGACGCTTGTCCCCTGTGGTGTCTGCCCGTGCGATGACCGCGACCTGGTTCACCTGCGGGTGCGTGGCGATCACGGCCTCGATCTCGCCCGGCTCGATCCGGAACCCACGGATCTTCACCTGGTCGTCTGCCCGACCGAGGTACATCAGCTGGCCGTCGCCGCCCCACCGCACCACGTCACCGGTGCGATACAACCGACCACCACCGTTGAACGGGTCGGCGACGAACCGCTCACCGGTCAACCCCGCCCGACCCACATACCCACGGGCCAGCTGGACACCCGCCAGATACAGCTCCCCCGCCACACCCACCGGCACCGGCGTCAACCGGTCGTCGAGCACGTAGACGCGGGTGTTGAACACCGGCCGACCGATCGGCACCGGACCCTCCGCCGGCACCTCACATTCGGTCACGTCGACGGAGGCCTCGGTCGGCCCGTACAGGTTGAACAGGCCGACACCCGGAAGGTTCTCGTAGAACCGGTCGCGTGCGGCTGGACTCAGGGCCTCGCCGGAGCACACCACCCGCCGCAGCCCGCCACACTCCGCCGCCTGGGGCGTCGCCAGAAACGCCTCCAACATCGACGGCACAAAGTGGACCGTGTCCACCCGCTCAGCACGGATCAGCTCCGCCACGTAGCCGGGGTCGCGGTGACCGCCCGGCCGGGCGATCACCATCGTGGCGCCCTGGATCAACGGCCAGAACAACTCCCACACCGACACGTCAAACCCGAACGGCGTCTTCTGCAACACCCGGTCACCCTCTTGGATGCCGAACCGGGACTGCATCCAGACAAGACGGTTCACGATGCCCTCGTGCGACACCACCACGCCCTTCGGCAGACCAGTCGAACCCGACGTGTAGATCACGTACGCCGCCTGACCCGACAGCACCACCACACCCGGAGCCGTCGCCGTCTCGGTGAACGGACCCTCCGACAACACACACACCGCACCCGCATCCGCCACCATGAACGCAACCCGCTCCGCCGGCAGATCCGGATCGATCGGCAGATACGCACCACCAGCCTTGAGCACCGCCAACAGTGCCACCACCAAGTCGAAACCACGCGGCAGCGAAACCCCCACCACCGAATCCGCGACCACACCACGCTCGATCAGCGACCGCGCCAGACCGTTCGCCCGACCGTCCAGCTCCGCGTAGGACAGCGACTCACCCTCGAACACCAACGCCGGCGCATCCGGCGTGCGCGCCACCTGCTCGGCGAACAGAGCCGGCAACGTCGCCACCGGGACGTCGACCGCCGTGTCGTTCCACTCGTGCAGGACACGGTCGAGCTCGCCGGGGTTGAGAACACCGATGTCCGACAACAGCGTCCGCGATCCGCCGTCGAGACCGGCTTCCAGCGCGGGTACGAGGCCGGCGACCACCACGTGGAGCATTCCCGCCACCGCCCGCGGGTCGATCGGGCCGACCGCGTCGACGGTCAGGCCGAATCCGGTCCCGTCGTCGTCGATGGACACCGTCAGTGGGTAGTTGGTGCCCTCCCGGGAGTACACGGTCCGGACACCCTGGACCCCTTCGGACGACTTGGCCTCGACGGCAGCGTTGTGCCGGTAGTTGAACAGCGTGGCGAACAACGGCGTGTCGGCCGGGACGGCGCTGACTCGCTGGGCCAGCGCGAGGGGCGCGTGCTCGTGCTCCAGCAGCCGGGCCAGCTGGCCGCGCATCGCGGTGACGGCGTCGACCACGTCGAGGTCGCCGGTCGGCACCCGCACGGGCAGGGTGTTCATGAACAGACCGGGCACCCGGTCCGCGCCCGCGCCCGCGTTCATCCGGCCGAACACCACGGTGCCGAACACGACGTCGTCCCGTCCAGCCACGGCGGAGAGGACCCGCGACCACGCCACGTGCATCACCGTCGCCGGGCTCGACCCCAACCGGCGGGAAACCTCACGCAGCCGCCCGCCCAGGCCGGCGTCGAGGTCGACACCGGTCCGCACCAGCCCCGACCCGTCGCCGCGCACGTCGCTGACCCCGAACGCGACGGTCGGCTCGTCCACGTCCGACAGCAGCTCCGCGAAGAACGCCGCGTGCTGGTCGGTGGTGCGTCCGGCCCGGGCCTGAGCCACGAAGTCGCGGAACGGCAACGGTTCGGGCAGTTGGTCGGCCCGGCCGGTCAGGACCGCCTCGATCTCGGTCCTCACCACGTCCAGCGCGGTGTGGTCCTGCACCAAGTGATGGACCCGCAACAGCCCCCGCCACCGTCCGTCGGCGAGTGGGGCGACGTGCAGGTCCAGCAGCGGTGCCCGGTCCAGGTTCATCGACAACCCGACCGTCGACAGCAAGCTCGCCGGTTGGTCGGCGACGGCGTCGGGCAAGCGCACTTCGATCACCGGCAGCGTTGCCGAGCGCCACACCACCTGGACGGGCTCGCGCAGCCCCGACCACACCACCGACGACCGGAACACGTCGTGCCGGTCGATGACCTGTTGCAGCGCGCCGGCGAACCGGTCGAGCCGGTCCCGGTCGTCGAACTCCAGCACGAACGACGTGACGTACACGTCGTCGCCGCCGTCGGCGAGGAGGTGGTGATACAACAGGCCTTCCTGCAACGGCGCCAAGGGATAGATGTCCGCGACATTGGCCGCACCACCGCCGACCGTGCCGACCACGGCCTCGATCTCCGCCTCGGTCAGCTCGACCAGCGGCAGCATCCCCGGCGTGATCACCCGCGCGTCAGCCGGGATCAGGTTCGGCGCCACCGCAACAATCGCAGCCTCCGCCAACGCAGCCAAACCCGCCGGCGTCGGCGCATCGAACAACCCACGCACCGACACCGACACACC
>NZ_JBEXUD010000080.1:0-34476 GCF_040614215.1 Dactylosporangium sp. NPDC006015
CCGTTGACCCCGCCGGACGCCGGGTGCGCCAGCCACGCGACGGTCTCGGCCACGTCGACGGGCAGGCCGCCCCCTCGGGGCGCCCGCCGCCGCGCTCGCCGGTGGGGTCCTCGTGCACGCGCTCGACTTCGACGACACGCACGCCGGAGGCCTCGTCCACGCGACGGCACCGGTGCTGCCCGTGGTGCTCGCGGTGGGGGAGCAGCTGCGGGTCAGCGGGGCCGAAGCCGTCGCGGCCGCGGTCGTCGGGCTCGAAACGATCTGCCGGCTCGGGGGTGCGGCGCCGCACGCGTTCCACGCGCGCGGGGTGCACGCCACCGCCGCCTGCGGGGTGATCGCCGCGGCGCTCGTGGCGGCCCGGCTGCACGGCCTCACCCAGGCGCAGACGGTCGACGCGATCGGCATCGCCGCCAGCCAGGCCGGCGGGCTCCTGGAGTTCCTGCACACCGGGTCGTCGACGAAGCAGCTGCACACCGGCTTCGCGGCGCACCACGGGATCCTCGCCGCCCGCCTCGCCGCCGCGGGTGCCAGCGGGCCGGCGAGCGCGATCGAGGGCGCGTCCGGGTTCTACGCCGCCCTCGCCGGCCGGCGGGTCGCGCCGGAAGCGGTCCTCGACGGCCTCGGCGAGCGGTTCGAGCTGACCCGGATCACCGTGAAGCCATACCCGGCGTGCCAGCTGCTGCACGCCCCGCTCGACGCCGCCGCCACCCTGCGCCTGAACCCCGCCGACGTCGCCGCCGTGGTCGTCGACATCCACCCCGACGCCGAGGCGATCGTCTGCGGGCCGGACCAGGCCGCGCCGCGCACCGCGTACCAGGCGAAGTTCGCCCTGGCGTGGTGTGTCGCCGCGATGCTCGTCGACCGGGCCGTCACCGTGGACACCTTCACCCGCGTCGACCGGCCCGACGTGTCGGCGTTGGCGGCGTCGGTACGGCACCGCGTGGCCGACCTCGCGGGTGCCGCAGCCGACCAGCCCGGCAGGGTGGTCGTCACGCTCCGGGACGGCCGGACGCTGACCGCCGAGGTGCCGCGCAGCGGCGGCGGGCCGGACTCGCCCGGCCTGGCGGACACGGTGCGCGGCAAGGCCCTCGCCAACCTCGGCGCGGGCGGGCCCGCCGTGCTCGCCGCCGTGGACGCGCTACCGGAAGCCACGGACCTCGACGACCTTCTCGACGCGCTGGGAGCGACCGCATGACCACCTACCTGCCGGGGATCGCCGGCCCCGACCCCGCGACCGTCTACGCGTCGGCCGCCCGTCACCTCGCCGACGCCGGGTTCGGGCCGGGCGACGTCGTCCACGTCGCCGAGTACGTCACCGCCGGCGCCCCGCCGGGCGCCCGCGAGCGGTTCCTGGACGGGCACCGGGTGCCGGTGTCGGTCGTGCCCGTCGCCGGGTTCCCCGACCCGGGGCACCGCTTCGCCGTCGAACTGACGGCGCACCCCGGCGGGGGCGAGGCGATCGCCGGCGGCCTGCTGCGCGCCGCCGGGGACCTGGTGCACCTGCCGAGCGTGCACACCACGACCGGGGCCTTCCGCGACCAGTACCGCTGGTGCCTGGTCCGGTTGGGGGAGCTGCTGCAGGCCGCCGGCCTCGGCCTCGACGCCCTGGTCCGCACGACCGACTTCACCGCCACCACGACCCGGGCCGAGTACCCGCGTTGCGGCCGCCCTCGCCGGGACCTGCTCGGCCCGGTGTTCCCCGGTGCCGCCGGGATCCTCGTCGACAACCCGGTGGAGGCGGGCGCGATGGTCTCCATCGACGCGCTGGCCGGTCGGGGGCCGTTGCGGTCGTTCAACCCGGGCTGGGACCGGTACGACACGCTGACCTACGTCCCCGGCGTCGTCGCGGGTGAGACCCTCGTGATGTCCGGCTTCGGCGCGCTCGACCCGGAGACCCAGCTGGCGCTGCACGAGGGGGACCTCCTGATGCAGGCACACTACCTCTACGACAGCGTCGACCTGGTGCTCCAGGCGGCCGGGCGGGGGACCGTCACCCGTCTGCTCGAATACGTCACCCCTGCCGCCGCCGCGGACTATCCGAAGCTCGCCGCGGTGCGCGCCGAACGGTACCCGGACGCCGCCGTCACCTCCGTCGTCTGCTCGGCGCTGCTGCGCCCGGAGTTCCTGATCGAGGTCGTGCCGACGGCGGTGCTCGCATGATGACCGACGAGATCCGGGCCCTCATCGGCCGCGAGGCCACCTACACCGCGCCCGAACCCCTCGGCCGCGCGGCGATCCGCTACTTCGCCCTCGCGGTCGGCGACGACAACCCCGTCTACACCGACGACGCGGCCGCCCGGGCCGCCGGCCACGACGGGGTCGTCGCGCCGCCGACGCTGATCTGCGAGACCAACCAGTACGCCGGGCTGCCCCGCGACGCCGACGGCTACGCCGGCCACACGTGGGGGATCGACCTGCCCGGCACCCGCCAGGTCCGCGGCGGCAACGCCTACGAGTTCCACCGGGCGGTGCGCCCCGACGACGTGGTCACCGCCGTGTGGCGGCTCGTGGACATCGCCGAGCGGGCCACGGGTGCCGGGCAGCCGATGCTGGTGTTCACCTCGCGCGCCACCTACACCAACCAGGACGGCGACCTCCTCGCCACCAACGAGGAGACCATCATCTACCTGGCGGTGACGCCGTGAAGCCCGGCCTCGAGCTGCCGCCCCTCGAACGGCTGATCGCGCTGCCCGACATGATCGCCTACGCCGGCGCCACGTGGGACTGGCACCGGCTGCACTACGACCCGTCCTACCTGGCGCCGCGCGGCCTGGACCGGCCGGTCGTCGACGGGCAGGTGTTCGGGGCGCTGCTCGCCGAGCAGGTCCAGGACTGGATCGGCACTTTTGGAGTGCTTCGCTCGCTGACGTTCCGCTTCAAAAGCCTCGTTTACGCCGGCGAGACAGTGCGCTGCCTGGGTGTTGTTCAGGCGGTCGACGGCCGGCTCGTCACCATCGAGCATCGAGTCGAAGCCGAGGGCCGGATCGCGGTCGCGCCCGCGTCGTCCACAGTGGAACTGCGATGACCACCGGGGTCTGCGTGGTCGGCGCGGCCGAGTCGGACCTCGGGGTCACCGGCAAGACCGCGCTGCACCTGCAGACGCAGGCGGTCACCCGGGCGCTCGCCGACGCCGGACTGCGCCTCGCCGACGTCGACGGGCTCGCCACCAACGGCGTGTCCCGCTTCTCCGCCACCCAGGTCGCCGAGCACCTCGGGCTGCGTCCACGGTGGACGGACTCGACGTTCGCCGGCGGCGCGGCGTTCGAGCTCTACGTCGGCCACGCCGTCCAGGCGATCCAGGCCGGGCAGGCGTCCGTCGTCGTCATCTCGTACGGGTCCAACCAGCGTTCCGCCCGCAGCCGCACCTTCGACCCCTACGAGGCGCACACGCCGGAGGCGCAGTTCGAGCAGCCGTACGGGCCGCTGTACCCCGTGTCGGCGTACGCGCTCGCCGCGCAGCTCTACCTGCACACGTACGGCGCCGACCGCGGCCGGGCCGGCATGACGTCGGTGGCCGTCGCGGCCCGCGAATGGGCGCAGCAGAACCCGCGCGCCTACCGGTACGGTGCGGGACCGCTGGACGCCGCGGAGATGGACGCCAGTCCGCTGGTGAGCGACCCGCTGCGGGTCGCCGACTGCTGCCTCGTCACCGACGGCGGCGGCGCCGTCGTGCTGACCACTGTGGACCGCGCCCGTGACCTGCCCGCCGTCCCGGTCGAGGTCCTCGGCTACGGCGAGGCGACGACCGGCACCTCCATCGTCGGCGTCGGCGACCTGCTGCGCACCGGCGCCGTCGACTCCGGCCGGCGCGCGTTCGCCATGGCCGGGCTCACTCCCGCCGACGTCGACAGCGCCCAGATCTACGACTCGTTCACCATCACCGTGCTGCTGACCCTCGAGGCCCTCGGCTTCTGCGGCTTCGGCGAGGCGCCCGACCTCGTCGCCGCCGGGACGCTGCCGATGAACACGTCCGGCGGCGGGCTGTCCTACTGCCACCCGGGGCAGCTCGGCGTGCTGCTGCTCGTCGAGGCCGTCCGACGGCTGCGCGGCACGGCGGACCGGGTCGCGCTCGCCCACGGTACCGGCGGAATCCTCTCCACCCACGGCACCGTCCTGCTTGGACGGACCTCGTGAGCATCCCGGTGGACGAGACGACGGCCGCGTGGTGGGACGCGACGAGGCAGCGGCGGCTCACCGTCCAGCGCTGCGCCGCCTGCGGGCACCACCAGCACTACCCACGCCCGCTGTGCCTGCGCTGCGGGGAGCCCGACCCGCCCCTGGTGGACACCTCGGGCGCCGGCGTGATCGAGACGTACACCGTCGTGCGCCGCGCATCGGAGCCTTACGCGGTCGCCGTCATCACGCTCGCCGAAGGCCCCCGCCTGGTGTCCAACGTGGAGCCCTGGCAGGACGCCGCGATCGGCGCCACCGTCGTCGTGCACTGGCGGCCGCTCGACGACGGCCGCAACCTTCCCGTCTTCCGTTTGGGGTGACCCGTGGACTTCGAGCTCACCGACGAGCAGCGCCAGTTCCGCGACGCGCTGCGCGCGTTCGTCGACAGGGAGATCCGTCCCGTCGCCCGCGAATCGGAGGCGACCGACCGCTACCCGGCCGAGATCGTCGAGACCATGCGGCGGATGGGGCTGTTCGGGCTGACCGTCCCCGAGGAGTACGGCGGCCTCGGCGCCGACATGGTCTCCTTCGCCCTCGTCTTCGAGGAGATCGCGAAGGGCTGGATGGGCATCGCCGGCATCCTCGGCAGCCACTCCCTGTCGTGCTGGCTGATCGCGCGGCACGGCACCGACGAGCAGCGCCGCGCGTACCTGCCGGACCTCGCGACCGGGGCCCGCCGCACCGGGATCGCGCTCACCGAACCCGACGCCGGCACCGACCTGCAGGGCATCCGCACCGTCGCCCGCCGCGACGGCCAGGACTACGTCATCACCGGCCGCAAGACCTGGATCACCAACGCCCGGCACGCCGACCCGCTGCCGGTCCTGGTCAAGACCGACCCGTCGGCCGACCCCGCGCACCGCGGTATGTCCGTGCTGCTCGTCGAGGCCGGCACCCCCGGCTTCGAGGTGCTCCGGGACCTGCCGAAACTCGGCTACAAGGGCACCGAGTCGTGCGAGATCCTCTTCGACGACTGCCGGGTCCCCGCGTCCGCGCTGCTCGGCGGCGTCGAGGGGCGCGGCATGCAGCAGGTCCTGTCGGGCCTGGAGACCGGCCGGATCAACGTCGCCGCCCGCGCCCTCGGCATCGCCCAGGCCGCCTACGACGAGGCCCTGCGCTACGCGGGGCAGCGCCGGGCGTTCGGGTCGCAGATCTCGGAATTCCAGGCGATCCAGCTGCGGCTCGCCGACATGGCGATGCAGGTCCAGGCGGCGCGGCTCATGGTGTACTGGGCGGCGTCCCGCGCCGACGCCGGCCGCCGCGTCGACATGGAGGCCGGGATGGCGAAGGCGTTCGCGTCGGAGGCGGCCGCCGCGTGCGCGCTGTCGGCGATGCAGGTCCACGGCGGCTACGGCTACTCCAAGGAGTTCGACGTCGAACGCCTCTACCGCGACGCGCCGCTGATGATGATCGGCGAAGGCACCAACGACATCCAGCGCATCGTCATCGCCAAGGCGCTCACCAGCGGGAAGGGCAGCATCGGATGAGGTCCTACCTGTACGTGCCGGGCGACGCTCCCGCGAAGCTCGACAAGGCCCTGGACCGGGGGGCCGACGCGCTCATCGTCGACCTGGAGGACGCGGTGCCCCTGGCCGGCAAGGCCCGCGCCCGCGCGATCGTCGCCGCCTGGCTGGCCGACCTGCCGGCCGCCGGTCCCGCGGTCTGGGTGCGGGTGAACCCTGGCCCCGCCGGCTTCGACGACGTCCGTGCGGTCGTCGGCCCCCGGCTGGCCGGCGTGTGCCTCGCCAAGGCGGGCAGCGCCGCGGAGGTCGCCGCGCTCGGGACGGTGCTGGCCGCGGCCGAGGAGGAGCGGGGGCTTCCGGTCGGCGCGGTCCCCGTCGTACCGCTGCTGGAAACGGCGACAGCGGTCCTCGACGCCGCCCAGATCGCCCGGGCACCGCGGGTCGCGCGGCTGCAGATCGGCGAGGCGGACCTGCGTGCCGAGCTCGGCGTCACCCTGGGCCCCGACGAGCGTGAGCTGCTCTTCGTCCGCTCGCAGGTCGTCCTCGCGAGCGCCGCCGCCGGGATCGCCGCGCCGGTCGCGTCCGTCAGCACCGACTACCGCGACCTGCCGGCGCTGCGGGCGTCGACGGTCGCGTTCCGGCGGCTCGGGTTCGTCGGCAGGGCGTGCATCCACCCGGCGCAGATCCCGGTCGTCAACGAGGTCTTCACCCCGTCGGCGGTCGAGATCGCGGTGGCGGCCGACCTGGTGGAGCGCTTCGACGCGGCGGTCTCCTCGGGCGCGGGCGTGCTCGTCGGCGCCGACGGCCGCATGGTCGACGCCGCCGTGGTCCGCGCCGCTCGGCGCGTGCTGGACCTCGCCGGCCCGCCGTTCGATGATCCGGAAGACGTTGTGCAGCTATGACTGCACAAGGTCTTCCGGATCATGGTGGGCGCTCCATTCGTCATTCGATCAAGCGGCGGGGAAGGATTGCAGGCCTCACGGCAGCCTTGCCACCGCCTTCGGGCCCAGCGCGAGCAGCTTCGGCTTCGCGGCCTTGACGGTCTCGAACTCGCCGTCGAACCCGGCGCGGTCCTCGGGGTAGACGCTGACCGTGGTGAGCAGCTTCGTGCCCTGCTGGTCGAAGGAGCAGACCCGCTCGCCGGTACGGTTGCCGCGGATCTCCTCGCCGGGTTCGATCGTGCCGCCCTGCACCTGCTGCACCTCATCCGGCGTCAGCAGCCCGCACGGGTCCGGGGTCGCCGCCGTCGCGGCCGGATCGAGCAGGTGGTCGTCGGGCTCGTCGCTCGGGCGAAGCATGCAGCCCGCCAGCGTCACGGCGGTGAACGCGGCGAGCACCGTACGCACGGGCTTCGATGCGAGCATGCCGACAGTGTCACGCGCCGTGTCAACGCCGGCCCGGGCCGCGTTGTGAACCTGCTGCGAAGGTGTCGGGCGGGTCCGGTGCACGCCGGCCCGTGCGGCCCGGATCGGCTCTACCGTCCGTCCCGTGGAGACGGTTGACGTACTGGTGGTCGGGGCCGGACTGGCGGGCCTGCACACGGCCCGCCTGCTCGCGGAGCGGGACCTGCGGGTCCTGGTCGTCGACCGGCGCAGGTCCCTCGCGGCCGGGGTCCGCACGACCGGGATCTTCGTGCGGCGCACCCTGGACGACTTCGACCTGCCCGGCCACCTCCTCGGCCCCGGCGTCCGCGACGTGCTGCTCTACCCGCCGTCCCGCCGCGACCCTGTACACCTGACCAGCGACCGCGACGAGTACCGCGTCGCCGACATGCCGGCCGTCTACGACCACGCCCGGCGGGCCGCGGAGACCGCCGGCGCGCGGGTGCTGCTCGGCGTCCGGTACACCGGCATCACCACCGGCATCGCGCACCTGGACGGCGCCGAGCCGGTCCGGGCCCGGTTCGTCGTCGGCGCCGACGGTGCCCGCTCCGCCGTCGCCCGCGACCTCGGCCTCGACGTCAACCGCCGGCTGCTCGTCGGCGCCGAGATCATCCACCCGAGCGGGTCCGCCACGACCGTCCCCGCGTTCCACTGCGTCCTGGACCCGCGCGTCGCCCCCGGCTACCTCGGGTGGGTCATCGACGACGGTCACCACGTCCACGCGGGCGTCGCCGGTTACCCGTCCGCGATGCGCTCCGGCGTACGCCACCTCCTGTCGGCCTTCACGTCCGACGCCCCCGGCCTGACCCTGCCCGTCGGGCCCGCCGGCCCCGCCGGCCCCGTGGAGCGCCGCGGCGGCCCGATCCCCGTCGGCGGGGTCCTGCGCCGCCTGGCGTGCCCGTCCGGCCTCCTCGTCGGCGACGCCGCCGGTGCCGTCTCCCCGCTGACCGCCGGCGGCCTGGACCCGTGCCTGCGCCTGTCGGAGCTCGCCGCCACGGTCACGGCCGACTATCTGCGCACCGGCGACGACCATGTGCTGCGCGCCTACGACGGCAACGCCCTGCGCTCCCGCTTCCGCGGCCGCCTCGCCCTGCGCCGGGCCCTCGCGTCCGTCACCTCCCCGGCCGCCGCCGAGGCCGCGGTCGCCCTTCTCCGCACCCGTCCTGGCCGCTCCGCCGCCGCCAGGATCCTCTTCGGCGACCGCTCCTTCCCCGACGTCCCGTCCCCGTCCCCCTCACCGTCGCCCAGCCCGGTCCGGTGACCCGCCCGTCAGCAGGCCCAGTCCGGTAGCGGTTCCCTGGCGTCGATCCACGGCCGCGGTACGCCGGCGCCTGTCTCGGTGCGTTCACCGACACCCGTGTACGCGGCCACGATCCCGCCGGCGATCGCCGCGGTCGTGTCGATGTCGCCGCCCGCGACGACGCACGCGGTCACGGCCGCCGGGTAGTCGTCGAGGTGCGTCGCGGCCACCCACACGGTGAACGGCACCGTGTCCTGCGCCGTGACCCTGCTGCCGTTGCCGAGCTCGTACGCGGCCTCCTGCGCGGTCCGCCCGATCAGCCGGCCCGCCTTCGTGAGGCCCCGCTCCACGGCGCCATCGGGTGTGTGTGGCCGCAGCAGCTCCAGGAACGCCTTCGGCTCCGGCCGCATCCCACCGAGCCTCGCCGCCGCCGCGTGCGCCGCCGCGACGGCGACGACCACCGCCCCGGCGACCCCCTCGGGGTGCGCGTGGGTGATCTCGGCGGCACGGGCCGCCTGCTCGGCCGCCCGTGCGGGCCGGTCCGCGTGGTACGCCCCGACCGGCGCCACCCGCATCGCACCCCCGTTCCCGAGCGACCCCTGCTCGCCGAACGCCCGCCGCGCGGCCTCCCGCCACGGCACGCCCTCTCGGATCTCGTGCAGGACCGTCGCCGCGCCGGCACCGTAGCCGCGGTGCGACTCGTACCGCAGCGAGAACCGCGTCGCGAGCCTGTCCTGGTCGATGGCGGGCCCGTCCCGCAGCTCCGTGACGACGGAGCAGGCCATGTGCGTGTCGTCGGTCCACTCCCACGGCCCGTCGGGCACCCGCCCCGCGACCAGGTCACCCACCGACCGCCCGACCATGAAGAACTGCGCCCCGAGCGCATCCCCGACCGACAACCCCGCCAGGCTGTCGTCGACCAGCCCGAGCCGCACCCGCTCCGTGAGCGCAAACCTCACCACCCCCAGATCCTCCCAGCACCCCCGTGATCCCGCTGAACGGTCGATCCCGGGGCCGTTTCTCATGATCCGGAAGACTTTGTGCTGCTATGACGACACAAACTCTTCCGGATCATGGTGGTGGGCTCGGCGGCTGGTGATCCCGAATGGTTGTGGTGGTCCTGTCCACCGGAACCGCGTGGGATGGGGAAGTGGCGGTCGCCGCTTGCTGGACCGGTCGGTCCCGGGGCCGTTTTTCGTGATCCGGAAGACTTTGTGTGCCTGTGACGACACAAAGCCTTCCGGATCATGGTGGTGGGCTTGGCGGCCCGTGATCCCGAATGGTTGCGGTGGCTGTAGCTGCCGGAGATCGCGCGGGATCATGGGGTAGTGATGGACGTCGTTTGCTGGACTGGTTGGTACCAGGGCCGTTTCTCATGATCCGGAAGACTTTGTGCTGCTATGACGACACAAACTCTTCCGGATCATGCCGCCGCGACAGCGGTGGGGGAATAACGGCTCAGCGGCGGGGGGCTATGGGGGCGCTGAGGCCGAGGGTGAAGAGGCGCTGGTCGACCTCGTTGAGGGCGAGGCGGAGGGCGCCGAGGGCGACGCTGTCGGCGCCCAGGGTTGAGGCGCGGACGTCGGGGAGGCGCAGGCACAGGCGGCCCAGCTCGCGGCGGAGCGGGTCGAGGACGAGGTCGGCGGAGCGGGAGAAGCCGCCGCCGAAGACGACGACCTGGGGGTCCAGGGCGAGGACCAGGGCGGCGGTGCCGATGGCGAGGTCCTTGACGTAGCGGTTGACGGCGGAGCGGGCGTCGCGGTTGCCGTCGCGGGCGGCGTTGAAGACCCAGGCGGCGGCGTCGTCGGGGCTGACGGTGGCCGGCACGCCGGGGCACTGCCCCAGGTGGGAGGGGGCGGTGAGCCAGCGGACGGCCTTCAGGGCGCCGATCTCGCCGGCGGCGCCGCCGTAACCCCGGCGCAGGACGCCGTCGATGATGAGGCCGGCGCCGATGCGCAGGCCGGCGAGGAGGAAGACGATGTCGTTGGCGTCGCGGGCGGCGCCCTGCCAGCGCTCGGCGAGGGCGGCGAGCTTGCAGTCGTTCTCCACGACGATGGGGCAGGTGAAGCGGTCGCTGAGGTGGGCGGCGAGGTCGACGGTCTGCCAGCCGGGCAGCGGGGTGAAGAGGGTGGTCTTGCCGCTGGCGTCGACGGGGCCGGTGACGCCGATGGTGACGGCCCAGATGTCCTGCTCCGTCTTCCCGGCCTCCGACAGGCAGGTGGCGAGCACGGCGTCGAGCGCGGCGAGCCGCGACGGCGGGTCGGCGTCGGCGGCGACGGTGCAGCGGGCCGTGTGCACGACGTTGCCGTCGAGGTCGGCCAGCAACGTCAGTATCTTGTGGGCGCCGACGTCGACGCCGATGACGTGTCCGGCGGTGGCGCGGAACCGGTACCGCCGCGCGGGCCGCCCGACGACGCTGCTGCCGCTCGGCTCGACGACCGTGGCCCAGCCGCCGGTGACGAGGCCCTGCGCGATGACGTCGACGGCGGGGCGGGACAGCCCGGTCAGCTTCGCCAGCTCCGTGACGGTGGCGGGGGGCTGGTCGCGCAGCGCCCGGACGACCGTCAGCGAGTTGAGCTCGCGCAGCCGGGACAGATCGGTGCCGCTGATGACCTGATCTGTCACAGTTTTCCCCTTGACGTATCGTGCCGGCGGCGCGCCAATATTGCTATGGAGTTTACAAAGTACTCGGGGGATCGCAACCCTGTCACGATCGCGGTGGTCGGCGCGGGCCTGCGGGGCCGCCAGTACGCACGGCTCGCGGCGGCGCGGCATGCCGAGATCGTCGCGGTCGCCGAGCCGGACCCCGAGCGCCGGGCGGCCTTCGCGAGGACCCACGGCATCCCGGCGGGCGCGGTCTTCGACAGCTGGGAGGCGATGAGCGCGGCAGGACGGCTTGCCGACGCGGCCGTCATCGCCACCCAGGACCGGTTGCACGTCGAGCCGGCCGTGGCGCTGGCGCGGCAGGGGTACCACCTGCTGCTGGAGAAGCCGATGGCGCCGACGGAGCCGGAGGCGCGCCGGATCGCGGAGGCGGTCGAGGCGGCGGGCGTGATCGGCGCGGTCTGCCACGTGCTGCGCTACACGCCGTACACGCGAGCGCTCAAGCACCTCCTGAACACCAGCAGCATCGGTGACCTGGTCAGCGTGCAGCACCTGGAGCCGGTCGGCTGGTGGCACCAGGCGCACTCGTTCGTCCGCGGCAACTGGCGGCGCGAGGACGAGTCGGGTCCGATGCTGCTGACCAAGTCCTGCCACGATCTCGACTGGCTGGCGTACGTCGTCGGCGACACCCCCAGCCAGGTGGCGTCGTTCGGCGGCCTGGCCCACTTCCACGCCGGCAACCGGCCGCCGGGATCAGCGAAGCGGTGCGTCGACTGTGCGGTGGAGCCGACGTGTCCGTACTCGGCGGTCAGGCTGTACAAGACAGAAGACGGCAGGCTGAGGTGGCCGGTGGACGCCGTGACCGACGATCCGCGCGATCTGGGACGCGCACTCCGGGAAGGCCCGTACGGCCGCTGCGTGTACGACTGCGACAACGACGTCGTCGACCACCAGGTCGTCGCCATGCAGTACACCGGCGGCGTGACGGCCACGTTCACGATGACGGCGTTCACGCCCATGCAGCGCCGGCAGACCCGGCTCTTCGGCAGCCACGGCAGCATCGAGGGCGACGGCCGCCACCTCAGCGTCACCGACTTCCGCACCGGCACCACCGGCACCACCAGCACCGTCGACACCGGCGAGGCCGGCGACGGGCACGACGGCGGCGACGAGGGACTCGTGGAGGCCTTCCTCGCCGCCGTCGCGGCGAACGACGGCAGCCTGCTCAGCTCGGACATGGCGACGAGCCTCGCCTCGCACCGGGTGGTCTGGTCAGCCGAGCGGGCCCGGCTGACCAGCACCGTGGTCAGGCTGTGAACAGGATCAGACGAAAGAGATGCTGTCGATCGTGACGGTGCCGCTGCCGCCGTACCAGAAACCCATCGCGAGCTGCGCGGGGTTGGCGCGGTCGATGCCGTTGGCGACCAGCGGGATCTTGATGTCCTGGAAGGTGCCGGTCAGGGCGAGGTGCCCGCCGCCGTCGAGGGTGTAGTCGGCGAACAGCTTCGTGGTGCCGCCGAGGCTGAGGTTGAAGTGCGCCGCCGACGTGCCCTTGATGCGCACGACGAGGTAGGTGCGGGTGGAGACGTCGACGCCGACGTCGCTGCCGAACCAGCCGCAGTTGTTGTACTGCAACGTCAGCGCGCCGCCGGCGACGACGCCGTTGCCGCCGCCGTTTCCGAAGCAGTTGCCGCCGGTCCACTTCCCGAGGTCGTTCTTGGCCGCCGAGGGGTAGGCGGGCGTGCCGTCGTAGTCGTCGACGACCAGACCGGCCGGCGTCGGCGGGGCGGTGGAGGCGGTCAGCGGCGCCGACGCCGGTGAGAGGTTGCCCGCCGCGTCGCGGGATCTCACGGTGTACGTGTAGCTGCCGGCGCTCAGGCCGCTGTCGGTGTACGTGGTGCCGGTGGGCGTGCCGACCTGCGTACCGTCGCGGAACACCAGATACCCGGTGACGCCGACGTTGTCGGTCGAGGGGTTCCACGCCAGGGAGATCGAGGTCGTGGTGGTGCCCGTGACCGCGAGCCCGGCCGGCGTCGACGGCGGTGCGCAGTCGGTGCAGCCGACGCCGACGGTGACGGCGTTGCTCGGGACCGACACGTTGCCGGCGGCGTCGCGGGCGGTGACGGTGTACGTGTGGGAGCCCGCGGGCACCCCGGTGTCGGTGTACGACGTGCCGGACACCGTGGCCACCTGCGTACCGTCGCGGAGGACGGCATAACCGGTGACGCCGACGTTGTCGGTGGCGCCGGTCCACGACAGCGACGCCGAGGTGGCGGTCGTGCCGGTCGAGGTCAGCGTGGGCGCGGTGGGCGGCACGCAGTCGGCCGTGCACGAGCCGACCTGGATCGCACCCGCGAGCACGTTGTAGCCCTTGGTCGCGTCCCAGGTGCCGGTGTTGGCCAGGCGCACGGAGTACGCGGGGTTGCCGCGCAGCCCGGTGGCCTGGTCGGGCAGCCACAGCGCGAGCTTGTAGGTGCCCGCGGTCATCGACGGCAGGGTCACGGTCTGCGTGGGGACGGTGACCGCGCCGGGGCGCCAGGTGCGCGGGTCGAGGTCCGGCAGCGGCACGTTGTAGCGCTGGGTGCCGTTGTCGAAGACCAGGAAGACGGGGCGGGGCTTGATGATGCCCGCGTAGCCGTCGTTGGTCAGGTGCGCGGCGAACGTGAACGGGCTGCCGGCGACGGCCTGCGTGGTGTATGTGGCGTCCTGCAGCCGCAGCCGGTAGCCGAGCTTGCGCTCGATGCGGGTGAACAGGGTCTCGGCCGGGTCGTTGCCCGACGCCGCCAGGTGCGCGGCCTTCCAGATGTCGGTGTTGACCGGCGCGTAGTCCTCGTTGATCTCCGTCCAGTGCTGGTGGGACAGCTCGTACTGGGCGTTGACCCCGGCGCTGTCGTTGGCGCCGCTGGCGTTGCAGGTCTCGCCGCCGATCATCTTGTTGCCGCCGGCGCTGGTCGCCATGTCGTACACCCACTGCTTCTTGACCGACACGTCGAACCAGCCGAGCCAGGAGTTCTGGTCGTAGGTGCCCATGTCGGCGGTGTCGGCGAGGAAGCAGTCGTCGTGGAAGCCGAGCCGGTCCTTGTCCTGGGTGGTCATGAGGCAGTTGTCGGGCAGCGGGCAGCCGGGCGGCGGCGTGGTCCGCTGCGCGAACTCGTAGTTGAAGATGGGGTAGCGGATCGCGATCGGCATCGTCGCGGGCGTGCTGCTGAGCAGCTTCTTGACGAGGCGGTAGCGGACCGGCGCCTGGCTCTCCTCCGACGACGCGGTGTATGGGCTGGAGTGCCACTCGCCCCAGGCGCCGAAGAACCCGGCCTCCAGGTGCAGGACGACGTCGGCGTTCGCCGCGAGGACCGGCGCGAGCTGGTCGATGTGGCGCTCCATCTGCGGCTCGGTGACCGCGGAGTAGCCGTCCCAGACGTAGGCGACCCGCAGGACGATCTTCATGCCCTGGGCGCGGATCGCGGCCAGCCCGGTGCCCAGGTTGGTCATCAGGGCGGGTGGCAGGTCGGCGGTCTGGTACTTGTCGAGGTGCAGGTAGCTGTGGATGAGGGTGTTGCCGTTCGCCTTCGCGCGGGCGAAGGTGCGGTCGAGCATGTCGGGGTTGAAGCCCGGGATGGTGTTGCTGGCGTAGTCGTTGACGGCGGGGTCGTCGACGATCTCGTAGCGGTTGTGGAAGCCACGCTCGGGGTTGGTGAACACGGTGCCGAGGTCGGCGGTGTAGGTGGCGGTGGTGGTCGGCGCCGCCGCGTGGGCGACGCCGGGCGTCGACAGCAGCGCGACTGCGAGGAGCGCGGCCGCGATTCGGGTCCGGTGCATCATGCTCCTTGGCGAGGCCGGCGCCGTCCACAGTGGACGGCGCCGGCGCGGGGGGTCAGTTGCTGAAGGAGAGGCTGTCGATCGAGATGGAGCTGTTGCCGCCGTACCAGAAACCCATGGCGAGCTGCGCCGGGCTGGTGCGGCTGATCCCGTTGGCGACCATCGGGATCTTGATGTCCTGGTAGGACGTCGTGATGACCGGGTGCCCGCCGCCGTCGAGGGTGTAGTCGCCGAACACCTTGCTGGCGCCGCCGAGGCTCAGGTTGAAGTGGCTCTGCTCGCCGCCGGAGGCGCCGCGGACCCGCACGACGAGGTACGTGTACGCGGAGACGTCGGTGGCGACGTCGCTGCCGAACCAGCCGCAGTTGTTGTACTGCAGGGTCAGCGCCCCGCCGGCGACGACGCCGTTGCCGCCGCCGTTTCCGAAGCAGTTGCCGCCGGTCCACTTCGCGAGGTCGTTCTTCGCCGCGGACGGGTAGGCGGGGTTGCCGTCGAAGTCGTCCAGGCCGATGCCGCCGCCCCCGCCCCCGCCGCTCGCGGAGGTCGTGACGGTCAGCGGGCTGGACGCCGCCGACACGTTGCCCGCGGCGTCGTAGGCCTGCACGGTGTACGTGTAGGCGGTCGACGCGGACAGGCCGCTGTCGGTGTAGGACGTGGTCGCGGACGTGCCGACCTGGGTGCCGCCGCGCAGCACGCGGTAGCCGGTGACGCCGACGGCGTCGGTCGACGCGTTCCAGGTCAGTGACACGCTGCTCGCCGTCTTCGCCGGCGAGGCGAGCCCGGTCGGCACGGTCGGCGCCGTGGTGTCGCCGCCGCCCCCGCCGCCGACCCCGATCGCGCCGAGGCCCAGCCACCCGTCGGCGTTCTGCGTGGCGTTGCCGAAGCGCAGCTTCTTCGCGTTCGCGCTCACCGCCTCCAGCGGGTTCCTGACCCGCAGCACCAGCTGGTACGAGCCGGTCGCCACCCCGGTGAGGCTGACGCCGGCCTGGAAGTACTGGGGATAGCCGAAGTCGCGGTACGTGGGGTCGGCGCCGACGCCCCAGTCGGGGAACGCCCGGATCTTCAGCGGCTGGACGGTCCGCAGGTCCCAGGGGGTGTCCCAGGTCTTGACCACGGTCCCGGCGGAGTTCTTCAGGCCGAGCGTGACCGTCCACGGGTAGTAGAACGGGGCCACGCCGTTGTTGACGAGCGTGACGCCGACCGTCGCGCTGCTCCCGCTGACGGTGTTCGGGAAGTACGCGTGGGTCGCGGACAGGTCGTAGCCCATGAGCCGCACGGCCGCGGCCACGTTCGGGTCAGACGGCGAGTAGCTCTGGCTGGTCTGGTTGATCTTCCAGGTGGTGTGCTCCAGCTCGATGCAGGCCTTCATGTTGTCGACCTGGCCCGAGCCGCCGGGCCACGAGGTGAACGCGGAGCTCTGGATCTCCGGCCGGACCTCGCCGCCCATCGAGCTGGTGATCCACTTGTTCTCCACGCCCATGTTCACGGCGCGCTGCAGCTGCGAGTAGCTCGCGCCGCCGAGCGACTGCGGCAGGGTCACGCCCGCCAGCGGCGAGCCTTCCCGGTAGCAGAACGAGTCGTCGTGGTAGCCGATGTCGCGGGTGTTCGCGGCGCCGCCGGCGGAGTCCGGGTAGCGGATCTCCAGCTTCGTCTTGTTGAACGCGGTGTCGAACGCCTGGATGATCTGCGCCCCGTGCGCGTCGGTCGGCATCAGGTTCGGGTAGCCGTCGGCGGTGTCGGTGTCGAACGGCCACGTGTGCCACTCGCCCCAGAGTCCGACGATGCCCAGGTTGATGAAGCCGATCCGGGGGTCGCCGTCGTAGCGGGCGCCGAACGCGGCGATGAAGTCGGACAGCGCGCTGAGCAGGTAGGGGCTGTCGTAGTCCGGCGACACCGTCCCCCAGAAGGTGTTGTTGCGGTACGTGACGTGCCCGTCGAAGCAGTGCGGAATGGAGTTTCCGGGATGGCTGCCGGTGCCGCCGGGATACTCCATGAAGAACCGGATGGCGGCCTGGTTGCCGTACGACGCGATCTCGTTGAGCGCGCTGTCCACGATCGACCAGTCGTAGCTGCCGCAGTTCGCCGCGTTGGTCATCACCTCGGACAGCCCGAAGTAGCTCCACGCGAGGGACCGCGGGTAGCCGGTGCTCTGGTTGTCGCCCGGGAAGTAGAACCGGGCGAAGCCCTTCAACGGGTTGTCGAGCGGGCTCGGGGCGGCGGTGAGCGGGTGGTCGGTCAGCGACGGGCTCGGCGTGGCGGGCGGAGCCGGTCTGGCCGGTGGGCCGGCCGGTGCCGCGACGGCGGGCTGCGCCTGCACGGTCACGGCGAGCACGGCCGTGGCGGCGGCCGTGCAGAGTGCGGCGGCGAACGCGAGGGCTCGCCGCCGCGGGGCGGTACGCATGGATGGGCCTCCGGGACGTGGGGTGAAGTCCCCGTACCTCGATTTGATACGAGGAGGTGTTGACAAAGTTTCCCTGAGCTTCATCATTATTAGCGGCCGCCCACCCCTCGCCGCAAGACATCAATCTCGAAGACTTTCGATGGACGAATCGAGGCCGGACCGTGACGATGCGTAACTCCCTGGCGGTGACCGTGCCGCCCGCGCCGGACCCGCCCGACGGGCCGTCAGGCGCCGCCGGACCGCGCCGTCACCGCGACGACCGGCGGGTCGCCTGGCTGTTCCTGCTGCCGGTGCTGGTCGGCTTCGCGGTGTTCTACCTGTACCCGACGGTGCGCGGCGTCTGGTACTCGCTGACCGACTACAGCCTGCTCAACACCCCGTCGTACGTGGGTGCCGACAACTACGCCAAGCTCGTGAGCGACGCGCAGTTCTGGAAGTCGCTGCGGATCACCGCGTACTACGTGGTCGTCAACATCGGGTCGCAGACGCTGCTCGCCCTCGGCGTCGCGGCGCTCATGCACCGGCTGACCCGCTCGGTCGTGCTGCGGGCGACGCTGCTGCTGCCGTGGCTGGTGCCCAACGTGACCGTCGGGCTGCTGTGGATGTGGCTGCTGGACGCCAACCTCGGCTTCGTCAACCACCTGCTGACCGCCGCGGGGCTGGACAGCCAGGGCTTCCTCACCTCGCCGGACCTGGCGATGCCGTCCATCGCGCTCATCAACACCTGGGCCTACACCGGCTACACGGCGCTGCTGCTCTACGCCGGGATGCTACAGATCCCGCCGCACCTCTACGAGAGCGCCTCCCTGGACGGCGCCGGCGAGCTGCGGATGTTCCGCATGATCACGCTGCCGCTGCTGCGCCCGATCCTCGCGCTGGTGCTCGTCGTGTCGCTCATCGGCTCGTTCCAGATCTTCGACACCGTCGCCGTCACCGACAAGATCGTGCCGGTCGGCGCCACCCGGGTCATCTACTACTACATCTACCAGCAGGCATTCACGTACTTCCACATGGGCTACGCGTCGGCGG
The DNA here is from genome assembly GCF_040614215.1 of Dactylosporangium sp. NPDC006015. Taxonomy (NCBI): domain Bacteria; kingdom Bacillati; phylum Actinomycetota; class Actinomycetes; order Micromonosporales; family Micromonosporaceae; genus Dactylosporangium; species Dactylosporangium sp. NPDC006015. The sequence goes on from NZ_JBEXUD010000080.1 coordinate 18,109, forward strand.
TCGCCATGGCGCTCGTGCTGATCCTCGGCCTGCTCACCGCCGTGCAGATGTGGCTGCTGCGCGCCTCCCGATCCGACCTCACCTGAGAGGGGCCTCATGTTCCGCCGCCTGACGCCCGGCCGGCTGCTGGCCTGGACCGCGCTGATCGCCTTCCTCGTGGTGACGATCGTGCCCTTCTACTGGATGGTCCGCACCGCGCTCACGCCCGCCGCCGACATCTACCGCGACAGCACCGGCCTCGTGCCGGAGCACCCCACCCTCATCAACTTCGAGCGCGTCCTCGGGCTCGTCGACGACCAGACCGCCCGCGCCGCCGGCGGCTCCGGCGCGAAGATCAACTTTTTTCGGTACACGCTGAACTCCCTGATCTACAGCGGGCTCATCGCGACCGTCCAGACCTTTTGCTGCGCCATGGCCGGATATGCCTTCGCCCGGCTGCGGTTCCCCGGCCGGGACCTGCTCTTCGGGCTGTTCGTCGCGGCCCTGATGGTCCCGCCGATCTTCACGCTGCTGCCCAACTTCGCGCTCATGCGGCAGTTCGACGCCGTCGACACCTTCGCCGGCATGGTCGCGCCGTCGCTGCTGATGACCCCGTTCGCGGTGTTCTTCCTCCGCCAGTTCTTCCTGTCGGTGCCGCGCGAGGTCGAGGAGGCGGCCGTCATCGACGGTGCGAGCCGCTGGGGCATCTTCTGGCGCGTCATCCTGCCGATGAGCCGCGGCCCGCTCATCACCATCGGCCTCACCACGTCCGTGTGGGCGTGGAAGGACTACCTCTGGCCGCTGCTCGTCGGCCGCGGCGAGGACAACCGGGTGCTCACCGTCGCCCTCGGCGTGTTCCTCCAGCAGTCACCGAACACCGCACCCGACTGGACCGGGCTCATGGCCGGCTCCACCCTGTCCGTCCTGCCCGTCCTGCTGCTGCTGATCTTCCTCGGCAAGCGCCTCGTGCAATCGCTGAACTTCACCGGAATCAAGTGACACCCCACCCCCCGCTCCATTCCTCGAAAGGGATCCCCATGTCCAGACTCCGTATGGCGGCGGCCGCGCTGTCCGCCGCGGCGATCGTCCTGCCCCTCGCGGCCGCCTGCTCCGACGAGTCCGGCGGCGACACCGGCAACGTCACGCTCAACTACTGGCTCTGGGACGACAAGCAGCTGCCGCCCTACCAGGCGTGCGCCGACGCGTTCACCAAGGCCAACCCGAACATCACCATCAAGTTCACGCAGACCGCGTGGTCGCAGTACTGGCAGAACCTGACCACCCAGCTCGCCGCCGGCAGCGCGCCCGACGTGTGGACCGACCACGCGTCCTACTACCCGCAGTTCGTGTCCAGCAACCAGATCCTCGACATCCAGCCGTTCGTCACGAAGGACAAGGTCGACCTCGGCCAGTACCAGGCCGGCCTCGCGGACCTGTTCGTCAAGGACGGCAAGCGCTACGGCCTGCCGAAGGACTGGGACACGATGGCCCTGGTCTACAACACCAAGCTCGTCACCGACACCGCCGGCCTGGACAAGCTCACCTGGAACCCGAGCGACGGCGGCACCTTCGAGCAGGCGATCGCCAAGGCCACCGTGGACAGCCAGGGCCGCAACGGTCTCGACCCGGCCTTCGACAAGAACAACGTGAAGGTCCACGGCTTCCTGCCGGAGTGGGCGGACGGCTCGCAGGGCCAGAACGGCTGGGGCGACCTCGCCGTCGCCAACGGCTTCACCTACCTCGACAAGAACCCGTGGGGCACCAAGTACAAGTACGACGACCCGAAGCTCGCCGAGACCATCGGCTGGTTCAAGCACCTCATCGACAAGGGCTACGCGCCGAAGTTCGACAAGCAGTCGAACCTCGGCCGGGACGCGGTGATGGACACCGGGACGGCGGCGTACACCATCGTCGGCTCCTGGACCATCGGCACCTACCTCGGCACCGGCGCCAAGCAGCAGTACGCCTTCGCCCCGCTGCCCACCGGCTCGTCCGGGCGCAAGACCGCCATCAACGGCCTCTCCGACGCCATCTACGCCGGCACCAAGCACCCCGACCAGGCGTGGGCATGGGTGAAGTTCCTCGGCTCGTCCGCCTGCCAGGACATCGTCGGTGAGAAGGCCGTCGTCTTCCCCGCCGTCAAGTCCGGCACCGAGAAGGCCCTCGCCGCCCACAAGGCCGCCGGCCGCAACGTGCAGGCCTTCACCGACCAGGCGACCGCGTCCGGCGGCACCTTCTTCCTGCCGATCACCGATCACGGCAACGAGGTCAGCCAGATCGTGCAGGACGCGATCCAGTCCGTCGTGCTCGGCCAGGCCGCCCCGGCCGACGCGTTGAAGAAGGCCAACGACCAGGTCAACGCCCTGTTCAAGTAGCCACCTGAACCAAGCGGCGGGGCGCTCGGCCCGCGCCCCGCCGCCACACAACCTGATGAGGAGAACCATGGCACAGCTCGTCGAGGTCGGCGGACACCACTTCGCCGTCCAGCACTCCGCCGCACCGGCAGTCGAGATCGGCTCCGCCCCCGGCGGCGTCCTGCTGCCCCCCGGCCGGGTGGCGATCCTGCACGGCCTCGGCGACGCGTCGTTCTACCGGCACGGGCAGAACTCGTGGAGCCCGTGCGGCTGGCGGCGGCTGAGCGAGCCCCCGCTGCGCGTGCCGAACCCGACCCGGCTGGTCACCGCCGACGACCCCACCTTCGACGACCCGGCGCGGCACCACTCCTCGGCCGTCGCCGCGCTGCAGGGCCCCGACGGCGGCACCCTGCTGCTCGGCGCGCTCGGCCTCGACACGCCGCGGCTCACCGCCGACCACGACACCCTCACCGGCTGGTACGCCTCCTCCGGCGCCGACTGGTTCCTCGCCTACGGTCCCGAGGAGGACGTCTTCGCCGCCTACGCCGCGGCGCTCGCGTCGCGGTTCGGCGCCGGCACGCGGAAAGCCGGCAACGTGTGGTGCAGCTGGTACGCCTACTACGAGAACGTCACCGAGGCCCAGCTGACCAAGGACGTCGCGGACCTCGCCGGGCTGCCCTTCGACGTCGTGCAGATCGACGACGGCTGGGAGGAGCTGGTCGGCGACTGGCAGCCGAACGCGAAGTTCCCCAGCGGCATGCGGGCGGTCGCCGGCCGTATCGCCGACGCCGGGTTCACGCCGGGGCTGTGGCTCGCCCCGTTCATCGCGCTGCCGCACTCGCGCCTCGCCACGGCACGGCCCGAGCTGCTGCTGCGCGACGGGTCCGGGCAGCCGGTCGTCGCCGGGTACAACTGGGGCGGCCCCTACTACGCCCTCGACCTCGCCCGCGAGGACGCCCTGGCGCACGTCGCCGAGCTGATCCGGACGGTCGTGCACGACTGGGGGTACCGCTACCTCAAGCTCGACTTCGTCAACGCCGGCGCCGCGCCGCTGCCGGGCCGTGACCGCGACCGGCTCTACCGGGAGGGGCTGCGGGTCATGCGGGAGGCCGCCGGCGACGACGTCTACCTGCTCGGCTCCGGCGCGATCCTGCTGCCGTCGCTCGGCATCCTCGACGGCCTGCGCAGCGGCCCCGACGTCGCGCCCATGTGGGACAACTACGCCTCAATCGACCCCTCCGACGCCACCGCCCGCAACGCCGTCGTCAACAGCGTGCACCGGCTCTGGCAGTCCCCGCTCGTCGAGGTCGACCCCGACGTCATCTACTTCCGCAGCAAGCTCAACCTGCTCACCACCCAGCAGACCCGCTGGCTGCGCGACCTCGCCGACGTCTGCGGCTTCCGGGCCGTCTCCGACCCGCCGAGCTGGCTCACGCCGGCCGAGCTCGAGGACATGCGCGAATACCTCGACGCGAAGCCGGTCATCCGCCGGCTCGGCCGCTACCGCTTCACCCTCGACGGCCGCGAGGTCGACTTCGCCCCGGCCGTCGCCACCGACGGCCAGCTCTACCCCATCTCCTGAGGCGGTGCCGCCCATGCCCAACCCGGAGCCCACAACGGAGTCCAGCCCGGAACCCCTGCTGCCGGCCGTTCGCCACCAGCGAATCATCGAGCTGCTGGCCCAGACCGAGTACGTGACGATCGCCGAGGTCCGCAACGCCACCGGCGCCTCCCTGGCGACCACGCAACGCGACCTGGCGCGGCTGGCCATGACGGGCGCCCTGGCCCGGGTCCGCGGCGGCGCCACCCGCGCCCAGCCACCACGCGGCGAGGCCCGCCTGCTCGCCGCGTGCCTGACCCGGGTCCGCCACGCCCTCGACCGGCACGACCTCACCACCGCCGAGAATGCCCTGCACCAGGCCCTCGACGCCTGCGCCCGGCTCCGCCGCGGCTGACCCCGGCCACGGCGAACCAGCGGGATCGAGGCCTGTCCGGTGGCGGGTTGCTGGCCATGCTCGTCGTCCTGATCGCCGTCGGGGTCTGGTTCGAGCGGACGGTGACGATGGATGACGGGGTGCGGCTGAAGCGGGCGCCGGCGCACGCGCTCGACCGTCCCGGCTGGACCGACTGGTATCAGTACGAGTTCGAGGCCACCCCCTAGCGACGCGGCGCTGCTCGCGGGTTCCGGGTCAGAAGCGGGCGATCGAGGCGTCCCGGATGCGCGGGGCGGCGAGGCTCTCGGCGAGGGTGTGGGGCTTGTCGCCCCAGCCGTCCGACGAGCTGCTGCCGCTGCCGCCGGCGACCCAAGCCGAGTGGACGGTGTGCAGGTTGATGGTGACGCCCTCGCCGCCCTCGTCCTTCGTGATGAACCGCGGAGCCAGGATCTCCACGACGGAGGCGGCGGTGGGGGGCTGGAACAGCGGCGTCGCCTCGCGCTCGTCGACCTTGGTGCCGGACAGGGCGGTCAGGGCGCTGCGCCCGGGCATGCCCCGCCACCAGTCCTTGTCGACGCCCTCGCCGGTGCCGTCGACCGGGTTCGGCGTGGCGATCGGCGTGCCGGGCGGCACGGGTGTCTTGTCGTCGGGCACGGGCTTGTCGCCGCCGCCCTTCGGTTCGTCCTTCTTCCCGCCGCCGCCACCGCCACCGCCGGAACCGCCGCCGGACGGTTTGGGGTCGGGCTTGGGGGTCGGCTCGGGGGACTCGGGCGTCGACGAGCCGCCGCCGGGGTCGCCGTACTCCGGCGCCCGCGGGCCGCCCGAACCGGATCCGGAGCCGGACGGCTCGCGGTCGGGCCGGTCGCCCCACGGGCCCGCCGGCTCCCCGCCGCCGTACCCGCCTCCGCTGTCCGCGCCGCCCGGGCTGCCGTACCCGGTGCCGCCGTAACCCGAGCCGCCGTACCCGCCGCCGCTGTGGCCCGGCCCGCCGTAGCCGGGTCCGCCGTAGCCGAAGCCGTCGCCGAGGCCGCCGAAGCCGTCGCCGAACCCGTCGCCGCGCCCCGAGTGGTCGCCCGGCTTGGCGGGCTTCGCCGCGGGCGGGCCCCACCAGCCGAAGCGCTGGCCGATCTTGTCGACCTGGTGCGGCGCGACCAGCACCGCGCCGACCAGCAGGACGATCTCCGAGCCGGGCACGTGGAAGAACTCGCCGATGATGCCGAGCACGATGAGCCCCTCGCCGACGTCGGACATCTTGTCCCAGGCGTCGCGGTAGTCGACCCCCGGACGCCTCGGGTCCGGCTTCGGCGGCTTGAACGGCAGCATCGACGTCGTGGCGTATCCGCCGCCGCTGCGGGTGTAGTACAGCCCGGCGCCCGGGTCCCAGAGCACGGCGCCGCCGAGCAGCGCGCCGTCCGCCGCGGCGCCGGTCGGGCGGCCGTAGGCGTCGTAGGAGTACCTGCGGGGCGGCGCGCCGGACGCGTCCGCCAGGCCGGCGATCAGGCCGCGGCCGCTCAGCACGTACGTGGAGCGCGTACCGTCCTCAGTGGACACCTGGACCGGCTGGCCGGGGCCGTCGCCGTAGGTGTAGCTGCGCAGCAGGCGCTCGCCGTCCCACTCCTCCAGCAGGTGGTCGCCGCTCCACACCCGGGTCACCCCGTTCCGGCCGACCTGCCGGCCGTGGGCGTCGTAGCCGTACCGGATCGCGCCGCCGTCGACGCCGACGACCTGGCCGTCGTGGTCGTACTCGTACGTCCGGCCGGTGCCGTCCGTCGTCTCCCCGGTGCGGCGGCCGTTGTCGTCGTAGGTGTACGCGGTGCCGCCGGCCGTCACGTACGCGCCGCGGGCGTTCACGGTCGCCGCGCCGACCACCTCGGTGCCGTCGGGCAGCGTCTCGACCCGCCGCTGCCACAGCCCGAGCGGGCCCAGCTCGTAGCGGACGGAGACCCCGGAGTCCCCGTAGGACGCGGACGTGAGCCGGCCCGCGGCGTCGTAGCCGAACCGGTCGCCGGTGACGGCCGCGCCGTTGCCGCGGTCCTCGGCGACCGGCCGCCGGGCGTCGTCGAACAGGTAGGAGAAGGCGTCGGCGACCGCCCCGCCCGGGGACCGGTACGTGAGCGCCGTCAGCCGCCCCGTGCCCGTCGCGTACGACAGCTCGGCGACCAGCGATGTTCCGAAGTGGACGGTGACCGGGCGCCCGTCGGCGTCGTACTCGTACGAGACGATCGTGACGCCGTCCTCGGCGACGCCGGTCAGCCGGCCCCGGCGGTCGTGGGCGCGGCTCACCCGGCGGCCGCTCGGGTAGACGAGCCCGGTCAGGTTCCCCGCCGTGTCGTAGGAGTACCGGATCGTCCGGCCGGACTGCGTCTCGGTGAGTGGCCGGCCGAGCGAGTCGTACGCGACGGCGGTGCTCGCGTCGGGGGTCCAGGTGGACGTCGTCCGGCCCAGCCCGTCGTAGCGCAGCACGGTCACCGGGATGGCTTCCCCGCCCGGGGCGGTGACGGCCTGCGCGACGAGCCGGCCGGCGGGGTCGCGGTCGCTGGTGACGACCGTGCCGGCGGGCTGGGTGAGCCGGACGACGTCGCCGCCGGCGTCGCGCTCGAACCCGGTGACGGCGCCGTCGGCCTCGATCACCGTGGCCAGGCCGCGCGGCCCGTACGTGGCGCGGGTCAGGTTGCCGGCCGCGTCGGTGCGGGCGGTGACGCGGCCCGCCTCGTCGTAGCTCACCTGGTCGAACAACACCTGCCCGGGCGCGGCGGTGCGGACCCGGCCGGTCGGGCGGCCCAGCCCGTCGTGCACGTAGCGGGTGGACCCACCGGCGCCGTCCACGTGCCCGACCAGCCGACCGAGTCCATTGTGGACGAACAGGTCGGCGGGGTCGTCGCCGAGCCGGCGGGTGCGCAGCTGGTCGAGCTCGTCGAACGTCTGGGTCACCACGGTGGCGCCCCGCCGCAGGTGCACCGGGTTGGAGTTCTCGTCGTAGCCGACCGCCGCCGTCAGGCCCGACTCGTCGGTGACGGAGGTGATGCGGTTCGCGCCGTCGTACGTCATGGTGAGCGCGCCGCCGGCCGGGGTCCACCAGCGGACCGGCTTGCTGTGCACGCCGTACTCGACGAAGGCCGAGACCAGGCCGTTGCCGCCCAGCGGTGCCCCGGTCGCCGGGTCGTGCCACGACCGGTCGATGCGGACCAGCCGGTCGAGCTCGTCGTAGGCGTAGAACGCCTCGGCGAGGACCGCCGGGTCGGCGGTTCCGGCGTCGCCGGTCAGCCGGACCCGCACGACCCGGTCCGCCTCGTCGCGCCACTGGTCGAGCGAGGTGCCGTCCGGGCCGTCGTACCCCGCGTACCGGTGCAGCCCGTCGTAGCGGAACCGGGTGGTGTGACCGCGGCCGTCCGCCTCGGACTCCAGCTGCCCGTTCGCCGTGTACGTCCAGCGCAGCGCGGTCCCGTCCGCGGCGACCGCCGCCACCGGCAGGTTGCGCTCGTCGTACGTGTAGGTGGTGACCGCTCCGGTCGGGTCCACCTCGCGGACCACGTTCTCCGCGGCGTCCCGCTCGAGCACGGTGACCTGCTCCAGGCCCTCGCCGGCGACGGTGCGCCGGATCGGGTTGTTCAGGTCGTTGTAGGCGAAGCGTTCGACCACGACCGCCGGCTCGTCCGTGGCCCCGGCGCCGTCGAACCCGCCGCGGACGAACGACACGGTGCGCTCGACCAGGTTGCCGTTGAGGTCGTACGTGTACGCCTGCCGGTACGCGTCGCCGGCCCGCGAGCGCAGCTCGGTGACGTCGCCGTGGGCGTCGCGGACCAGCCCGGTCGCGGCGCCCTTGCCGTCCACGACGGACGTCACATGGCCGGCGGCGTCGTAGGTGAACGCGGCCGTCACCGTGTCCCGGACGACCCGCCGCAGGTAGCCGCCGCGCGCCGGCGGTTCGGCCGGGTCGCCGGGCGCCGTCCGGGCGCCGGTCGGGTCGTCGTCGGCGTAGTGCAGGTACTCGGTGGCCGCCCCGCGCGCGTCGGTGTACCGGGTCAGCTGGCCGCCGTCGTTGACCTCGAAGCGTTCGGTCAGCGTGACCGTCGCCGCCTCCTCGCCCGGCAGCGACACCGTCGCCGGCGGCGTGGTGCGTTCGACGAGGTTGCCGCGCTCGTCGTACGACCAGCGCCACCGCCGCCCGTGCGGGTCCACCATCGTCACGACACCCTGGTGCGCCGGGTCGTACGCGTACCGCCGGACCTGCCGGACGGAGCCGGACGCGTCGACGCGGGCCGCCTCCATCAGGTTGCCCCGGTCGCGGGGGTCGTCGGCGTCGGGGTCGTAGCGCCACTCGTCGCGGTGCCCGGCCGGGTAGACCCGCCGGACCAGCTCGCCGTGCCGGTCGTGCTCGCTGCTGGTGGTCAGCGCGACGCCCCCGGACCAGACGGTCTGCTCCACCACGTGCCCCCGGTCGTCGTGGCGCAGCTCGACCCGGCCGCCGTTCTTGCCGACGAGGCGGGTCAGGCGGCCCTCGTACCCGTAGGTGATGGTGCCGCCGCCGTGCAGCTGTGTCACGACCCGGTCCTCGTCGTCGTAGACGTTGCGCAGGAACGTGCTGCCGTTCGGGTCGGTGACGCTCTCCAGCCGCAGCCTTTCGTCGTACGTGTACCGCACCGTGGGCCGCTCCAGGCCGTTGTTGCGCGGCGGCTGGACGACCGTCACCAGGCACCCGTCGCCGTCGTAGGCGTACTGCCAGCGGCGGCCGCCGTCGTCGATCTCATGGATCCGGCCGTCGCGCAGGCGCAGCCGCACCTCGCGGTCGAACGGGTCCGTCACGAGGATGGCGTCGTCCTCGTACGAGAGGCGCACCGTGTTGCCGTTGCGGTCGGCGACGGCGACCAGCCGGCCACCGGCCTCCGGGTCGGTGAACACCAGCCGGTTGCCGCGCGGCTGGAGCAGCGCGAGCCCGTCACCGGCCCGCTCCAGCCGCGCGTACACGCCGTCGGGCGGGTCGAAGCCGGGTCCGTCGGCGCGGTCGGTGAACCGCAGCTCGCGGCCGGTGCCGTCGCGCAGGATCAGGCCGTCGCTGGCCCAGGTCAGGCGCTTGTCGTAGGCGAAGCACCAGCCCCGCCCGAAGGGGCCGTCGGGCGGGCCGGTCTGCGAGCGGTAGGTCCGGGCGATCTGGACCGACGGGCCCCGCCCGGACAGCTGGAGGTCCACCAGCGTGGGGGCGTGTTCGCCGCTGTGGCTGAGGACGTGGGCACCGATGACGGTCGCGTTCCGTGTGGGCATGCGCACATGGAAGCAGCGCGGTCACGCTCCGTCACGTGAGCGACGGCTTCACGACTGTCCGAGCAGGGTGTCCACCGTGGGCAGGGTGGCGAGGGCGGTGGTGCGGGCGGCGAGCACCCCGGCGGCGTCGGGGGTGAGGGCGCGGGCCGCGTTGAGCTGGAACTTGCGGGTCAGGGCGGCGGGGGAGAGGGGCGCCTCGGCGCTGCCGAGCGAGGCATCGACGCGGTGCTCGTGGACGGTGCCGCCGGCGCCGATCCGCAGGACGGCGGCGAACGCGTGGGGGAAGATCTTCGTGGCGCGGTCGTCGGCGACGCAGCGGACCTTGGCGGCCAGGGCGAGGCGGGCGGAGTCGAGCGGGCCGGTGAAGTCGTCGAGGCCGACGCCGAGCCCGCCGCCGCCGAGCAGGGCCGTGGCGACCGTGTAGGGGCCGGAGAACTTCCCGTGGTAGGTACTGCGCGGCCGGGCCTTCTCGGCGGCGGGTTCGGCGATGGTGCGCAGCGTCGGCGCCGCCACCCCGAGCTCGATCCAGTCCACGGCCGCCGGGTCGAGGCCGGCGGCGCGCAGGGCGAGGGCGCAGTCGATGCCCGGGTGGGTGAAGTGGTTGGACGGATAGGGCTTGAACGCGGTGCGCAGCAGCTCCCAGCGGGTGCCGAGGTCGCCCAGGAGCGCGTCGTCGTCGCGGCGGCCGTCCGTGTACGCGGTGAAGAAGCCGAACCTGCCCTCCAGGACGGTCGGCGGGCCGGTGAGCCCGTCGGCGGCCAGGTAGGCGGCGGACACGCCGGCGTGCGCGGCCCAGCCGCAGTGCACCTTCTTGACGGTGCCGCCGGTGCGGTTCGCCTCGATGAGGCCGGCGCCCATGCTGGCGGCGACGCCCATCGCCGAGGCGACCCCGGGCGCGTCGAGGCCGAGCAGCAGCGCGGCGGCGGCCGCGGAGCCGATCGCGCCGCAGATCGAGGTGGCGTGCAGGCCGCGCTCGAAGAAGATGCTGTTGGCGATCGCCGGGTCGTAGGCCGCCATGCCGAGCCGGTTGGTCAGCTCGACGCCGGCGGCGACGGCCGCGAGCACCGCCGCGCCCGGCGCGCCGGTGGCCTGAGCGGTGGCGAGGGCGGCGGGGACGACGGACGCCGACGGGTGCAGCACCGACGGCAGGTGCGTGTCGTCGAAGTCGAGGGAGTGCGCCAGGGTGCCGTTGACGAGCGCGGCGGCCGGGGCGGGCAGCCGGTCGCCGGAGCCGATGACGGTCGCCTCCGCGGTGCCGCCCCAGCGGCGCACCGACCGCAGGACCGCGGGCGCGGCGTCGGCGTCCGGGTCGCCGTGGGCGGCGAGGGCGAGCCCGAGGATGTCGAGGACCCGGGCGGGCACGTCGGCGGTCACCTCGGCCGGCAACGGCTCGTCCCGGCAGGCGACCGCGAACCCGGCGAGGCGCTCCACGAACGTCATGCCGCACCCCCTGTGTTCGCGGCTGTGTTCCCGGCCGGCGGCAGGATGGCGAGCGGGCGGACCGGGGCGCCGGTCGCGCCGACGATCGGCAGCGGGTTGAGCACCAGCAGGCACTCGCGGGCGCCGGTGTCCAGCAGCGGGTGCAGCCGCATCGTCTCCACGATGTGCACGCCGCGCTCGACGAGGAGCATCCGGTGGACCGGCAGCACCGCGTGCCCCTTGCCCGGCGGGATGTGCTCGAAGGCGATCGTCTCGGCCCCGACCACCCTGACGCCGCGCGACGCGAGCCACTCGCCGGCGGCGACCCCCGGGCCGGGGGTGCCGTCGCGCTGTCCGATGAAGGCGTCGTGCTCCTCCCACCGGCGCGACCAGCCGGTGCCGATGAGGACGGCGTCGCCGGGCCGTACATCGGCGGCACACGCGTCGAGGTCGCCGGCGGTGATCTCGTAGCCGGCGGGCAGGACCGGGACGCCGTGCACGCGGGCGACGTCCAGCACGACGGCGCGGCCGACGTACACCTCGAAGGACTCGATGCCGTGCGAGGTGAACCCGAGGTGGCTCTGCACGGAGGACGCGGGGACGCCGCCGTGCAGCAGGCCGTCCTGCGACACGTGCGCGAGGGCGTCGACGTGGGTGCCGACGTGGCCGCCGGTGACGATCAGCTCGTTCGCGGCCGAACCACCGTCGGGGCGGACCAGGTCGCCGTGGCGGCGCTCGAGCGCCATCCGGAACGGCGGGTGGTTGGGCGACTGGGGCATGCCCCGGCGCATCGGCTGCGCGAGGTCCAGGACCGTGGCACCCTCGAGGAATCCGGACATCACAGCACCCCGTCCGCGTGCAGCTTCTCGATGTCCTCGCCGGTGAGGCCGAGCCGGTCGCGGTAGATCTCGTCGTTGTGCGCGCCGAGCCGCGGGCCGGTCCACCGGATGTCGCCGGGGGTGGCGGACAGGCGGTAGAGCACGTTCTGCATGCGGACCGGGCCGAGGACCGGGTCGTCGACGGCGCGCAGCGTGCCGAGCGCCGCGTACTGCGGGTCGGTGAACACGGCGGCGATGTCGTGGATCGGGGCGGCCGCCGCCTCCGCCGCCTCGAACGCGGCGATCACGTCGGCGGCGTCGCGGGCCGCGATCCAGTCGCCGACGTAGCCGTCGAGGAGGTCGGCGTGCTGGGCGCGGGTGGCCCCGGCCGCGAACCACGGCTCGGCGATCACCTCGGGATGCCCGACGAGACGCAGCACGCGCTCGGCGACGGCCTGGGCGGAGGTGGAGACGGCGAGCCATTTGCCGTCGCGGCTGCGGTACGTGTTGCGCGGCGCGTTGTTGACGCTGCGGTTGCCGGTGCGCGCCTGGACGACGCCGAGCTGGTCGTACACCATCGGCTGCATCCCCAGCAGGGTCAGGATCGGCTCGATGATGGCCAGGTCGACCACCTGCCCCCGGCCGGTGGCGTGCCGGGCGAGCAGCGCCGTGGTCACCGCCTGCGCGGCCGAGATGGCGGCGATCCCGTCGGCGAGCCCGAACGGCGGCAGGGTCGGCGGCCCGTCGGGCTCGCCGGTGATGGCCGCGAAGCCGCTCATCGCCTCCGCCAGGGTGCCGAAGCCGGGCCGGTTCGCATACGGGCCGAACTGCCCGAACGCGGTCACCCGCGCGATCACCAGGCGCGGGTTGACCTCGGCGAGGACGTCGGGGCCGAGGCCCCACCGCTCCAGGGTGCCGGGCCGGAAGTTCTCGATCAGCACGTCGGCGCCGGCGAGGATGCGCTTGAGCAGCTCGGCGCCGGCGGGCTTGGACAGGTTGAGGGTCGCGCAGCGCTTGTTGCGCCCCAGCAGGGTCCACCACAGCGGCACGCCGTCCTTGGCGGGGCCGTGGCCCCGGGACGGGTCACCCTTCACGGGATGCTCGATCTTGATGACGTCGGCGCCGAAGTCCCCAAGGATGGTGGCGGCGAGGGGGCCGGCGAACAGGGTGGACACGTCCACCACGGTGATGCCTGCCAGGGCGGGCTGCGGTTCCACCACCCGAGCCTAACGGCACTTCCGCCGAAATGGAAACCCCGTTACATTGAGGGAAACGCCGGGAAGGGGCTTCACGTGTCGCGGTACGACCTGATCATCAAGAACGGCACGCTGGTGCTGCCCTACACGGGGGAGATCCGGGCCGATCTGGCCACCCGCGCGGGCCGGATCGCCGCGATCGGCGAGGACCTCACGGACGCCGACGAGGTGCTGGACGCGACCGGCAAGCTGGTCTTCCCCGGCGCCGTGGACGCGCACTACCACCTCGGCATCTACCGGCCCCTGGAGGTGGACGCGGCCGAGGAGACCCGCTCGTCGCTCGTCGGCGGCGCCACCACCGTGCTGTCCTACTTCCGGACCGGGCAGCACTACCTGAACAAGACCGGCGCCTACGAGGACATCCTCCCCGAGGTGCTGGCCGCCGTGTCCGGCCGCTCCTGGACCGACTTCGGCTTCCACCTCGCGCCGATGGACACCCGCCAGGTCGGCGAGGTGCCCGCGCTCGTGGACCGGCACGGGATCAGCTCGTTCAAGTACTACATGTTCTACAAGGGCTTCAACCTGTCCGCCGACTCCCGGGACGCGAAGGCGTTCACGATGAGCGACGAGTACGACCTCGGCCACCTCTACCAGATCATGGAGGCCGTCTCCGCCGCCGCCGTTTCCGCCGCGGCCCGTGACGCCGGCCGCCGCGTCTCGCTGTCGCTGCACTGCGAGCAGGCCGAGCTGATGCGCCTGTTCATCGAGCGGGTCCGCGCCGCCGGCGACCCGCAGACGCTGAAGGCGTACTCCGACGCCCGCCCGCCGCTCACCGAGCGGGTCGCGATCGGCGAGGCCACCACCCTCGCGGCCGCGACCGCCTGCCCGGTGAACCTGCTGCATCTGTCCAGCGGCGAGGCCCTGGCGGCCGCCACCGAGGCCCGGCTCGCCCGCCCGGACCTGGACCTGCGCACCGAGGTCACCCTGCACCACCTCTGCCTCAACTACGACGAGCTGTCCGGCCTCGGCGGCAAGGTCAACCCGCCCATCCGCAGCGCGCAGGACAGCGCCGCGCTCTGGGACGGCGTCCTGTCCGGCAAGGTCGACTGGGTCGCCTCCGACCACGCCTGCTGCCTGGAGGAGCACAAGGGCGACGAGCTCTGGCCGGCGCTGCCCGGCTTCGGCGGCACCGGCCTGCTCTACCCGGTGCTGCTCAGCGAGGGCATGCACAAGCGCGGCCTGGCCCCGCACCGGGTCGCGGAGCTGGTCTCCGGCAACCCGGCCCGCGCGTATGGCCTCTGGCCGCGCAAGGGCTCGCTGCTCGTCGGCCAGGACGCGGACCTCGCCGTCGTCGACCCCGACCTGGAGCAGGAGGTGACCGGCGAGCTGCTCCTGTCCGGCCAGGACCACTGCCCCTTCGCCGGTCGCAAGGTCCGCGGCTGGCCCGTCGCCACCGTGCTGCGCGGGCAGGTGGCGTACCGCGACGGCGCCGTCGTCGGCGACCCCCGGGGCGCGTTCGTCGCCCGCTGACACCCCTCGGTGTGACGGATCTCCGGCGCGGGTGACCTGCCGGCGGCGCCGGCAGGTCGCCGGGGAAGACTCCGGTGCGTGTCGTGGTGGATGTATGCGCTGCTGCCCCTCGCCGGGGTCGGCGCCGGGCTGGTGGGCAGCGTCGCCGGGCTGGCGTCGCTGATCAGCTACCCGGTGCTGCTGGCGATCGGGCTGCCGCCCGTCACGGCGAACGTCACCAACAGCGTCTCGCTCGTCTTCAGCAGCGCCGGGTCCATCGCCGGGTCGCGCCCCGAGCTCGCCGGGCGGGCCGCGCGGCTGCGCCGGCTGGCCGTCGCGGCGGTCGCCGGCGGGGTCACCGGCAGCGCGCTGCTGCTGCTCGCGCCGGCGGAGACGTTCGAGGTGGTGGTGCCGTGGCTGATCGCGGGCGCGTCCCTGGCGATCCTGCTGCCCCGCCGGCCGGCCGACGCCGAGCCGCACCGGCACCACGGGTGGTTCCTGGCGGGCGGGGTCGCCCTGGTCGGCGTCTACGGCGGCTACTTCGGCGCGGCCGCCGGCATCGTGCTGCTCGCGCTGCTGCTGGCGCTGACCCCGGCGACGTTCGCGCAGGGCAGCGCCGAGAAGAACGTCCTGCTGGGCGCGGCCAACGCGGTCGCCGCGCTCGCGTTCGCGCTCTTCGGCCCGGTGCACTGGCTCGCCGTGCTGCCACTCGGCGTGGGCCTGTTCATCGGTGGCCGCCTCGGCCCGGTCGTCATCCGCCGCAGCCCGCCGGCCGCGCTCCGCGGCGTCATCGCCGCCCTGGGCCTCGGCCTCGCCGTCCACCTGGGCTGGCAGGCGTACCGGTGACCGCCGCACCCACCGGCGGTCTGCGGTGACCGGCGCGGCGAGCTACCGGGCGCTGCTGCGGACGCCGGGCGCGGCGGCGTTCTTCGTGCCGACGGCCGGCGGCCGGGTCGGGATCGCCATGACGAGCCTCAGCATCGTGTGGCTGGTCCGGGACGCGACCGGGTCCTACGCGACCGCCGGCCTGGTCACCGGGGCGTTCGCCGTCGCGGACGCCGTGGTGGGGCCGCAGGTGGGGCGGCTGATCGACCGGTTCGGGCAGGCCAGGGTGCTTCTGCCGGGTGCCGTCGTGCACGCCGTGGCGGTCGGTGCGCTCGTGGCGGGCGCCGCCGGGCACGCGCCGGCCTGGCTGCTCGCCGTCGCCGGTGCGCTGGTCGGGGCGAGCCTGCCGCAGCTGAGCGCGGTCGCCCTGGCCCGGTGGTCGGCGCTGCTGGACGGCGGGCGGCGGGCCGCGCTGCCGTCGGCGTACGCGCTGGAGTCGCTCAGCAACAGCGTCGCGTACCTCGTCGGGCCGGCGCTGGTGAGCGCGATCGCCGCGGCGGGCCGGCCCGTCCTCGGCACGCTGACCGCCGCCGCGCTGGTGGTCGCCGGCGGGTCGCTGCTCGGGCTGCAACGGCGGACCGCGCCGCCGGTCGTGGCGACCGACGGCCGCCACCGGTCGCACCACCGCCGGGCGCTGCGACGACCCGGCTTCCTGCTGCTCGTCGGCGTGAACACCGCCATCGGCGGCTTCTTCGGCACGATGTCGATCGCCGTGACCGCGTTCGCCGTCGAGCGCGGCGCGCCGGAGCTGGCGGCCGTGCTCTTCGCCGCGTCGAACGGCACCGGTCTCGTCGCGGTCCTCCTGTACGGCCTGCGCCCCTGGCCCGTCCCCCCACGCACGCAGCTGGCCCTGGCGGGCGCCGCGCTGGGACTCGGTGCCCTGCCGCTGGCGGCCGGCGGCCTGGCGGGGGTCGCGGCGGGAGTTCAAGGCTGATGCGGTGGCGTTGTACCGGTCTCGGCCGGGCGCGACGATCGCGCAGATCGCCGATGATCTGGGCGTCAATCGAGAGACGTT
>NZ_JBEXUD010000081.1:0-32721 GCF_040614215.1 Dactylosporangium sp. NPDC006015
CGTCAACTCATCCAACGCGCACGCACGCACTACCGCTGGGACACCCGACCGACAACCCGCCGACTCAAGTGACACCTATTGCCGGTCGCTCTAAGTTCGGCGGGTGGTCGACAACCCGCTGCACGAGCCGGCCGTCTGGCGTCCCTTGGTGGAGGCGCTGCTGCGCAGCTCCCCGCCCGATGTCCGGGAGACCGAGTTCGTCGGCTCCGTGTCGTCCGGCGCGTACGGCGGTTCGACCAACTACGACGGCGACCCGGGCCGGAAGCTGGACCTCGCCCGGGGTGAGCGGCCGATGGACGCGCTCGGCCCGATCGCCGACCTGGTCGACGGGGCGGGCGTGGCGATCCGGGCCGTGGCCAGGAGCACCGGCGACGGGATGGTCAGCATCGTGGCCGCGGCGCCGCAGGTCACGTTCGGGATGGGCAACCAGGTCCTGGAAGTGGTCACGCTCGTGCCCGGCGCGGACCCGGAGCCGTTCCGCCGCACACCCGTGCACCACGACGGCGTCACCGTGTCGCCAGGCGCCGACCCGGACGCGGTGACGGCGCTGGTGCGCGAGCTGCTGCCGGAGGCCCGGCCGGCGAGCTTGGCGGCGCTGGCGGCGGCCGAATCGCGGCTCGGTGCGGCGCTGCCCGAGGACGTGCGGGCGCTGTACCTCGCCGCCGGCTCCGGTGAGCTGATCCTGCGGCCGCGGCAGGAGGACCGCTTCTACGGGCTGCAGATCGTCGGCCTGGACGACGCGGCGGCCAGGGACTACCTCGAGCCGAAGGCGCGATACCTGTCGTGGACCTACGGCGCGACGGAGGTCGTCCCGCCCGACCCACATGGGCGGGTCCAGGCGCTCGGGGCGTCGCCGGCCTGGTTTGTCGTCGGCGACGACTGGGGCGGCAATCTGTACGTCGTCGACCTCGCCCCGGGGCCGCGCGGCACTGTCGGCCAGGTGCTGTTCGTCGACCACGAGATCAGCTCGGGCGCGCAGTGGGTCGCGCCGTCGTTGACCGAGCTGCTCGTCCAGCGCCCCGTCGACCTTGCTGGGCGGGCCTCGGAAGGCGGACTGTTGGTCCGGGTCTCGGACACGACCCTTGCCGCGGTGGAGCCGGAAACCGAGGTCCTGTACGTGAGGGGTGGACCCGTCGACCTGGCGGCGCTGGCGGGCCACTCGCGGATCCGTACCCTGTCCACCTCGTCGGATGCGGTCACCGACCTGAACGCGGTCAGCGGCCTGCCCGCGCTGGAATTCCTCGAGCTCGACGTCAACGGGTGGCAGCGGCTGCTGCACGCGGGACACGTCCCGCCGACGCTGCTCGCCGCCGGGCTGCGCGGCCGCGCCGACTGGCAGGCCACCGTCGACGTGCTCAACGGCCTGCTCACCCTGCGGGGCCAGCCGGTATTGGACGTGACCGACGTTCCGGTCAGTTCACCGCGACGCTGAGTACGCCGAACTGATCGCCGCGCTGAGCGAACTGTTCATGAACGAACCAGCGCCTGCCGTCCATGGGCCGATCGCTGGAGTGCGCCTCGGCCGATGGGATGGAAGCGGGGCGGGTTGATTTGCGACTCGAAAAAAGGGTCCTACGATCCGGTGGATGAGGCGCATGATCTCCGTGGAGTTCGCGGGCGAAGGTTCCGGTGAGGACGAGCTGTCGTGGGGGCAGCGGGAGATCTGGCATGCCCTCGTCGATCAGAAGACCTGGATGCCGATCGGCGGGACGCTGCCGCTGCCCGCAGGGCACACCCTCGAGGACGCGGTCGAGCAGCTGCGGTACCTCATGTCCCGGTACCCGTCGATGCGCACCCGGCTGAAGTTCGAGGCCGACGGCACGCCCCGGCAAGTGGTGCACGCTGCCGGCACGATCGAGCTGGAGGTCGTCGACGCCGGGGACGGCGACCCCATGGAGGCCGGGCGGGCCGTCCAGCGCCGCTACGAGGAGACCGACCTCGACCTCGCCGCCGAGTGGCCGGTCCGGATGGCGGTCGTCGAGCAGCACGGTACGCCGACACACCTGGTCGCCATCATGAGCCACCTCGTCACGGACGGCGGTGGATCAGCGGTCATGCTGGCCGAGAGCGCGCGCCACGAAACCGCGCCGGTCGACGGTCTGCAGGCCCTGGATCAGGTGCGATGGCAGCGCTCGCCAGCCGGGCAGCGGCAGAGCGCGTCCGCGATCCGGCACTGGGCGAACACGATGCGGGCCATCCCGCTGCGTCGGCTGACGGGCGACGGCGACCCGCGGCAGCCGCGGTACTGGCGCGGCGAGCTCACCTCCGTTGCCCTCGAGCTCGCCCTGCGCACCCTCGCCGCCCGAACCCAGGTCGACCCGGCCGCGATCATGCAGACCGTCTACGCGGTGACGATGGCCCGCGTCGGCGGCGTGAACCCGGTCGCGACCCGGCTCGTCACCAGCAACCGGTTCCGCCCGGGGCTGGCCGCAGTCGTCGGGCCGGTGTCGCAGACCAGCCTGTGCAGCATGGACGTCGCCGGGCAGCCGTTCGCCGAGGCGCTGGACCGGGTCCGCCGGGCCGCGATGACGGCACACAAGTACGGGTACTACGACCGCGCCCGCCTCGAGGAGGTCACCGCCGAGGTGGTCCGCGATCGAGGCCCGGAACTCGACCTCGAAAGCTTCTACAACGACCGCCGCGGCCCGCTCCGCCCCGAGGTCGTCGACCCCGCCGACATCCGGGCCGCGCTGCCGCGCACGACGATGCGCTGGCCGATCAAGCGCGACGAGGTGTACGCCCGGATCTTCCTCAACGTCGACGACGGCACGGTGTTCGGCTCGGCCGGCGAGATCCTCCTGAGGATCGAGATCGACACCCACCACGTCGCGCCCGCGACGGCCGAGGCCCTGCTCTTCGGCATGGAGGAGACGGCAGTCACCGAGGCGATCGGTCCGTAGCGTCCGGCCGGCCATCCCGGCAGCGCGGGCCGAGCCAGCCGGCGATGGCCAGGCCCCACCACCCACGATCTTCGTGAGCCGGACCGACGTATGGAACGTGAACGGGCGGCACCCGACCTACGTACAGACGCTTACCGCCCAGACCGACGCGGTGATCGGTGTGGCGTTCGGCCCGGACGGACGAACCCTGGCAACCGTAGGCAGGGACAACACCGCCCGGGTGTGGACGCTGCGCGACAACGGCCGCCACGATCCTCGGACGCGAGAACGTTTGGGTAGTCGTGTATTGGGGCCGGTGCCCTCATGCACCCCCTGGTCGTCAGCTTGTGGCAGTTCCGGTGATGTACGTGTCAGGCCGGACGCAGGTCGCGGTGACGATGCGGCACGGTCTTGAACGCGTTGTCGTGATGCCAGGCGAAGTAGTGCGCCGTCGCGCTGCGATGTGTCGGTACGCGGCGTCCGGCGAGGCGTTCGAGCCGTTGGCGGACGCCGTCAGCGTGCGGCTTGGTGGCGGTGATGATGTGGCCTGTGGCGTCGACGGTGAGGTAGCCCTGTTCGTAGAGGGCGTCGCAGCCGAACAGGTAGGCGGCCATCGCAATGTTGCCGAGGTCGCGGCGTTCCTGGTCGGTGCAGGCGGCGCGCTTTTTGATGTGCGCGGCGACCAGCAACCCGACGGGGTAGACCTCACCGCACAGTGCGCATGGTGCCTCGGGCCGGGTGCCGAAGAGCCGCCGGCGTAGCTCGACCTGCTCGCCCCGAGCGGCGGAGACAACATTCCGGTCGAGGGCTCCGTCAAAGGCGCCATGACCGTCCGGGTCGTCGGCGGGCGCTGGTCGGTCGAGGTGGATGACCGGTGGGCTGCCGGCCGCACGGGTGCCGGGAATGGTGAGCAGGACTGCGCCGATGAACGCGGACCGATAGTTGATGCTGCGGGGGTGGATCTCGATCTGGCCGGTGGTGGTCAGTTGCCGCAGTGCCTGGTCGATCCAGGCGATCGGGACTGGTTGGCCGTGTGGGGACCGGTCGGTGGCGACGAGGACGTTGGGCGGTTCGACCGCCAAGATCGTGTTGGTTCGGCCCGCGACCGTGGTCACCGGCTGGCCGATCAGCCGCCGTAGCAGCGCCGCCGTGTCGACATCCGTGAAGGTTTCAGTGCTGTCTTCAGCGACGCTCTGGGTAGCTGGAGGCCCTGCCGGGAGGCTCTGGCTGGCCACGTGCGCCATTAGGGCGTTCCATTCGGTGTCGGTGACCGGGAACGGGTTGCCTGACCACGGTTGGCGCAGCACCGCTGTCCCGGCGAACTCGTCTGGAGCAGCAACGCGCCGACGGTTTCGGCAGTGACCTTGATACTGAGGAAGCGCAGCGCGACGAGGTCGTCGGCCGTGAAGCGATCCACGTCATCAGTTCTGGTGCCGGTGGAGTCCCAGTCGTCGAACCGGGCACCGGTGTAGGCGATACCGAGCGGACGATCCGAGTCCCGGCGATAGTAGGCCCGCAGCAGCGCCAATGCCTGGGTATCGCTTTGTGTCTGTAGCACGGGTGGCAGTCGCCATGTCACGACGGCCACCGTATGCGTTGCCGTCTCGGATCGGGAGCACCAACCGGTTCGACAAGAACCGCAAACGGCCCGCCAAGTCGCCGTACCGACCGAGAGGGGCGAAGCGCGGTGGGGGCGATGCATAGGTGCCGTGCCGGGACAGCAGCTGCGCCTGTCGCTCGAGGTAGGCGATAACCGCCATGGCGCTGCTGGGGGAGCAGCACCGTGGCCGCGTCTGGCCCACGGACTGCGACGATCGGTACCTCGCGTCGACGGCGACTCCTGCCGCTGCGCGGTGGTGCACCAGTGCTCGCCGCCCCACGGGTGGTGGCACGCCACCAGGTGCGTTCGCCTCGACCGTCGTAGTCCAGCGGGGAAGCCCGCTCAACTGGGTGGCTGCTGTCGGCCGCGCCGGTTCGGCACGTCGAGGCTCCGGCGAATTCGTCGGGACGCGTCGGTGTTCATCGGGTCCCGCATGCCCTACCGGTATCTGGTCGATGGCCATCGGCATCGGACCTGATCGCTGCACAGAGAGCATCGACTGCGCGAGATGCTGCAACACATTCGGGCGGCACCACTCCACATCGCTCGTACCTGCACAATGAACGATGTCGAACTACAGCAACCGCCAGCGAAATGCATTCCAGGTCAAATACTTGCGGTCCTGGCAGTACCGGCATGGACGTCGAGCGTGAACCGAACGGTGGAAGGCGCTAGATGATCGGTTGGCGCCACTACACGGTCCGCTGGCGACGCGAGCGACCTGACCGATCTGCTCCGCGATAGCGGTCTCCATACGCTGGTGCCACATACGCGGGAGCCGTCCCGACGTGGGTCTTGGAGGCTTCGTTGGTCGCCGATCTACTGTGGTTGCAGCGGTCGTTCGACATCGCCCATACTGCAATCGAGGCGTTCGTCAAAGGCAAGTCCGAAGCCGTTGAGTCTGCGCTCATCTGTGTCTTCGCCGGCGGACATCTGCTGATCGAGGACCGGCCCGGCGTCGCGAAGACGTCGCTGGCCAGGGCTATTGCCCGGGTATTCGACGGGGCCGAGTTCCAACGGATCCAGTTCACCCCGGACCTGCTGCCGTCGGACCTCACCGGCACCGAAATCTACGATGAGTCCCAGCACGCCTTCCGGTTCCGGGAAGGTCCCGTCTTCACCAATGTGCTGCTCGGCGACGAGATCAACCGAGCGTCACCAAAGGTACAGTCCGCGCTATTGCAGGTGATGGCGGAAGGTCGGGTCACCGTCGGCCGGCAGACACATTCCGTGCCGACCCCGTTCTGCTGTATCGCCACTCAGAACCCCGTCGACTTCCAAGGCACCTATGCGCTGCCGGAGGCCCAGCTCGACCGGTTCCTCATGCGGATCTCGATCGGTTATCCCGACCCGCTGGACGAGATCGACGTCATCACCCAGGGCGTGTCCGGCCGGACCGCGGATGACGTCGAGCCCGTCCTGGCGATGTCGGACCTGCGCCGCGTCGCCGGGATCGTGCAGACGGTCGAGGTCAACGACCCGGTCAAGCGGTACATCGTCGACATCGCCGAGGCGACCCGGACGTCGGAGAAGCTGCGGCTCGGGGTCAGCCCGCGCGGCTGCATCGCCCTTGCGACGGCGGCCCGGGTCCGCGCCGCCACCCGGGGCCGCGAGTTCACCGCGCACGATGACGTCAAGGCGCTCGCGCAGGAGGTCCTCGGCCACCGGATCCTGCTCAGTGACCAGGCCGAACTCGACGGCACCACCGCCGAGCAAGTTCTGGCGACGATCCTCGACACGGTGCCGGTGCAGCCAGCCCCGGCGAGCCGACGGTGACGGTCACCCGAACCGGCTGGTCCGTGTCGACCGGGTCGCTGACGATGCTGCTCATCGGTGTCGTGTACGACTACCCGGAGCTGTCGTTCGTCGGGCTCTGCGGAATCCTGTGCATCCTGGCCGCCGCCGCGACGGTCGCCGTCCGCACCGCCGCCAGGCTGGAGCGCGGTCTCGTCAGCCGCCGGATCGGTGAGGGCGAACCGGCGGTCTGCACGGTTACCATCGACAACCCGGGTCGTTGGGCGAGCCCGCCGGTGCTGCTAACCGAGACGGTTGGCGGGCGGCGTACCCCGACACGGGTGCCCGGGCTACGGCGCCGCACGACCGGTGTCACCGCCACCTATCAGCTGGAGCCGCTGCCGCGTGGTGTGTATCCGGTGGCCCCGCCCGAGGTCAGCCACACCGACGCGTTCGGCCTGGTACGGCGCGTCAGCCGGGCCGGCCGGACGGTGCAGCTGGTCGTGCGCCCCGAGGTCTTGCCGCTACGTTCCTTCAACGCCAAGGGTTTCGAGGACGACGAGGGTGCCACGCTCACCGTCCCAATTGCCGGCACCGCGTTTCACGGGCTGCGCGAGTACCTGCCCGGCGACGACACCCGGCTCATCCATTGGCCGTCCTCGGCCCGGTCTGGCGCCCTCATCGTGCGTGAGCAACGTGACCAACAGCAGTCCCGGCGGTGCGTGCTACTCGACACCGCCCAATCGCGGTACTCGCCTGAGTCGTTCGACGAGGCGGTGCGGATCACGGCGTCGCTGTGCGCCGCCGCCAGCGGTGCCGGCGGCGACCTGGAGCTGTGGACGTCGGATGTTCGACAAGCCGCGGTCCGCAACAGCCGGGCGGGGGCGGCCGGTTGGCGGGACGCCACCCTGGACTTCCTCGCCGCTGTGCAGCGGCGCCCGCACGCGCCGGGGCACAGTCAGGTGCGTCAGGCGCTGGCTGCGGCCGACCGGGGCGGCCCGATGATCGTCGTCACCGGCGTCCACACCGACTCGGAGCTGCGCGAGCTGAGCCACCGGTCGACGAAGGCGTCGTGGGTTGCGCTGGTGCACGTGGGTCCGCGGCAGCACGGCCGTCGGGTCATGACGGCTCGGGTCACGGCGCTTGGTGTGGCTGGCAGCGCCGACTTCGCCGCGCACTGGAACGGACTGCGCCTGTGGTCATGACCGCACCGCGAGAGGCGGCGCCGCAGACGGCGACACCGGGGAAGGCGGCGCTGCTCGACGTGCTGCCCG
The DNA here is from genome assembly GCF_040614215.1 of Dactylosporangium sp. NPDC006015. NCBI lineage: Bacteria > Bacillati > Actinomycetota > Actinomycetes > Micromonosporales > Micromonosporaceae > Dactylosporangium > Dactylosporangium sp. NPDC006015. The sequence continues at coordinate 7,488 of NZ_JBEXUD010000081.1, forward strand.
GCGCGGTCGCGCTCGCCGCAGTCGGCGTTCTGTACCGGGACTTCTTCGACGGATGGGGGTTCCTGCCGGCGATACTCAGCGCCGTCGCCACGCCGATGACGCTCATGCTGGTCGCAGTCCGCCTGCGGTGGAGCGGCACGGTGAGCACGTTGCTCGCTACGGTCGCGTTCGTGCCCGTCGCCGTCCTCGGCGCGCTGCGGGACACCATCGAGCACGGCGTCGCGGACACCGTGATGCAGCTGGGTTGGGGGGTTGTCGGCGGGTGGGCGAGGCTGCTGACCGTCCCGGTGCCGACGACCGCTAACGGTCAGCCGTTCGTGGCGCTGCTGCTGTCCACCTGGATCGCGGCCGCCGCCACCGGATGGCTGGCCACGCGCAGTACGTCAGTGACCGCCCCGCTGCTGCCGGTACTGCTGGCGTTCGGGCTGAACCTCGCCGTCGTCTCCGTCGTACCCGACCGGCACCTGATCCTCGCCGCCGTCGTCGCAACTGTCGCCGTGGTCATGGTGCTGGCCCGCGGTACGTCGCCTCTCGCGGCAGTCCGCGACCTCGAGTTCGGTGACGAGACCGCAGCAGCCGGTGTGCGGCCGACGCGGCGCGGTATTCGCTGGCTCGGCGCTGGCGTGCTCGCCGTCGGCGCGTCGACGGTGGCGATAGCGGCGGTGGCGACCGGGCTGCTCGGCGACGGCGGCACCCGCAGCGATCCTCGGCCGTTGGAGCCTGCAGCGGTGGCGACGCCGCCGGTCCGTTCACCGCTGTCAATGGTCAAGCCGCAGCTGCGGCAGCGTCCGCCCCAGCTGCTGTTCACGGTCCGTCCGGACGTGCCGCGCCGCGACACCTACCTGCGGGTCGCCGCCCTCGACAGGTTCGACGGCAGCGTCTGGACGGCCACCGACACATACCTGGTCGCCGGGACGATCCTGGACCGTGGCGCCGTGCCGGCCGGTCGGACACCGGTCACTCTGCACATAGCCGTCGAGTCGCTGCCGTCGGCGCTGCTACCGGTCATCGGCCGTCCTGTCCGGTTGGCGTCCGGGCCCGGCACGATGGAGCACCTGCGGTTCGGTCCGGCCACCGGGTCGCTGCTCAGCGACCGTGCCGACGCCGCGCACCTCAGTTACGACGTCGCCGGGTACGTCGTGGCCCGCACCGAACTGCCGGACACCGCCGCACCCACGCTCAACGCGTCGCCCGATCCGGCCGCGCTGCCGCCCGGATTCCCGCACCAGATCGGCGTGCTCAGCCAGCGCCTCGCCCTGCCGGAGGCGAACCCGCTGGCCAAGCTCACCGCGATCGAACGGCATCTGCGTGGCTTGCCGTACAACCTCGACGCCCCACCGGGCCACTCCTATGCAGCGGTGATGCGGGTCCTCGACCCGTCCGTCGGCACCACCGGCGACGGCTACGCCGAGCAGCACGCCGCGGCGTTCGCGTTGATGGGCCGCTCCCTCGGCTACCGGGTCCGGGTCGCCGTCGGCTACCACGTCGCCGCGCTGTCCGGGACCGTGCCGGTGACGACCGCGGACGCACACGCATGGCCGGAGGTGTACTTCCAGGACTACGGCTGGGTGCCGTTCGAGCCGACCGACACCGCCCAGGGACCGCTGCCGATCCAGCCGGCGACGACGCCGAGCCTGGCGCCGACGGTCGAGCTGTCCGACCCGGGTCCTGCGCAGTCGGTGACCCAACGACCGGTCGACGAACCGAAACGGCCGCAGGAGCCGCCCCGTCCAGACCCGTCCGCCGTCGTGATCGCACTCGGCAGCGCGTTCACCGCCGCGCTGCTCGCGGTGCCGGCCGCCAAGGCCCGCCGGCGGCGCCGCCGACGGCGGGCCTTGGCGCTCGCTGCGCGGGTCGACGGGGCCTGGGCCGAGGCCCTGGACCGACTCCTCGAACGGCATCACAGGTTCGCGGCCGCGCTCACCCCCCATGAGATCGCCGTGCGGGCCGCCACTCCGGACGCAGGGACCGCGGCACTGACCCGGCTCGGCACGGCAGCGACGATGGCGATGTGCGCGCCAGGCCTGGTCCGCGCCGGCCACGTCGAGGAAGCCTGGGCCGCGGAACGGCAGCTGCGGCAGGCCCTGTACCCGGGCCGTCGCCGGATGCTGCTGCTCGTCGCGCTGCTCGACCCGAGACCGCTGCTGGTGCGGCGTCCCCGCGGGCGGTGGCCGGGATGACCAGGACCATGCTCCGCCGTCGGGTCGGGTTCGGCGTCGTGGGTGCCGGGTTCCTTGCGCTCACGGTCGTCGCCGGGCTCCTGCACACGCTGCCGGCCGTCGCCCCGCGGGTCCTCGTCGGCACCGTCTGGCTGAGTTCCCGCGCCGCGAACTTCGTGACGCTGGTGGACGGCAACGCCGCTGAGGCTGCCGCCAACGTTGCGGTGTCGGCCGGGCCGGCGTTCACCGTCACCCAACTCGGCCGGACTGGTTACGTCGTCAACCCCGAAGGCGGCCGCATTACCAGCGTGGACTCCGGCACGCTGCGGATGAGTTCGGCGAGCCCGATCGCGGACGCCGCGAACCTGGCGCTGTACCCGGCCGGCGGAGCGCTGTTCGCCGTCGACGGCGCCCGCCGCCTGGCGCAGGCCACGGACCCGGTGACCCTTGGCAGGATCGGCAGCCAGTTCCAGTTCGGTGCGGCCGAGCTGCTGCTGACCACGGATCGGCTCTGGACGCTGGACCCCCGACAGGGCAAGCTGCGCAACTACACCGTGGCTGGCACCCGCATGGACCGGGCGAGCGGACCCGCTATCACCGGGCTCACCGCCGAGCAGGTCGCGTTCGGCGCCGCCGGCAACGAGCCGTTCATCGTCGACTTCGCCCGGCACCGGGCGACGCTGCCGGGCCGCGGCGACACCGTGGGCCTGCCGGCGGAAGCGGGCTCCGACACGCTCGTCACCGGGTCTCCGGACCGCCGCGAGTTCACCGTCGTGCAACCGGCGGCCGGCCGGGTCGTGCGGTGCTCGTTCGACACCGGTGACTGCGGCACGCCGGTGCAGCTGCCCGGTGGGCCGGCTGACCTGCGGGCCGCGGTAGAGGTCGGCCGGCACCTGTTCATCGCCGACCACACGCGGCAGGTCATCCACGTTGTGGACGTCGACACCCGCTCGGTGCGCAGCACCGGCCGGCTCTTCGACACCCCCGCCGGCTTCGAACTCGTGGCTCAGGACGGCGTGCTGTACTTCAACGACCCGGGCAGCGAGCACGCCGGCGTCGTGCACGACGACGGTGGGTTCGTGCCCATCCGGAAATACAACCCGAAGGCGCCAAGCGCGCCGCCAGCGACGCAGAGCGCCAAACCCACGGCGAAGCCGAGCCCGACCCGGACCCCGACCAGCACACCGAGCCGTACGCGGAGCGTCAGCCCGTCGCCGAGCCCGGTCGTCCGAACCGGCGCGCTGCGGATCGAGCGGCTTCGGATCACCCCTGAGACCCCGGAACGCGACGAGACGGTCCACATCGCCGCCGACGTCACCGGCGGCGCCCAGGCGCACTGGCAGTGGAGCATCGACGGCGCCCCGGCCGGCCCGGCCAAAGGCACCGGAGCGATCGAGTTCGACCACGTCTTTACCACCGAAGGCCAGGTCAAGGTCAAGCTGGTCGTCGCCGGCGTGGCGACCGACACCGCGGAGGTCACGGTCACCGTCGTCCCGCCGCAGCCGCCGGTGACGTGCGGCCAGGTCGTGGTCGCTGACATTGTGCTCAAGCACGACCTGCACTGCTCCGGCGCTGGGCTCACCGCCGGCCACGACGACATCCTCATCGACCTGAACGGCAAGACGATCACAGGCAGCGGCACCGACAACGGAATCTACATCGACAGCTTCGCGAACGTCACCGTTCGCAACGGGACCGTGTCCGGCTTCCGCGATGGTGTGCACCTGAACGTGACGTCGTTCGTCAAACTCGTCAACATCACCTCGACCGGCAACGTCCACTGTGGAATAGACGGCTGGACCGGCGGTCGCTTCACGGAGCTGCGCGGCGGGAGGTTCGACTGTTCCCGACTGCCGACCTCGAGCAACCTGACCGCCGTCGGCGTCGAGTTCGTCGGTGATGTCGAGCTGAACCAGGGCGGATCGAGCACCTTCACGGGCTGTACGTTCCGCAACGGCGGGATCGTAAGTTCCGACGCACCCGGCTTCACGGTGACCAACAACCGGTTCATCGACTCCGGCATCCATCTCAACGAGGCCGGCGTCAACACCATCGATCACAACCAGTTCATCCGTGGCGGCGTCTCGTTCTCCATCGGATCGGCCCGGTCCGCCGTACGGAACAACACGTTCACCGGCTCCGCCGGGTCGGCGCTGTGGTTCGACGGCGGCTCCATCTCCGGGACGATCATCGAGGGCAACACGTTCGACGCCAACGCCATCGGCATCGAGATGCGGGACGACCCACGGGACGCGCCGGCTGTCGGGCTCAGGATCGCGTCGAACACGTTCCGCAACAACGGCGCCGCCGGCATCGACTTCGAACGGCTGGTCACCGGCGACGCCGCTCTGATCACCGGCAACACGTTCGAGCACAACGGCCACGCACCCAGCGGTCGAACCGACCAGCTCGGCTACCCCCTCGACGACGGCTTCCACATCGTCGTGGTCGGCGACAGCCAGATCACGTTGACCGGCAACACAATGCGCAACAACGCCGACCGCGGGATCGAGGTCCGTCAGGGAACAGTACTGGACGGCGGCGGCAACCGCTCCACCGGTGACCCGCACGGCTGTCTCGGCATCACCTGCACCTGATCCATCGTTCACGGAGCACTATACGGAGAGGACCAGCACTTGGCCGTCGTCTACGTCCACGGGGTCGGCAACCGGTTCGAATCACCTTCGGACGCGACCGGGAACACCCGGGACACGCTGCTGCGGACGCTGCTGCTCCCCGCCCTGTTCACCAGGCCCGACAACGTCGAGATCATCAGCCCGTACTGGGGAGCCGACGGCGCCACCTTCGCCTGGGACCTCGAGTCGGCGAACCTCACCGGCATCGAACGGCTCGGTCCCGACGACGCCGGATGGATCTCCGCGGCCCTCGGCGGCGACCCCGCAGACGTCGAGACCGCGCTGCTGGCCCTCGCCAAGATTTCGCTGCCCGACGCCGTCGACCTGCTGTACAGCGTCGCCGACCAGGGCCCCGGCACCAGCTCGGCGCTGCTGGACTTCGCCCCGACAGTGGTGAAGTACTGCCAACGGCAGATCTGCCTGCAGCCGGACGGCTCGCAGTTGGACCGCTTCCCCTGGCTCGCCCACGTCCGCAACGACCGGGAACTGGTCCGGCAGCTGTATGCCGTGTCCCTCCCGGCGGACGGCCCGCTGCTGGAGCAGCTCGGCGACGGCGACGACGTCCAGCACGCCCTCGCCCGAGTCCTCGGCAGGATCCGCCGCGAACTGCTCGCCGCCCCCGCCGGTGCGGCCGTTTCCGGGGCCCGACGGCTGTTCGGCCGGACCGTGGCGACCCTGTTCGGCGACGTCGCCACGTATCTGGAGGCCCGCGGCACGGCCGAGCACCCCGGCCCGATCGTCGTGGACGTCATCACCGGCCTGGAGCGGGCGGTCCGGGCCACCGCACCGGGAGAACCGCTGGTCGTCCTCGCACACAGCATGGGCGGCAACATTGTCTACGACGTGCTCACCCATTTCCGGCCTGACCTGCGCGTCGACGTCCTCGTCACGATCGGCACCCAGGTGGCGCTGTTTGAGGAACTGAAGCTGTTCCGGCACAAACGTGTCGACGTCACCCGCGCGGCCGGGTTGCGGATGCCACTACCGCCGGGGGTACGACAATGGCTCAACGTCGTGGACGTCGCAGACCCGCTCGCCTACCGCGCGTCCGTGGTCTTCGACGGGGTAACTGACTATCTGTACCCGTCAGGGGCGGCTTGGGCGCACACCGCCTACCTGCGCCAGCCGAACTTCCATGCGCGGCTCGCGGCACGGCTGGCTGTCCGGTGACGACGGTCTTCGACAGCGGCGTCCAGGGACCGGCGACGCACGCGCTGGTGATCGGGGTCGGCGGATACCGCAACGCCCGCGACGCCGCCGGCCCGCACGGCCAGGCACCCACGGGTGTGCCGGCCGACGATGTGCACGCGTATCGCGACCTCGCCGCCGAGTTCCCGGCGCGCGCGTCGACAGCCCGCTCGGCGGCGAGGTTCGCGGAGTGGCTGATCGGCGAGCAGGCCGATGACGCGATCGCCCCGCTCGGCAGCGTCGAACTGCTCATGTCCGAGCCGCAGCAGCAACCGCGGTTCAATGGCGTACCCGTCGACGAGCCGGCGTTCGACGCGGTCCACGCCGCATTCAGCCGCTGGTACGCCCGCTGCGACGCCGACCCCGGCAACGTGGCGGTGCTGTTCTTCAGCGGCCATGGCGTCGAGCACGCCGACCGGCACATCCTCGCCCTCGAGGACGTCGGGTCGGCGCCGCTGAACTTCTTCGAGTCCGCCATCAACGTGCAGCACCTGGTCCGCGGCATGCAGCGGTGCGCGGCGCTGACCCAGTGCTATTACATCGACGCCTGTCGCAGCACGTCGGAGGCCGTCGACGAGCTCGACGACATCCAGTGCCGGCCTCTGCTGCAGCCGGCCCGGCGCCAGGTACATCGCGACACGACCATCATCCGGTCGACCCGCGCGGCGCAGGCGGCATACGGCGACGGCGACGGCATCACCCTGTTCACCACGCACCTGCTCACCGCGCTGGACGGCGCCGCCGCCGAACAGGTGTCGGGCCGGTGGGAGGTGCGTCAGGACCGGCTCGCCACGACGCTCGCGGAGCTGCTCGCCGGAGACGACCGGGCCGCCGCCCGAGGCCAGCAGCCGGACGGCGGCAGCAGCGGCCGACGATCGATCCGCAGGCTGCGGCATCCACCCCGGATCCAGTTCCGGCTCGGCTGCGACCCTGGCGCCGCGCTCACCGCCGCGGATCTGCGGCTGCGCGACCCGAACAGCGGCACCGAACAGTCACGGCCCGCGGCAGCGGCGCCGTGGGAGGACACCGCCGACGCCGCCGTCTACGAGTACTCCGCCTCGTTCCGTTCTGGCGCGTTCCAGGACGCGCAGCACGCGTTGTGGCTGTGGCCGCCGCCTCGGTTCGTCTTCGATCTGACGGTCGGCTCGTGATGGCCGGCGCCACTGCATCCGTGCGGTACATCGACGCCGACGTGTCCGACGGTGCCGTCGTCGGAGTGCTGGAACTCGTCGACGAACGGCTCGAGACGATCGCCCGTACCCCGCTGCGAGCCGCCGAACCCGCCGTCGTGGCGATGGATCCCGGCCGGTATCTGGCGATCGGCTACCTGCCGGGCCAGGGTCGGCTCCGCGCGACGCTTGCCGTCCCCGACAGGTCCGAGGCGGTCCTGACCGCCCGCCCGGCGCCGCTGCGCGACCGACCGACGTGGCTGCGTGCCTGGGAATACGAGCGTCGGGGGTGGCGGCCCAGCCGCGGCTGCACCATCGAGGAGTCCGGCGGCGGCAACCTCGACGTGACGGTCATCGCGCGGCGCTCCGCCAGGCTCACCGGCGTCCAGGTCGGCACCGACACCGCCCACACCCCGATCCTGGTCGTGCCACGTGATACCCCGCTGAGGATCGCTGCCGGCGAGGAGCCCGGCACGTGGGTCGTCGCGCCGCCGCCGGACGCCGCCACGACGCTGCTGCAGCTTTTGTTCCGCGGGCAGCTCACGCTCGCCGGTGTGGTCGCCGACGACATCCTGCTGGACCGGGCGCGGGCCGTCGCGTACGTCGCCGACCCGCAACTGCTGGACCTCGCCGTCGGCTACTACCTGCTGCGGATCGGTGATCCGCGGGCCGCCGACTGGGTCGACACGCTGGCCGGACAGTATCCGGACTCGGTCGACGCGACCGTGTTGTGGGTGACCCAGCAGCAGTACCGGGCCGAACCGGACGAATCGCGGATCGCTGCCGGGCTGCAGCGGGCGTCGTTCGGCGAACTGCCGTTCGTCGCCGAAGGACTCCGGCTGCTCATCACCGGCCTCGTCGACCTGCCCGATCTGCACGACACGGCGACGCTGCGGCGGCTCCGCAGCTACCTAGCGGCGCTGCACGACGGGCCGCTGACCGCGTTCACCGGCGCGGACCCGGACCGACCGGGCACCGTCTTGCCCTACGGCCCGCCGCCGGGCGAGGTCACCCTCATCCCCAATTCACCGCCGCCGGCACCCACGACTGCAACGGCACCCTCGGCGGCTGCCGAGACGCGCGCCGCGAGTGCCGAGGCCCGGGATGGACGGACCGTAGAGGCGACGGCGCTGGCGCTGCAGGCGTTGAGCCGCACCGGATTTGACGGGTCCACCGACTTTCTGGAGGTGACGGCCGAGGGCGTCGTCGTTGCGGCCACCGTGGCACCCGGTGACGCCGGAGGAATGGACGTCGCGCTCGCCGTGTACGTCGACAACCGGCCGACGGCCGACCTCACCGCGCAGTCCGCCGCCCTCACCCACGCCGGCGGCCAGGTGCTCGGCGTCTTCGACGACAGCGGAAGCGTCCGGTTCCGCGGCGTCACGGGCGGGCGCTGGCGGGTCCAGCTCGACCGGCTCGCCACGACGCTGCGGCTTCCGGTGCAGCTGTTCGCGCTGCCGCTCGCCGGCGACTCCGCCGTCGTGTACGCCAGCGGCCCTGTCGCACGTCCGGCCGAAACTCGCATCCAGCTGCCGTGGCGAGGTCTGCGACTAGTGCTGCGGCAACGGGAACGGCGGTATCACCTCGAGGTCGCCGCCGCGCCCGTCGAAGAGTTCCTCGTGACGGTGATCGAGTACGGCACGGCGGCGTCCGACCGGGTCGTCGTAATCGTGCCGGTCCCGACCGACGGCAGCCCGACCAGCTCCGTGGTGCTGCTCGCCGGATTCGATCCGCGCCAGCCGTGGCACGTCTCGGCGCCGTTTCCGGCCGCCGGTCTCGTCGGCTGGCCCGCCGAGCAGGTCCGGTCCTCTGTGCAGGCCGCGGTCACGCCCGCGACCCGGGACACCTGGCGGTCCCTCGCCGCGTCGCTGTCCGACCCGCACCGAAGCACCATCACCAGCTCGGCCGGACAGGAGCAGCGATGACGGAGACCGGTGCGGAACGTACGCGTGGCTCGGCGCTCGCCGACGTGGACGGCCTCATCGAGGGGCTGCGTGATCCCGCCTCGACGGTCACCGCCGGTGACGTGTATCAGCGGCTCGTTGACGAGCACCTGTGGTGGCGGGCATGCCAAGAAGCGGCCGAGCTCGCCCCGGACCGGCTCGCCGACTGGGCGGACGGCACTGAGCGAGAACTCTTCGCCGCGCTGGGCGGCTACGGAGGTCCGGAGGTCGCTCGGGCCGCCCGGATCCTGGCCGGCATCGCCGCCTGCTGCGGCGCCCCCGAGGACACCGCACCAGACGGGTACCGTCGGCTGGAGCAGGCCATCGCATACTGGTCGGCTCCGCCGGTCCTACCGGATCTCGACACGGCTCCGGGCCTCGCCGCGGCTGCCCGCTCCGGCCCGGTCCGGGCCCTCCTGCGGCGCATCGACGCCATGGCTGGCGGACCGCCGCGCACCTGGGTCGCGGTCCAGGCCGCGATGCTCGCTGGCGCGCTGACCGCGGCCCAGGACAGCCAACGGATCAACGTCGTCTACGACGCCACCAGCGCCGACGTCGACGGGGTCGCCGGCACCCTGGAACTGACGATCGTGCCCGACGGCCCAGCCGGCTTGTACCCGGACCCCCGGCAGATGGTGTTCTTCCGGGCCGGTGACGACGAGTTCAGCGCCGCGCTCACCGCGGCCTGGCGTCATGTGTTCGGCAGCGACACCCGGCCGCCGTGCGTGCTGTGGTCCACCACGCACGAAGGGCGACCGCAGCGGCTCATCGCCGGCGCCTCGCTGGGCGCGGCGTTCGGGGTGGGGCTGCTCGAACTGCGTGACCGGCGGCTGCGGCGGCGGTGGCTTCGTGCCGCGACGCTGCGGATGGCCCGGCAGCAGGCTGCCGTCACCGGCGTTATCGGCGAGGACGGCCGGCTGCAGAAGGTCGGTGGTCTGCACGCGAAGCTCGCCGCGTCCGGCCGGAATCAGTGGCGGCTCATCGCCCCTGCCGACAGCGAGGCCGAGGCGCCCCGCCCGTTGCCGCCGGGCGCAGCTCCGGTGTGGGTGCCCACCGTCGGCAAAGCCCGCAGCAGGCTACGCAAGCTGCGGAAGGCCCCGCTGGTGGTGGTCGGCGTCGTGGTCGCCGCCCTTGTCGGCGGTGGTGTGTACAACGCCGTCAACCAGAACCAGCTCGCCGCCGCCGCCCACGACGTCGGCGACGCCCAACGCGACCGCCTGGCGCAGGAGCTACTCGGACGGGCCGTTGATAACCGCAGAGAACAGCCCGCGCTCGCCGTCCGGTTGGGACTGGCGGCGGTGACCGTCCACGACACTCCGGCGACCCGGGCCGGCCTGGTCTCCACGCTGGCCGGTGACCAGGCATCGGTCGTGCTGGCCGACACCGTCGATCCGGTCACCGCGGTCGCGCTCGGTCCCGCCGGCCTGGCCGTCACGGCCAGCCTGAAGTCCGTGACCCTGTGGGACATCAGCGACCTCGGCGATCCGGTCCGCACCAATCAGCTGCCGACCGGCGAACCGGTGACCGCCGTGGCGTTGCGCGCCGATGGACAGCGGCTGCTCGTCGGCGGCGCCTCCGGCACGACCATCCTGTTCGACGTCGCCGACCCGGCCCGGCCCCTGCCGGTCGCGACATGGTCGCCGCCCCCACCGGGCACCGGCGTCAACCGCACGATCGTGTCGCTTGCGTTTCTCGGCGACAGCACCCGAGTCATGACGACGCAGGCCGACGGGCAGGTGCTGTTCTGGGACGTCACCACCTCGGTGGCCCGTCTCACGCAGCGGTTGCAGGTCCCCAGCGGTCGGTTGAATGCTGCCGTGACCACTCCTGACGGCCGGATGGTGCTGGCCGGTTCGACGACGGGCCTGTACCGGTGGAACGTCGGCGCCGCTGCGACAGACCAGCCGGTCCAGGTCGCGGACGACGACGTCAGGACACTCGCACTGTCCGCCGACGCCAAGCGGGTCGTCGTCGGCGCTACGAAGCGCGTGACGGCCATCATCCAGCTCACCGAACTCAGCCAGCAGCTGTACGGCAGTCTGCCGAACCTTCTGCGCAGCGGCGACGCCGCCGTGGCCGCCGTGGCGACCACCGACGACATGATCTCCGCTGCGACTGACAGCACCGGCACCGTGTCGCTGGTGGGCGGCACCGGCGGTGACAGCATCGTCTGGCAAGCGACGAGCGGCAGCACCGACCAGGTCAGGCAGGTGCTGCGCGAACATACCGGGCCGGTCGTCTCGGTCGCGGTGGCCGCCGACGGGCAGACCGCGTTGACCGGCGGGGCCGACGGCGCCGCCATCGTATGGAGCATCGCCCCCCGCGCCACGTACCACCTCCGCGGCTCCCTGTTCGGCATGACAGGCCCCACCCGTACGATCGCCGCGAGCGGCGCGGGACAGGTCGTCGCCGCCACGGACGCAGCTGCGGTCCTGTGGGACGTGCTGGACCCTGCCAGCCCTCGGCGGGTCACCGCCTTTCCCGATTCGGTCAGGCACGTCGGGTCCGTCGCGCTGAGCAGCGACGGCAGGCTCGCGCTCACCGTCGGCGACTCCGGCGGGCCACGATTCTGGGACCTCAACGGCCGGGAACCAGAGCCCCTGCCTGTGCCGAACGACCTCCCGGCCAAGTTCGTGGGCCTCCGCGGTGACGGGCAACTCGCCGTCGCCGCCGGGGGCGCTGGCGATCTGACCCTGTGGCGGACCGGACCCGGGACCGGGCCCGAGGTCATCGACCGGTGGCTGAGCGGTGTCACCGAACCGATCATGTTGGCGTTCAGCCTCGACGGCACCACCGTGGCAGTCGGTGGGGCCGGCGGCGACACTGCGGTGTGGAAGGTCGACGAGTCCGGCCAGCGCCGCCGGGTCGCCGGCATGCGGCCCGTCAGCGGACCGGTCACCGCGCTGGCGCTCAGCGCCGACGGCAGGCTGCTGGTACGCGCCGGAGACACCGATGCGGCCGCCACCCTCTGGGACCTGACCGACCCGGCCCACCCGATCGCCAGGGGCGCGATGCGTGGCCACGGCACCGCCGTCCGCGTCGCCGGCATCAACCATGCCAAGACCCTCGCCCTGACCGGCAACGGCGACGGCAGCGTCACCCTCTGGACGATCCTGGACCCTCAACAGCCGCGGAAGGTTGCCGAGCTGCGCGGCAACCGCGGGCCGATTAACGTCGCCACGTTCGGCCCGAGCCAGCAGGTCGTGCTCACCGGCAGCACGAGCGGCGCCCCGCTCGTCTGGGACATCACCGCCGTCGATGCCATCGCCGCCGACCCCGTAGGTCTCGCCTGCGCCGGCGACCGCCGTGCGCTGGACGTCGAGGAATGGGAACGGTTCGTCGGCCCGGACGTGCCATACACCGATGGCTGCGCACGGTGACCCGGCCACGCCTCGAGGCACTCGACATCACGCTCTCCGTGACAGCTGCAGAGGTCCGGCTGTCCGGCGCAGGTGTGGACTTCCGGGCTCCGCACGACGGGGTGCGGCCTGGGCTGGGGCACGCGATCCACGACGCACGCCGGGAACGGACTCGGTCCGGCGGCAGACCATCAGGACGGGACCTGGCGGCAGCCCCCGCTCCGGATCTGCTGTCGCTGCGGCGCGCCGGGGTCCTATTGGCCGAGTCGTTCCTGCCTGGACCCCTTGCCGCGGCGCTGACCGATCTGGTGCGACGGACGGTGCGGGAGACGATCGCGCTGCGCCTCGCCGTGGATGCCCCCGGGTTTGCGTGGTTGCCGTGGGAAGCCCTGCCCGACCCGGAAACGCGGCAGCCGCTTGCGCTGCTTCCGCGGATCAGCGTGTACCGCAGCATCGGTGGCACCGCACAGTTCCCGTCGGCGGGCCTGGCGGGTCCGCTGCGGATTGTGGTCGCTATCGCCTCCCCGGACATCAACGGCGGCCCCCTGTTGGATTACGAGCACGAGCTGCGAGCCGTGACGGAGGCCGTCCACAAGGCACGGCGCAGCGGCGCACGGGTCGAGGTGGTGCCGTTCGCGACGACAGCGGCGATCCGCGCCGCGCTCGACGTCAGCGGCGGTGTCCACGTGCTGCACATCTCCGCACACGGCCGCCCCGGCGTACTGCTGCTGGAAGACGACGACGGCAACGCCCGACCCGTCACCGCCGACGAGCTCATCCTGGAGGCGGTGCCGTCCGGGCGCATGCCGCCAGTCATCTCCCTTGCCGCCTGCTACACCGACACCGGCGGCGAGCAGGACGGCTCCTCCTATGCCGCGCACCTGGCGGCCCGTGGCGCGTCCGCGGTCATCGGCACGCAGACCAGCGTCACTGACCGGTACGCGACGCTGCTGTTCGCCCGCATCTACGCCGAACTCGCCGCCATACCCGACGCCGACGTGGTGCGGGCCGTCACCGACGCGCGCCGGCTCGTACACCACGACCTGGCCACGGCCGAGGACCCGTTAACGGTCCAGGTCGCGGGGCTCGACGAGTGGGGTGTCGTGACCCTGCTCGCCGCCGGCCCGCGGATCGCCGTAGTGGATCACACCCTGCCACACGTGCCGGCCCCCCAGGTGCGGGCCACCACGTGGGGCGGCGTCGCGGCGAGGCCCCCAGGCCGGTTCGTCGGCCGCCGCCGGCTGCAACGCAGTCTGCCCGCCGCACTGGACGGCGACACCTACGCCGGACTCGTCCTGCACGGCATCGGCGGCATCGGCAAGACAGCCCTCGCCGGTGAAGTCCTGCGCCGCATCGTGGACCGCGACCCTGCGTGCCGCGTCGCGACCGTATCGGGGCAGGTGACCGTCGACGGGGTCCTCGCCGCAACCGCCACGGCGGCCCGGCGCGAACTGCTGCGCCGTCAGACCGTCCCCGGCCCGCAGACGGCAGCCGTGCAGGCCGCTGACCGGATGGACCTGTCCTGGCAGGACCGGTTCGCGCTGCTGCGCGAGGACGTCCTGGACGACATCCCGATCGTGCTCGTGCTGGACAACTTCGAGGACAACCTCACCCCGGCCGGCGACCGTTGGGTGGTCACCGACCCGGCACTCGCCGACCTGCTCACCGCATGGCTCGCCGACGCCGGCCTCAGCAGGCTGCTCATCACCTCCCGGCACCCGGTGCACGTCACCGCCGCGGTCAACCGGCGGCTGCTGGAGCAGCCGGTCGGGCCGCTGACCGCCGCGGAGACCGCGAAGCTGCTGTGGTCGCTGCCCAACGTGGACCGGCACGCCCCCACGACCGCTGCCGCAGGCGACGTATGGCGGCTCGTCGGCGGCCACCCCCGATCGCTGGAGTACCTCGACGCGCTCCTCGGGCAAGGACAGGCCCGCTTCGACGACGTCACCGACCGGCTGACCGCCGCCGTGACCGCACGGCTCGGCCCCACCAGGACAGCCTTGTGGCTCGCGCAGGACCGCACCCTGGCCGACGCCCTCGCCGACACCATCACCCTCACCGCCGACGACGTCCTGCTCACCGACCACCTCACCCGCCTCGGGCAGATACCCGGCGCGCTGGAGACCCTTGCCGCGGTCAGCGTCCACCGGCAAAGCGTCCCGACCGTAGCGCTTGCCTTTCACACCGGCGTCCCCGACCCGGCCGCGTCACCCGCCGCGCGGGTGGCCGTCACCACCAGGATGTCGGCGCTGCTCGGCACCTACGAGCTGATGCCTGCCGACCTGGCCGCCGCGCTCGACCCGGCCGGGCCCCTCGCCCCACGGGACCGCGCCGAGTTGGAGGACCTCGTCAACGCCCACCGCCGGCCGCCGTACACCGCCCCCGACGACCTGGCAGACCTGCTGGTGGTGCTGCGCAACAGCAGCCTGATCCACCACGACCAGGACACCGGGACGGTGTTCATGCACCGGTGGACCGCCACCGAACTGCACCGCCGCTGGCAGACCCCACGCACAACCCACCTGGTCGGCGAGGTCACGCGGGCGCACCGCTCCGCCGCCGAGTACCGGCAGTGGCGGGCCGAAACAGGACCGCAGGATCCCGTCGCCGACCTGCTCGACCGCGAAGAGGCCTGTCACCATCTCATCGCTGCCGGCGACCTCGACGCCGCCAACGTTCTCACCGAACACATCTGCCTACGACTGCACCGCTGGGGGGCCTGGGATCGCGAGGCCGCCCTCATCCACGACACCCTGCGCCGTCTGCCACCGGGCCACCCCCGACGGCCCGCGTGGACACACCAGCTCGGATTGCTCGCCCAGCACCGAGGCGACCTCGACGGTGCCGAACGCAGCTACCAGGAGGCGCTGACCGCGTTCGAGCAACTCGGCGACGACAGGGGGGCAGGCACCTGCACCCACCAGCTCGGCGTCCTCGCCCACCTGCGCGGCGACCTCGCGGAAGCCGAACTGCACTACGAGCGGGCCATGGCAGGCAACGAACGCCGCGGGGACGAAGTCGGCGTCGCCATCAGCCACGGCCAACTCGGCAGCCTTGCGTTCGACCGCGGCGACCTCGCTGAGGCGGAGCGCCGGTACCGGTTGGCGCTGACCATCAACGAGCGACTCGGCAACGAGCCCGGCGTCGCCGCTGGCCGCCATCAGCTGGGCATCCTCGCCCAGCAGCGCGGCGACCTCGTTGAGGCGGAGCGCCAGTACCTGTTGGCGCTGGGCCTCAGGGAACGCCTCGGCGACCAGCTCGGCACCGTCAGCACTGAGCACCAACTGGGCCAGCTCGCCCAACTGCGTGGTGACCACGCAGAGGCCACCCGCCGCTGCCAGCGGGCGCTGAGCATCAGCGAACGCCTCGGCGACCAGGCGGGCATCGCCGTGGGCAACCACCAGCTCGGCATCCTCGCCCACGACCGGGGCGACCATGCCGAGGCCGAACGCCGGTACCGGCTGGCCCTCGACATCCACGAACGCCTCGGCAACCAGGCTCGCCTCGCCAGCGGCCACGGCCGCCTCGGCATTCTCGCCCGGCAACGCGGCGACAATGCCGAGGCCGAACGCCGGTACGAACTGTCACTGGCCATCGACGAACGCCTCGGCAACCAGGCCGGCATCGCCACCGCCGTCGGCCAGCTCGGCGATCTGCGCGCGGAGGCCGGCGACGGCGAGGCCGCTGTGCGTTTGCATCTGCGGGCCTTCACCATCCGGCTGTCCATCGGCCTGCCGGAGGCTGTGCGCAACCTGGCCCGGCTCCGGCAACTCCGCGTCGGCCTTGGTCCCGCCGCCTTCGCCGTAGCCGCCCGGCAGGTCCTCGACGACGCCGAGTACGCCAACCTCACCGCCGCCCTCGAGACGCCCCCGGAGCCCGGCACATGAGCCATCACCCCTGACCACAACGCAGGCGTCCGCGTGGTGCCGGCCGGGTCGAGCGTGTGGGCGGCTCAGGGGGCGGGTTGGGTGGACAGGCCGTGCAGGGTGAGGGTGACGACGGCGGAAGCGATGTCGGGGGCGGGGGAAGGGCGGGAGGGGTCGGGGCGGTACCACTCGGTGATCGAGTTGACCATGCCGAAGAGGAGGCGGGTGGCGAGGCGGGGGTCGATGTCGGCGCGGATCTCGCCGGCGTCGGCGGCGGCGCGGACCATGGCGGCGACGCGGGTGTCGAGGTCGCGGCGGCGGTGGAGGGCGTCGCGTTCGACGGTGGTGTTGCCGCGGACGCGGAGCAGCAGGGTGACGTACGGCAGCTCGGACAGGAGGACCTCGGCGGTGCGGCGCAGCACGTGTTCGAGACGCTGCGCCGGGCGGCCGGAGAGTGACTCGGGCTCGGCGAGCACCGCGGTGAGGGCGTCGAGGGCGCGGCCGACGCCGAGGCCGAGCAGCTCCTCCTTGCCGGTGAAGTGGTGGTAGAAGGAGGACTTGTTCAGGCCGGTCGCGCGGGCGAGGTCCTCCATGGAGGTGGCCTCGTAGCCGCGCTCGTTGAAGACCGTGACGACCTTCGCGATCAGTTCGTCGCGGCTGTACCGGGGAGGGCGACCGCGGCCGGGGCGCTGCCCGAGTTCGACGGCGTCGCTCATGCCGCCACCCCCGCCGCGCTACGGCGTCGACCTGAGCGGCCCGAGACGCGAAGCTGGCCGCTCATGCCGCCGCCCCCACTGCGCTGCGGCGTCGGCCGGAGCGGCCCGAGACGCTCACCCGGCCGGCTTCGCGACCAGGGTGAGCACGTCGTACTTCGCCACGGACTCGCCGTCCTGGCGGGTGACGTCGGCGTCCCAGCGGACCTCGCCGTAGTCGGCGGACTCGCGCGGGGTGATCTGCTTGCAGGTCAGGGTCACGGTGAGCTCGTCGCCGAACTTGACGGGGGACAGGAAGCGCAGCGAGTCGACGCCGAAGTTGGCCAGGACGGGGCCCGGGTCGGGGTCGACGAAGAGGCCGGCGGCGAGGCTGACGACGAGGTACCCGTGCGCGACGCGCTCGCCGAAGAGCGGGTTGGCGGCGGCGGCCTCGGCGTCCATGTGGGCGTAGAACGTGTCGCCGGTGAACTCGGCGAAGTGCTCGACGTCCTCCTGCGTGACGCGGCGCGGGCCGGCGACGACGGTGTCGCCGGGGCGCAGCTGGGCGAGGTTCTTGCGGAACGGGTGGACGTCGTCGACGTGCCGTTGCGCGCCGGCGACCCAGCGGCCGGTGACCGCGGCGAGCGTGTCCGGGTCGGCCTGGACGGCGGTGCGCTGCATGTGGTGCAGGACGCCGCGGATGCCGCCCATCTCCTCGCCGCCGCCGGCGCGGCCGGGGCCGCCGTGGACGAGCATCGGCAGCGGCGAGCCGTGGCCGGTGGACTCCTTGGCGTCGCGGTCGTTGAGGATCAGCAGCCGGCCGTGCCAGGGGGCGACGCCGAGGACGACGTCGCGGGCGAACGCGGTGTCGGCGGTGACGACCGAGCCGGCGAGGCTGCCCTGGCCGCGGGCGGCGTACTCGACGAGCTGGTCGGTGGTGTCGTAGGCCATGACGGTGGCGACGGGGCCGAACGCCTCGACCTCGTGCGGCTCGGCCCGGTCGGGGTCGCCGACGAGCAGGATCGGGGACAGGAACGCGCCGCGCTGCGGGTCGGCGTCGAGCACGTCGACCTTCTCCGGGTCGCCGTAGACGATCCGGCCGGCGCCGGTGAGCGCCCCGACGCTGCGCCGGACCTCGTCGCGCTGGTCGAGGCTGGCGAGGGCGCCCATCCGTACACCTTCCGCGGCCGGATTGCCGACGACGGTCTTCGCGAGCCGGGCGGTCGCCGCCTCGACCACGGCCTCGACCAGCCCTGACGGTACGAAGGCCCGCCGGATCGCGGTGCACTTCTGGCCGGCCTTCACGGTCATCTCGGCGACGAGAGCCTTGACGAACAGGTCGAACTCGGGCGTGCCGGGGACGGCGTCGGGGCCGAGCGCCGAAAGGTTGAGCGAGTCGGCCTCGGCGTTGAACCGCACCGCGTTGCGGACCAGCGCGGAGTGGGTGCGCAGCAGCTGCGCGGTCGACGCGGAGCCGGTGAAGGAGACGAGGTCCTGGCCGGTGAGGTGGTCGAACGTGTCGCCGAGGCCGCCGGCGACGAACTGCAGGGCGCCGGCGGGCAGGATGCCGGACTCGACGATGACCTCGATGAGCTCGGCGGTGAGGAACGCGGTCGGCGTGGCCGGCTTGACGATGGTGGGGACGCCGGCCAGGAACGCCGGCGCGAACTTCTCCAGCGGGCCCCAGACCGGGAAGTTGAACGCGTTGATCTGCACCGCGACGCCGCGCAGCGACACGCAGACGTGCTGGCCGAGGAACGTCCCGCCCTTGCCGAGCGGTTCGACGGGGCCGTCGACGTACACCGTGTCGTTGGGCAGCTCGCGCTTGGCCTTGCTGGCGTACGAGAGCAGGACGCCCATGCCGCCGTCGACGTCGAACTTGGAGTCGCCGAGCGTCGCCCCGGTCCTGGCGGACACGGCGTAGAGCCGCTCCCGCTGCTCGCGGATGTGCAGGCCGAGCGCCTTGAGCAGGGCGGCGCGCTGGTGGAAGGTGAGCTCCCGCAGCGCCGGGCCGCCGGTGCGCCGGCCGTAGTCGAGGGCGGCGGCGAAGTCGACGCCGCTGGAGCTGACCCGCGCGATCTCCTCGCCGGTGACCGCGTCGTGGACGGCCTTGCCGTCGTCGTCAGCGGTGTGCCAGGCGCCGAGGACGTGGCTCCGGAGCATCGGACTGGGCATGCGGCTCTCCTCGACCAACGAGACCAAACGGAACTGGACCAACGGAAGACCAGCGGAACTGGACCAACGGAAGGCCAGCGGACAAGCAGCGAAAACTAACCAAACGTTCAGTCGAATAATAGACCCCCGCCCAGGCCCCACTGTCAACGCCTTGGAAGGGTCACCGCATGACGAGCGACCTGAGCAACCCAGTCGTTGCCGGCTTCCACCCGGACCCGAGCGTCTGCCGGGCCGGCGACGACTACTACCTGGCCTGCTCCAGCTTCGAGTACTTCCCCGGCGTGCCGATCTTTCACAGCCGCGACCTGGTGCACTGGACGCAGATCGGCAACGCCCTGGACCGCCCGAGCCAGCTGCCACTGCCGCCGGGCACCCGGTCCTCCGGCGGCCTCTACGCGCCCACCCTGCGCCACCACGACGGCCGGTTCTGGCTCGTCGTCACCAACGTCAGCGCCGGCGGCAACCAGCTCTACACCGCCACCGACCCGGCCGGGCCCTGGTCGGAGCCCATCCCGCTGCCGGGCGTCGCCGGCATCGACCCCGACCTCGCGTGGGACGCCGACGGCACCTGCTGGTGCACCGTCGCCGGCGTATCCCAGGTGCGCCTCGACACCGCGACCGGGGCCGTGCTCGGCGAACCGCAGCGGATCTGGTCGGGCACGCCGGGGGCGAAGGCGCCGGAAGCGCCGCACCTGTACCGGATCGGCGACCACTGGTACCTGCTGCTGGCGGAGGGCGGCACCGAGCGCGGCCACGCCGTGTCGGTCGCGCGCGGCCCGTCGCCGTCCGGGCCGTTCGAACCGTGCCCGTTCAACCCGATCCTCACCCACCGGGGGACCGACCACCCGATCCAGAACACCGGCCACGCCGACCTCGTGCAGGCGCCCGACGGCTCCTGGTGGATGGTGCTGCTCGGGGTGCGCCCCGGCGGCGGCTCACCCGGCTGGCACGTCCTCGGCCGGGAGACGTACCTCGCGCCGGTGCGCTGGGTCGACGGCTGGCCGGTCGCCGGTCCGCTGACCCTGGACCTGCCGGCCGTGGGCTGGCCGCTGTACCCCGCCGCCGCCGAGCCGGTCCGCGACGACTTCGACGGTCCCATGCATCCACGGTGGGTCTCGCTGCGGCGGCCGCCGTCCACGAGCCAGGACCGGCCCGGCTGGCTGACGCTGCACGCGGCCGGAGGGTCGCTGGACGACCTGGACGTCACCCTCGTCGCCCGGCGCCAGCAGCACCTCGCGTGCAAGGCCAGGACGCTGCTCGACCCAGGGGAGGGCCGCGGCGGTCTCGTGGTCCGCCTCGACGAGGCCCACCACTACGAGATCGAGGTGTTCGCCGGTACCGCGAGGGTGCTGGCCCGGATCGGCCCGCTGCGCGCCGAGGTGGCGTCCTGTCCGGTGCCGGACGGACCCGTCGTCCTCGGCGTCGACGTGGCGCCCGCATCCACCGATGACCCCCGGTGCGGACCCGACGTCCTGGCGTTCGGAGTGGAGGGCGCCGACGGGACCTTCACCGCGCTCGCCACGCTCGACGGCCGCTACCTGTCGACGGAGGTCGCCGGCGGCTTCACCGGACGGGTCATCGGCATGTACTGCGCCGACGGCACCGTCCGGTTCGACTGGTTCGACTACGCCGGCGGGCTATGAGCGGGGGATCGCGACGGGAACGGCCGGGCGGCCCGCGCGGTACTGCGGCGGCCACGCCACGTCGTCGCCCAGCTCCAGCGCGGCCCGCTGCGGCCACGACGGCTCGCGCAGCAGCGCGCGGCCGAGCGAGACCACGTCGGCGGACTCCTCGGCGAGGATCTTCTCGGCCTGGGCGGGCTCGGTGATGAGCCCGACCGCGCCCACCGGCAGGCCGGAGCGCTCGCGGACCGCCCGGGCGAACGGCACCTGGTAGCCGGGGCCGGCGACGATCTGCTGGCCGGCGTGGTTGCCGCCGCTGGACACGTCGACCAGGTCGACGCCGTGCCCGGCGAGGACGGCGGCCACCTCGGCGACCTCGTCGACGGTGAGACCGCCCTCGACCCAGTCGGTGGCGCTGACCCGCACGAGCAGCGGCAGCCGGTCCGGGAGCGCGCCGCGGACCGCGTCGACGACCTCCAGCAGCAGCCGGGACCGGCCGGCCAGGTCGCCGCCGTAGGCGTCGGTGCGCAGGTTGGACAGCGGGGACAGGAACTCGTGCAGCAGGTAGCCGTGCGCGGCGTGGACCTCGACGACCTCGAAGCCGGCGTCGACCGCGCGCCGGGCGGCCGCGGCCCAGTCCCGCACGAGCGCGCCGATCTCGCCGGTGGACAGCTCGACGGGCGTGGCGAAGCCGTCGAACGGCACCGCGGACGGCGCGACGGTCGGCCAGCCGCCCTCGGCCGCCGGCACGCTGCCCTTGCCCCGCCACGGCGCGAACGTCGACGCCTTGCGCCCCGCGTGCGCCAGCTGGATGCCGGGGACCGAGCCCTGGCCGCGGATGAACGCGGTGATCCTGGCGTAGTCCGCGGCCTGCTCGTCGCTCCAGATGCCGGCGTCCTGCGGGGTGATCCGGCCGTCGGGGCGCACCGCGGTCGCCTCCGCGATGACGGCGCCGGCGCCGCCGCGGGCGATGCCGCCGAGGTGCACCAGGTGCCAGTCGGTGGGGTGCCCGTCGGCGGACGAGTACTGGCACATCGGTGCCGCCCAGACGCGGTTGGGGAACGTGACGCCACGCAGGGTCACCGGAGCGAAGAGTCGGCTCATGTCGCCGCCAACACCCCGGCCGGCGCCGCGTCTTCCACCCTATGACGAAGGCAACACCCCGGGCGGGCGATGATCGCGAATCGCCTTCGGGCAAAGGCCGCGTTTCGTACGGTGGGGTGAGCTCACTCGTACTTCGGAGGCCCCTGGTGACTTCGCCTGCCGGTACACACAACTGGTTCACCGATCTCAGCGTCCGTGTCAAGATTCTCTTCGCGATCGGTGTCGCCGCCGTGGTCGCGCTCGCCGTCGGCATCACCGGGCTGCTGTCGCTGTCCGACGCCAGCGATACGGCGCAGCGGATCTACCGCAGCAACGTCGCGAGCGTCGCCGCGGTCGGGCAGATCAAGGCGTCCGCGGCGTTGGCCAGGGTCGACCTGGCCAACCAGGCGATCTCGCAGGACGCGGACACGGTGACGAAGTACACCGGGATGTTCGAGAACGACCTGAAGGCGTTCGACGCGGCGATCGAGGCGTACCGCAAGAGCTTCCCCGCGGGCAACCCGGCGACCATCGACCACCTGGCGGCCACCTGGCAGAGCTGGGTGCAGCTGGTGAGGGCCAAGCAGCTGTCCGCCGGCGTCCGCAATGACTATGTGTCGTGGCAGAACACCCGCGAAACGGAGGTCGTGCCGATCGTCGCGACCCTCAACAAGGACATCGCGGAGCTGAATGACGCGGAGAACGCCGACGCCGCCAAGTCCGCGGCCTCGGCCCGCTCCGGCTACGAGCGCAACCGCCGGATCTCGATCATCCTGCTGGTCGTCGGGCTCGCGCTCGCGCTCGGCGTCGGGCTGGTCGTGGCGCGGGGCGTCGTGCGGCCGCTGAACCGGGTTCAGTGGGTGTGCGAGGCGCTGTCGGAGGGGGATCTCACCCGCACCACCGGGCTCCAGACGCGCGACGAGCTGGGCCGGATGGGGCAGGCGCTGGACAACGCGCTGGTCCGGCTGCGGCAGACCGTGCTCACCATCGACGGCTCGGCGACGTCGCTCGCGAGCTCCGCCGAGGAGATGTCGGGCGTGACGACACAGATCTCCAGGTCGGCGGCGGAGACCTCGGTGCAGGCGCAGGCGGTGTCCGCCGCCGCCGAGGAGGTGTCCCGCAGCGTCGACACGGTGTCGGCCGGCAGCGAGGAGATGGGCGCGTCGATCCGGGAGATCTCGCAGAACGCCGCCGAGGCGGCCCGCGTCGCGGCCGATGCCGTGACGATCACCGAGTCGACGTCCACGACGATGAACAAGCTCGGTGCGTCGTCGGCGGAGATCGGCAACGTCGTCAAGGTGATCACGTCCATCGCCGAACAGACCAACCTGCTCGCCCTCAACGCCACGATCGAGGCGGCCCGGGCCGGCGACGCGGGCAAGGGCTTCGCGGTCGTCGCGTCCGAGGTGAAGGACCTCGCGCAGGAGACCGCCCGGGCCACCGAGGACATCGCCCGGCGCGTCGAGGCGATCCAGGCCGACACGACCGGCGCGGTCGCCGCGATCGAGCAGATCTCGCAGGTCATCGGCCGGATCAGCGACTTCCAGACGACGATCGCGTCGGCGGTCGAGGAGCAGACGGCCACGACCGGCGAGATGAGCCGCAGCGTCGCGGAGGCCGCCGCCGGCGTGGGCGAGATCGCCGCGAACATGACCGGCGTCGCCGAGGCGTCCCGCGTCACCAGCCAGGGCGTCACCGAGTCCCAGCAGACGACGGCCGAGCTGGCCCGGATGTCCTCGGAGCTGTCGACGCTGGTGGCGGGCTTCAGGTACTGACGTCGCGGGCGCCGCGCCACGTGAACAGGGCCGTCCCGGCGGCGAACACCAGCGCGGCGCAGACCGCACCGCCGACGTCGCCGGCCGGGCGCCCCGGCCAGATCCACGGCGTCGTCAGGGCGGGGGCGTGCCACTGCGTGTACAGGGCGTACACGCCGGCCATGGCGTAGCCGAGCGGCCCGGCCCACGCGGGGGCGCCGCCGAGCAGGACCGCGCACAGCAGGCCGACGCCGACCAGACCGGCCAGGTCACGCACGCCCCGGAGCGTGCCGCCGGCCGCGAGCAGCGCGCCGGACGCGACCGCGGTCAGCGCGAGCGCGCTGCCAAGGCGCAGCCACGGCAGCCGGCCACCGGTGGCGCGCTCCGGCTCGCCGAACGGGCTGGCGGCGGCGACGGCGATCGCCGCCGCGCAGCCGGTCTCGAACAGCAGCGGCAGCTGCAGCGCCCCGTAGTCCTTCCACTGCCACAGCAGCGCGACCCGCAGCCCGGCGGCGCAGGCCAGGATGACCGCGAGCGCCCCCGGCACCCGCCGCCCGACCGCGTGCAGCCACACCAGCCGCACCGCGCCACCCCCGGCGCCCCGCCACCACTGCGCTGAGCCGCGCCTGGCGCGGGATTGCCCAGGCGGAGTCATCGGATTCCTTCCGTGGATACTCCGGCCTTCAGGCCGGGGAGGAAACGGAACTCCGGCGGAGCAGGGCAGGGAAAGCCGATCCGCCGCCAAGGCGGATCGGCGTTTGCCCGGGTGTCACCGCAAGGTTCACCATCCAGGCTGTCATCGTGTGGGCCGTGTCCGGGACTGTGAAGCGGGCGTTCAAGTACCGCTTCTACCCGACCCCCGGGCAGGCCGCCGAGCTTGCTCGGACGTTCGGGTGTGTCCGACTGGTCTACAACCTGGCGTTGCAGGCCCGGACCGAGGCGTGGACGCTGCGCCAGGAACGGGTCAACTACAACGCCACCAGCGCGATGCTCACCGGCTGGAAGAAGACCGAGGAACTGGCGTTCCTCAACGAGGTCTCCTGCGTGCCGTTGCAGCAGGCGCTGCGCCACTTGCAGGTGGCGTTCACGAACTTCTGGTCGAAGCGTGCCAAGTATCCGACGTTCAAGTCCAGGAAGCGGTCGCGCCGCTCGGCGGAGTACACGACCAGCGCGTTCCGGTACCGCGACGGCCGGCTCACCCTGGCCAAGATGACCGAACCCCTGGACATCGTGTGGTCCCGGCCGCTGCCTGAGAGTGCATCGCCGTCCACGGTGACCGTGTCCCAGGACACCGCTGGCCGCTGGTTCGTCTCGCTGCTCTGCGACGATGTGATCCCCGACGTTCCGGCCACGGGTGCGGTCGGTGTCGACGCCGGGCTCAACAGCCTGCTCTGCCTGTCCACCGGGGAGAAGGTCACCAACCCCAAGCATGAGCGCCGCGACCGGGCCGCGCTCGCCCGCGCCCAACGCAACCTCGCCCGCAAGGAGAAGGGCTCCGCGAACCGGGCCAAGGCACGGCTGAAGGTCGCCCGCGTCCACGCCCGGATCACCGACCGCAGGCGTGACCACCTGCACAAACTGAGCACTC
>NZ_JBEXUD010000082.1:0-31908 GCF_040614215.1 Dactylosporangium sp. NPDC006015
TCGGACACGACAACAAAGCCATGTCACGGGGTCAATCAATTGGCACTGGCTTAACAAGCACCCTGTTGAGTTCTCAAACAACCAACACACACCGCAGACCCTGACCGTTATCCGGTCCCGATCTCCCGGGGCATTTTCCTTACCGTTCTATCCTAGCATCTCCGTTTTGCGGTGTCAAGTCCGGCTCGCCGTACTTTGTCCCGTTTCGCGGACACACAACTGCTCTTCCGGTGACCCGGTCGAGTGTCGTATGGTTTCGGCAGGACGTCCGCTGCGGCTCGTGTGAGCGACCCGCGTGCCTCGTCCGTGTCCCTGCCGGGGTAAAACCTTACCCGCTCCGCGTCCCGCATCCAAATCGACCGTGTCGACTGGATGTCGTCCGCCTTACGGGCACGACCTTCGGCCGGTCACCCGGTCTCTGGCCGATCAAGCTTTCTGCAGGCCGTCCGACGCGTCTCGCGCGCCGCCCGTTTCCCTGCCGGTCATCTACGTTACCCCGGCTTCCGATCTCCACCAAATCGATCACTCGCTTGGTGGTGAGCGGGGCCCGGGTCGTGCAGAGCGCCACCGGGCAGGTGCCCCGTGGCGCTCGCAAAAGCTACGTGGAACGCAGCGACAGAGTCAAATCGCGCCGAGCTCGACGCCGGCGAACGTCCGCTTCCCCTTGCGCAGCACCAGCAGCCCGCCGGCGAGCGCACGGTCCGCGGCGACGACCTCCTCCGCGTCGCTCACCCGCTCGTTGTTCACGTACGCGCCGCCCTCTGAGACCGTCCTGCGTGCCTCGTTGCGGCTGCTCACGAGGCCCGCGGCGATGAAGAGGTCCGCCACGGACGTCCCGGGCGCCGCCCGTACCAAACCTGCCTCCGCCAACGCGGCGCGCAGTGTCGACGCGGAAAGGGTCGCGAGCTCGCCACGGCCGAAGAGCGCCTGCGACGCGGCGATCACCTGCTCGGTCTCGTGCGCCCCGTGCACGATCCGGGTGACCTCCTCGGCCAGCTTGCGCTGCCCCAGCCGGGCCGCGGGCCGGTCCGCCGTCTCCTTCTCCAGCACCTCGATCTCCTCCCTGGACAGGAACGTCAGGCGGCGCAGCAGCCCGCCCACGATCGAGTCCTCGAGGTTCACGAGGTACTGGAACAGCGCGTACGGCGAGGTCATCGACGCATCCATCCACAGGCTTCCGCCGCCGGTGGACTTGCCGAGCTTCTCCCCCGCGCTGTTGGTCAGCAGCGGCGTCGCCAGCAGGTGGACCGACTGTCCCTCGATCCGCCGGATGAGGTCGGTCCCGGCGGTCAGGTTGCCCCATTGGTCGCTGCCGCCCGTCTGCAGACGGCACCCGTACCGGCGGAACAACTCCAGGAAGTCCATGCCTTGCAGGATCTGGTAGCTGAACTCCGTGTAGCTGATCCCCGCGTCGGAGTTGAGCCGCGCGCTGACGGCGTCCTTGGTCAGCATCTTGTTGACCCGGAAGTACTTGCCGATGTCGCGCAGGAAGTCGATCGCCGACATCGGCGCGGTCCAGTCCAGGTTGTTGACCATGGTCGCCGCGTTGTCACCGGTGAAGTCCAGGTAGGGCTGGATCTGCCCGCGGATCTTGTCCACCCACTCCGCGACCTGGTCACGCGAGTGCAGCTGCCGCTCGGCGGTCGGCCGCGGGTCGCCGATGAGGCCGGTGGCGCCGCCGACCAGCGCGAGGGGACGATGGCCGGCCAGTTGGAGGCGGCGCATCGTCAGCACCTGGAGCAGGTGCCCGATGTGCAGGCTCGGCGCGGTGGGGTCGAAGCCGCAGTAATAGGTCAGCGGCCCCTTCGCCATCTCGGCGCGCAACTCGTCGAGGTCCGTCGAGAGCGCGATCAGGCCCCGCCACTGCAGATCATCAAGCACATCGGTCACGTCGCGATTCTCGCACCCGCCCCCGGACGCCTCCCACCGCATTGTCGGCGGCGTCGACCCCTCGCTGGTGGGGAAGAACTGTCGGTGGGGGTCGCTAGTGTGGTTGGCATGGCGGTTGTGAAGATCAACGCGATCGAGGTTCCTGAAGGTGCGGGCCCTGAGCTGGAGCGCCGGTTCGGTGCGCGGCACGGTGCCGTGGAGGGGTCGAAGGGGTTCCTGGGCTTCGAGCTGCTGCGCCCGGTGGCCGGCGAGACCCGCTATTTCGTCTACACACGGTGGGAGACCGAGGAGGACTTCCAGGCGTGGGTGAAGGGCCCCGCGATGGAGGCGCACTCGGGTGAGCGGGCCAAGCCGGTGGCGTCCGGGGCGAGCCTGCTGGAGTTCGAGGTCGTGCAGAGCACCGGCCCGGCACCGGCAGCCGAGGGCTGACCTGTGGAGCGCTTCGTCCTGTTCCCCGGCCGACACCACCTGCTGACCAGGTTCCAGGCCGGCTACCTGCGCGAGCTCGCCGCCCCGACGGATGAGGGCGGGCGCACGGTCGTGTGGGCGGTGACGAGCGCCAACCATCAGAACACCAAACGCAACCCCGTCGGCTATGACCGGCGGCAGGCGGCGATCGAGCGGTTCAGCGTCCAGGAGGGGCTGCGGTCCCTCGTGGTGCCGGTGTTCGACACCGCGCACACCGACCGGTTCGCCGAGGTCACCCTCAAGAGCGTCGAGTCCGTGCTCGGCCGCACCCTGACGCCGCACGACACCGTGGTGGCGTGCTCGACACCCGAGGTCGCGGCGATGTATGCCGAGCTCGGTTTCGCGATCGCCGGCGTCGAGGCCGAGCGCGACCCGGTGCCCGACCGGCCGTGGGACGTGCTGCTGCGGCTCGCCGCCGGCGAGCCCGCGTGGCGGGAGCTGGCGCACCCCGCGACGCTCGACGTCTTCGACCGGTATCGGCTCGGTGAGCAGGTCGCCCAGGTCGTCAACGATCCGGTCGTCGGCGAGGAGGGCGGCCTCACCACGACCCGTGACTACCGCACCTATGCCGAGGCGTTCGAGGCGAGCGCCGAGCGCAAGTGGGACCTGGTCCGCCGGCACGTGCGGCCCGGCAGGATCGTCGACGTCGGCTGCGGCGCCGGCGCGGTCCTCGCCCTCGCCGACCGGGAGCCTGCGCTGCGCGAGAGCGACCTCATCGGCGTCGAGGTCGCCCGTCACCTGTTCGAGGAATGCATGCACCGCAAGGCGCAGGGCTGGTTCACCAACCCCAACGTCTACTTCTACTGCCGCAACGTGCTGGGCGGGGCCGTCTTCGCGCCCCGGTCGGTCGACACGACGCTGACGTTCGCGCTGACGCACGAGATCTGGTCCTACGGGCAGCGGATGGACTCGCTGCGCCGCTTCGCCCAGGCCATCTACGACCACACGGTCCCCGGCGGCGTCTGGATCAACTCCGACGTGTCCGGCCCCGACAACCGCGACCTGCGGGTGCGGCTCGCGCTGCAGGGCGCCGCCGGCGGTCCGCTCGTCGACCTGGACGGCCTGACCCGCGAGGAGATCGCCGCACACGTCGAAGGGCTGCCGACCAGGGCGCGGCTGGACCGGTTCGCCGCCGACTTCCACTTCCCGTTACCGTTCGACGCCCGGGCCGACGGCACCGTCGACATCGCCCTCGGCGACGCGATGGAGTTCCTCACCCACAAGGACTATCCCGACAACTGGCTGTCCGAGGCACACGAGCAGTTCTGCGGGCTGGAGTTCGCCGACTGGAAGGCGCTGCTGACCGACGTGGGCTTCGAGGTCGACGCCGCGTCGCACTCGTGGCGCAACGACTGGATCGTCGAGCACCGGCTCGCCCAGGTCGCGGCGCTCTCGGCCCAGGACGGGACGCCGCTGCCGTGGCCCGACACGCACGTCCTGCTGGTGGCCCGCCGGCCACTCAACACCTGACCCGCCGGGCGGGCCGTTCGACCATTGAACCGGCGGTTGCGGGGTATCGGGCCCAGCGGCCGCGCAGCACGTACACCACCATCGGAGGGGCACCCGTGAAAGCGTTGCGGTATTCCGAATACGGGCCGTCGAGCGTCCTGCACGTCGTCGACGTCGACCCGCCGCAGCCCGGGCCGGGGCAGGTCAGGATCGCGGTGCGGGCGGTGGGCATCAACCCGTTCGACTGGAAGGTCCGCAGCGGCCTGTTCGGCGACACGACACCGACCCGGCTGCCGGTGATCCCGCACGGCGACGTGTCGGGTGTCGTCGACGCCGTCGGCCCGGGGGCGGACGCGCAGGTCGGCGACGAGGTCTTCGGGCTCGCGGCCGGTGGCGGCGCCGCCGAGCACGCCGTCATGAAGCTGTGGGTGGCCAAGCCGGCGGCGATGTCGTTCGAGGAGGCGGCCGGGCTGCCCGGTGTCGTCGAGTCGGCCGGCCGCGCGCTCGTGCTGCTCGGTCTCGAGAAGGGGCAGACGCTGGTCGTCAACGGCGCCGCCGGCGGCGTCGGCATCGCCGCGACCCAGCTCGCGGTCGCCCGCGGGGCCACGGTCGTCGGCACCGCCAGCGAGCGCAACCACGAGTTCCTGCGCTCGATCGGCGCCATTCCCGTCACGTACGGCGAAGGCATGGCCGACCGCATCCGCGCCGCCGCGCCGCAGGGCGTGGACGTCGCCCTCGACACCGCGGGGCGCGGCGCGGTCGCGCAGCTGATCACGCTGACGCCCGCGCCGTCCGACGTGGTCAGCCTCGTGGACTTCGACGCACCGACGCTCGGCGCCCGGGTCACGGACGGCTCGGAGGGCCGCGCCTGGCAGACCCTGGAGGAGGCCGCCGACCTGCACCGCCAGGGCCGCTTCACGATGCCGGTCGAGCGGGCGTTCCCGCTGTCGGAGGCTGCCGCCGCCCACGACCTGAGCCAGTCCGGCCACGTCCGCGGCAAGGTGATCCTGGTCCCCTGACCGAGCGGCGAACCCGCCCGGCGCGGCGGGTGCGGCGGGTGCGCTGACCGGCCGGGCCGCTGCCCACCCGGCACTCCGACTGTGCCGTCCGTCCACTCGTCAGCACCACCAACAGCTCCGCGAGCTCCGCGGTGCCGGCCGTGCCGGGCCGGTTGCTCAAGGCTGCACCGGCCGCGCCTGGCCGGTCGCTCAAGGCTGCACCGGGCCGCCGGTCCGATGCGTCGAGGCGAGCCGGGACGGGACGGTTGCTTGAGGGCGAGCTGAAGGGGTGAGCCGCGCCGGCGGTGGCTGCTTGTGGCGACATGGCCGGGTGGCCGGCGGCGCTTCTTGTCGTCCGTGGGTGGGCGCGATCCGCAGCCCACCGCGTCGTGACCCGCTCCGTGGGAGGTGGTCCGGCCGGTGGACGGCGGCACCGCTCGCCACAGCGCCTGGAGTCACCGTGCGGGGCACGGACCGCGAGACGACGATGCGGCAGCTCGGACGCGGTTCACGTCTGCGATGGGTCAGACACCGGGAAGGATCAAGCCAGGGATCTTGGCCGGAGCGCCGGGATCCATGGCGCGGCGGGCGGGGGTTGTGGCGGGTCAGGCGTCCGGGAGGTCGACCGGGGACGGGTCGGGGCGTTTCGGGAAGCGGTCGTCGCCGGAGGACTTGCCGCGCAGGTGACGGCCGAGCCAGGGCAGCAGGTGGCGGCGGCCCCAGGCGAGCTCCGCCCGGAGCACCTCGTGCCGGCGGCGCAGCGGAGGGGACGGCAGCGGCGAGGTCCACGACTCGTCGGTGCCGGGCAGGCCGGCGGCGTGGGCGAGGGCGGCGGCGATGCGTTCGTGGCCGGCGCTGTTGGCGTGCAGGCGGTCGTCGCTCCACAGGCGCGGGTCGGACGCGACCGGGTACGCGCCGAGGTCCAGCAGGATCGCCCCGCTGGCGGCGCACGCGTCGCGGATCGCGGCGTTGAGGGCGAGGACCCGGCCGCGCAGCGGCTTCGCGATCGGCATGACCGGGGCGGGGTCGGGCAGCGTGAACGTGATGACCGTGGCGCCGCCGCCGATCAGGGCCTTCTGCATGGCGAGGAGGTCACCGGCGACGGCGGCGACGTCGAAGGAGCCGCGCAGGATGTCGTTCATGCCGGCGACGACGGTGGCGAGGTCGGGCGCGAGGTCGAGGGCCGGCTGGAGCTGCTCGGCGCGGATGCGGGCGGTGGTGCGGCCGCGGATGGCCAGGTTCGCGTACTCGAGCCGGTGGCCGGGCTGCGCGCGGGCGACGTGCGCGGCGAAGCGGTCCGCCCAGCCGCGGTAGCCGCCGGCGCCGTCCGGGTCGTCCATGCCTTCGGTGGTGCTGTCCCCGATCGCCACGTACCGGCGGAACATCACGCGCTCCTGCTGGCGTACTGCTCGCGGGCGTCGAGCACCGCCGGAAGGTGTTCGACGGCCCAGGCCCGGCAGGCGGCCATCGCGGGGAACAATGTCCGCCCGAGCGGTGTCAGCGCGTACTCGACGCGCGGCGGCACCTCGTCGTACGCGGTACGGGTGATCATGCCGTCGCGTTCGAGGGCGCGGAGGGTCTCGGCGAGCACCTTGGCGGAGACGCGGTGCATCGGCACGCGCAGCTCGGAGAAGCGGCGCGGCCTGTCCTCGAGGCAGACGAGGACCATCCCGGCCCACTTGTCGCCGATCTGGAACGGCGTGGCGTTCGACGGGCACGCGGGGTCGAACAGGTCGCGCGGCAGTGGCTCGCTCACGCAGCCGAACGTAGCGCACGCCTCGGTTACGTTGCAGTTACCGAGGTCTCCCGCCCTATGGTCGCCGGCATGACCTCATTGGTGGTGTTCGGAGCGGGTGGGCGGGCAGGCCGGCGGATCACGGCGGCGGCACGGGATCGAGGGCTGCGGGTGACGCCGGTGGTACGGGATCCGGCACGGCACCCGGACGTCGCGGGCGCGGTCGCCGGCGACGTCACGGACGCGGACGCGGTGGCGGCCGTCGCCGCGGGGCACGACGTCGCGGTCAGCGCGATCTACACGGCCGACATCGACCCCACGGACCTGTACGGCGCCGGCACCCGCTCCCTCCTGGACGGCCTCACCCGGGCCGGCACGAAGCGGCTGCTGGTGGTGGGGTTGGCGACGACCCTCGACGGTCCGGACGGTGTGAAGTTGTACGAGGCGGAGTCCTTCCCAGACGCCTACCGCCCGTTCTCGCTGGGCCGGGTGGCCGAGCTGTCCGCGCTGCGCGAGGGCTCCCTGGACTGGGTGGTGTTCACGCCGACGATGGAACTGGTCGACACCCCCGGCACCGGCGCATATGAGGTCACCACCGACGGCCGTATCGCGGAAGGCACGACGACCTACGCGGACCTGGCCACGGCGATCCTCGACGAGGTGACCTCCCCGGCCCACCACCGCACCCAGCTCACCGTCCGGACCCGGACCACCCCCTGACCCGGCACCGGCCGGCCCGCCCGCATCCCGCGGGCAGGGCCGCGCCGGCGGTCAGGTCGGGCGACCACGACGCCTCACGACTGAGCGAAGGCCTCGAACCGTTCGGCGACGCCGGCGAGGTCATCCTGCACCGTCTCGCCCCGCTCCTCGCCCACGACGGTCTCCAGCTTCCAGCTGCGCTGGCCCGGCACGTACGTGACGCGGATCGACGACCCGTCCTCCCGCCACAGCACGGCGGAGCGGTTGTCCGCGTCGAGCCGGCCGAGGAAGTCGCGGATGTCGTCACCGGTCGGGTGGTGCGCGAGCGAGCCGTCCTCGGTCGATAGCCGGGGCACCGGCACCCTCAGCAGCCTGCGCGGCTGCCACAGCGCCGCGGGCTGGTGCCGGCCGGGGCGCTGGAAGCAGAGCAGCTCGCACTCGTCGGCCACCCGGTGCACGAGGTCGAGCGCGGCCTCCGGCGTCTCCGGCTGCAGGCTGAGCAGCACGTGCGTGTCGGCCGCGACGACCGGACCGGCCCACCACGCGGCGTCGACGCCGGCCAGCACCTCGCGGTGAAACTTCTCGATCCCGGGGTCCGCCGCGGCCCATCCGGTGTCGCCGCGCCGCAGCGCCTCGAAGCGGTCGACGCCCTGCTCAACGGTGATCGGCCGGGCCTCGAACCAGACACCGACCTCGATCAGCTCTGCCATGGAAGACCACCGTACGGAAGCGCCAGAAACCGGCGCAACTCAGCCACGCAGAGTCTCTGGTCGATCACCCGGGTCGTTCGTCTCCCGAACCCGGCCCGGCGGCGGTCCGCAGCGCGATCAGGTCGGCGAGTCCGGCCGCGTCCGGCGTGGCGAACGGCAGCACCCCGCCGTCGCGCAGCACCACCTCGATGACGTCGAACGGCAGTACACCCACCTTGCCCCAGTCGGTCACCCGGGTCGGGCGGGCCTGCCGTACCGACGCGATGTCCACCCACGAGACGAGGATCGGCGCCCGGCCCGGACGGCAGCCCTCCGCCCGGTGCCCGGCCACGCCCTCGCGCAGCCGTGACCGGCGCACCTCGATCAGGAGCCCGAGCGGCTGCGGGGTGAGGCGCACCGGCACACCCGCGCCGAACAGGAACGCCGCGCCGACGCCGACCTCCCACAGCCCGACGGCGCTGTCCAGCGCCAGGTGCCCGGCCCACACCTGCGCTCCGCCCGCGTGCGCCGCCCGCTGCCGGTGACGGCTCCGCCACTGTCCGGCCAGCACCGGCGTGACCATGCCGGCGCACACGATGGCGAACAGCGCGATCGCCTTCCACAACCCGGCGAGCAGCAACACCACCGGGACCGCCAGGGCGAGGGCGGCCCACCGCGGACGCCCCCGGTCCCCCACCCCGCCATGGTGACGCACTCCGGACCCGTCCCGGCCTCGGCGAACGCTCCCGCCCCGGCCACCTCACGTCAAATACCGCCCGGGGTTTGTGCTCCGGCAGGCGGAGCGTGAGGATGGACCATGCTTTCGACCCGGGTCACCCAGCCGGCGGCACCGCCCAGCACCGCGTCGACGCTCCCGCCGGCGCGGGACGTGACCGGGGTCCGGCGGGTGAGGGTCGTGCTCAGCGCCGTGGTCGCGGGCATCGCGCTGCTCGTCCTCACCGCGTGCGGGTCCGAGGACCCGGGCGCCGCGCAGACCGCCCAGCCCGCCCGGTCGGGCAGTGGCGTGGGCAGCGCCTCGGCGGGACTCTCCACGCCCTCCGCGGCGGCCAGCCCGTCCCCGTCGGGCGCGGCCACGGTCGCGGTGCCGGCCGGGGTGACGGCGGGGATCGTGATCTTCGACCGGCAGCAGGGGGCGTTCGTTGTACAGCAGAAGGCGAGCTGGCGCTTCAGGTCGGCGTCACTGGTGAAGCTGCTGATCGCGCTGGACTACTTCTGGGACAAGGGTCCGTCGTACACCGTGCCGGCGGCCGACAAGCCGAAGCTCGACGTGATGCTGCGCAGCAGCGACGACAGCGCCGCGACGGGGCTGTGGAAGGCCAACGGGCAGCGGGAGATCGTGACCCGGATGGTGCAGCGGCTCGGGCTGCAGGACACCGCGCCGCCGCCGGTGAGCCAGCCGGGCTACTGGGGGTACACCGCCGTGAGCGCGGGCGACCTGGTGCGCGTCTACCAGTTCATCCTCGACAAGGCGCCGGCGCCGGTGCGCGACTACATCATGGGCAACCTGCACGCGTCGACGAAGTGCGGCACCGACAAGTACGACCAGTCGTTCGGCATCCCGAGCACGTTCAGCAAGCCGTGGTCGGCGAAGCAGGGATGGTCCGGTTTCGGTGACAACCCGGCCACGCCGTGCGCCGCGCCGGCCGCGTATCAGCCCTCCGCGCCGGGGCAGTTCGTCGGTGTCGCCGCGCCGCCGAACGCGCCGGACATGAGCGGCGAGGTCCTGCACACGACGGGGACGGTCGGCGACGGCGACCGGTACATCGTCGCGGTGCTGTCCGTGCATCCGAACGGCACCCAGTTCGCGAAGGCGGCGACGACCCTGACCAAGCTGACCCAGTCGCTGCCCCTGCCGGCCGCGGTGAAGAATTCCTGAGAGACGTGTAGAGCACCGCGCGGCGGCTCCGACCAGTCGGTGCGAGCACCCGACGACAAAGGAGCGTTCCCGTGAAGTACCTGCTGCTGATCCACATGAACCCGGACGTCTGGTCGACGCTGACGCAGGCGGACGTCGACGAGGTGATGGCCGGGCACGAGCGGTTCATCGCCACGATCACCGAATCGGGTGAGATGGTGAGCACCCACGCCCTGGCCGACCCGAAGGACAGCGCGGTGGTCCGGATCAGGGCCGGCGCGGAGACGGTGACCGACGGGCCGTACGTGGAGGCCAAGGAGTTCCTCGCCGGCTTCTACCTGGTCGAGTGCGAGTCGAAGGAGCGGGCGGTGGAGCTCGCCGCGATGATCCCCGACGCGAAGTGGAACGCCATCGAGGTGCGCCCGATCGTGTTCAGCCAGTAGTCAGATCGTCCACCGGCCGTCACGGCGGCGATTCTTGTCGGTCGCCGCTCGTAGAATCGCCGCGTGGACAGCACCGTGGGGGTTGAGACGGCCGGGCCGGCGATCGAGGTCCTGCGCCGGGTGTTCGGTTATGACACGTTCCGGGGCAGCCAGCAGGAGATCATCGAGCACGTCATCGGCGGTGGCGACGCGCTCGTGCTGATGCCGACCGGCGGCGGCAAGTCTCTGTGCTATCAGATCCCGGCGCTGGTCCGCGAGGGCACGGCGGTGGTGATCTCGCCGCTGATCGCGCTGATGCAGGACCAGGTCGACGCGCTGACGGCGCTGGGTGTGCGGGCCGGGTTCGTCAACTCGACGCTCGACTTCGACAGCCGCCGGGCGGTCGAGGCCGCGTTCGTCGGCGGCGAGCTCGACCTGCTGTATCTCGCGCCGGAGGCCCTCGCGTCCCCGCAGACGATGCGGCTGCTGGAGCGCGGGAAGATCGGGCTGTTCGCGATCGACGAGGCGCACTGCGTGTCGCAGTGGGGGCACGACTTCCGGCCCGACTACCTCAACCTGTCGGTGCTGCACGAGCGGTGGCCCGACGTGCCGCGGATCGCGCTGACGGCGACCGCGACGACGGCCACCCACAAGGAGATCGCCACCCGGCTGGGGCTGACCGGGGCGCGGCACTTCGTGTCGAACTTCGACCGGCCCAACATCCAGTATCGGATCGTGCCGAAGCAGGAGCCGCGGCGGCAGCTGCTGGAGCTCCTGCGCACCGAGCACCGCGACGACGCCGGCATCGTCTACTGCCTGTCCCGCGCCAGCGTGGAGAAGATCGCCGAGTTCCTGAAGGACAACGGCATCTCGGCGCTGCCCTACCACGCGGGGCTCGACGCGCGGACCCGCGCCGACAACCAGGCCCGGTTCCTGCGGGAGGACGGTCTGGTCATGGTCGCGACGATCGCGTTCGGGATGGGCATCGACAAGCCCGACGTGAGGTTCGTCGCGCACCTGGACCTGCCGAAGTCGGTGGAGGGCTATTACCAGGAGACGGGCCGGGCCGGGCGGGACGGCCTGCCGTCCAACGCGTGGCTGGCCTATGGCCTGCAGGACGTCGTCCAGCAACGCAAGATGATCGAAGGCTCGGAGGGCGACGCGGCGCACCGGCGGGGGCTGGGCCGGCACCTCGACGCGATGCTGGCGCTGTGCGAGACGGTCGAGTGCCGGCGGGTGCAGCTGCTGGCCTATTTCGGGCAGCAGAGCAAGCCGTGCGGCAACTGCGACACGTGCCTGAGCCCGCCCGAGTCATGGGACGGCACGGTGCCGGCGCAGAAGCTGCTGTCGACGGTGTACCGGCTGCAGAAGGAGCGCAACCAGAAGTTCGGCGCCGGGCAGTGCATCGACATCCTGCTCGGCAAGAAGACCGACAAGGTCGTGCAGTGGCACCACGACGAGCTGACCGTGTTCGGGGTCGGCGCCGACCTGCGGGAGGCGGAGTGGCGGGCGGTGGTGCGGCAGCTGCTCGCGCAGGGCCTGCTCGCCGTCGAGGGTGACTACGGCACGCTGGTGCTCACCGACGACAGCGCGGAGGTGCTCGGCCGGCGGCGGCAGGTGATGCTGCGCCGGGAGCCGGAGCGGCCTGTGTCGGCGGCGAAGGTCGCCAAGCAGCGCGGCGCGGCCGCGGCGACGGAGCTGCCGGCGGAGGCGGCGCCGCTGTTCGAGCGGCTGCGTGCGTGGCGTTCGGCGACGGCGAAGGAGCAGAGCGTCCCGGCGTATGTCATCTTCCACGACGCGACGCTGCGGCAGATCGCCACGGAGGCCCCGGCGACGCTGGCGCAGCTGTCGACGATCAGCGGTGTCGGGGAGAACAAGCTCGCCAAGTTCGGCCAGCAGATCCTCGACGCCATCAGCGAGCCGGACCCGTCGTGATCGGCGCTGCGGCCCGCGTCTCCCCGCGGACGACACCCGCTCTGCTGCGGGGAGGGGCGTGTGGCGGACCGGCGGCGGCTCGCCGCGCGGGACCAGGTGGTGGCCCGATGCGCGTGTGATGCTGGCGGCCTGGCACGGAAGCTGAGGTCGCCGGGAGACCACCGGGAGGAGCGTTCCCGCTGGTCCGCGGTCGCTTGGAGCGACGCCGATGCCCACGCGGTCGGGCGCGCAGCGCGGTCCAGCGACGAGCGGTCGGCGCCACGCGGTCAGGCTTCATGCGGCCCAGCGCCATACGGTCGGGCGTCATTCGGCCTGGTGCCATGCCGTCCAGCGCCATGCGGTCCAGCCGCACGCGATCGGGCGCACACGATCGGACAACACACGGTCCAGCGCACACTGTCCACACGATCCAGCGTCCATGCGGTCCAGCACCATGCCGTCCAGCACGCACGCGGTCGGACGCCGCACACGGTCGGACAACGCACACGGTCGGACAACGCACACGGTCCAGCGTCCAAACAGTCCAGCGCACATGGTCCACCGCGCACAGAGTCCAGGCCCACGGTCCATCGCGGGCACAGTCGGCGCGCACGATCCAGCGGCCACACAGTCCAGCGCACATGGTCCATCGCGCACAGAGTCCAGGCCCACGGTCCATCGCGGGCACAGTCGGCGCGCACGATCCAGCGGCCACACAGTCCAGCGCCCCCACACGGTCCGGCACGCACGTGGTCCAGCACGCAGGACAGCGGCCGCTCGGTTGAGGACGCACGCGGGCCGGTGCGCGCAGGGCAGCGCGCGCACGGTCCGGCGTGTGTGTCGCGGGTGGTGGGCGTCAGATGGCGCGGGCGGGGCGGGGGCGGCGTTCGGGCAGTGTGGGGACGACCGAGCCGTCGACGAAGATGCCGTGCCACAGGCAGAACGTCAGCAGGATCCACAGTTTGCGGGCGTTGTCGGCGTCGCCGCGTTCGTGCTGGGTGAGCAGCTCGTGGGCGTACTTGAGGTCGATCAGGTGGCCGGCGCCCGACGTGGACAGGACGTGGTGGGCCCATTCCGCGAGCTCCGTGCGCAGCCAGCGCCGGGCCGGGGTCGGGAAGCCGAGCTTCGGACGGTCGGTGATGAAGTCCGGCACGATGCCCGCGAGGGCCCGGCGCAGCGCGTACTTGGTGGTGCGGCCGCGGGGTGGCACCTTCAGCCGGTCGGGCAGCCGGGACAGGACCTCGAACACGCCCTTGTCCAGGAACGGCACGCGCAGCTCCAGCGAGTGAGCCATCGACATCCGGTCGGCCTTGGTGAGGATGTCGCCGGGCAGCCACGTGTTGATGTCGATGTGCTGCATGGTGGTGAGGTCGTCGAGGTCCGCGGCCTCGGCGTAGAGCGCCGCGGTCACGTGCGGGTGGCCCACCCCCGGGCCGCCCAGGAGGATCCGGGCCTTCTCCTCGTCGCCGAGGACGCGGGCGTTGCCGAAGTACCGCGTCTCGATCGGCGTCGTGGCCCGCAGCAGGTAGCTCTTGCCCTTGACACCGTCGGGGACCGCACGGGCCAGGGCGCGCAGGCCGCGCTGGATCGGTGCGCCGAGGCGGCGCACCGGGGCGAGGGAACGCGGCTCCCCGTAGATGGTGTAGCCGCCGGCGAGCTCGTCCGCGCCCTCGCCCGACAGCACCACGGTGACGTGTTCGGCCGCCGTCTGCGCCAGGAAGTACAGCGGGACGATCGACGGGTCGGCGACCGGATCGCCGAGGTGCCAGATGATGCGCGGCAGCGCCACCATCACCTGCTCGGGATTGACGATGGTGGGCACCAGGTCGACGCCGAGGTGCCGGGCGGACTGCTCGGCCACGTCGAGCTCGGAGTACGCGGTGGCGGTGTCGAAGCCGGCGGTGAAGGCGCGCAGGCGGGGGTGGACCTCGGCGGCGAGCGCGACGATGGCGGTCGAGTCGATCCCGCTGGACAGGAACGCTCCGACCGGGACGTCCGCCCGCAGGTGGCATCGCACGCTCTCCCGCAGCGCGTCGCGCAGTTCGTCCACAATGGACTGCTCGGTGACCGCCGGGTCCGGCCGGAACTTCGGCCGGTTGAGACGCCGGACCACCGGCGGGTAGCCGAGCGCGCGGGTGAGCAGCCCGCCGCTGGGCAGCCGCGCGATGTGCCGGTGCAAGGTGTACGGCTCGGGCACGTACTGCATCGTCAGGTAGAGCGACAGCGCGGTCTGGTCGAGCTCCCCGCCGGCGACCCCCAGCAGCGGCGCCTTCTCGCTCGACAGCCACAGCCCGTCGACGGTCGGCAGGTAGTACAGCGGCTTGATCCCGAACTGGTCCCGCGCCGCGTGCACCGTCTCGGTGGCCTCGTCCCAGAGGGCGAACGCGAACATGCCGCGGAGCCGGCCGAGCGCGGCCTCGCCCCAGTAGTGGTAAGCGGCGGCGACCACCTCGCTGTCGCCGCCCGTGGCGAACTCCGCGCCGTGCACGCGAATCAGTTCCTCGCGCAGTGCCTC
The DNA here is from genome assembly GCF_040614215.1 of Dactylosporangium sp. NPDC006015. NCBI lineage: Bacteria > Bacillati > Actinomycetota > Actinomycetes > Micromonosporales > Micromonosporaceae > Dactylosporangium > Dactylosporangium sp. NPDC006015. The sequence continues at coordinate 14,656 of NZ_JBEXUD010000082.1, forward strand.
GAAGTTGTAGATCTCGCCGTTGAAGACCAGCGTCCACCGGCCCGCGTCCGGCCCGCTCGGCGGGTACCGCAACGGCTGCCGGCTGCCTTGCACGTCGATGATGGCGAGCCGTTTGAAACCGGCCGCCACGCCTTGTCCGGCCTTCTCCAGGGCCATGTCGTCGGGGCCGCGGTGGTCGAGCAACTCGAGTTGCCGTTCCACCAGTCCGAGGGTCTCTGGGGAGATGGCGAAGTCCCCCACGTACATCAGGAAGCCGCACATGGCGTCGTTTCCCTTCGGTCGCCTCGCGTGGCAGCGGTGTCGGGCCGCGGACCGCTCTGTCGGCGGTCGCCCGTGAGCCGTCGCCGGTGAGCTCCCGCCGGCACCGGCTGAGCCCCCGCTCGAACGGCCACAGTGCGCCGCGCGATCCAGCCGAACAGAGGCTGCCGGGTCCGGGCGCCCGATTGCCCGGCCGTCATCCGATCCCTCCTCACCAGGGGGATCGCCGGCCCGCGGAGGGGTGAACCTCGCCCCGGGGTGACGATCGGGGCGGGCGGGCACTCCCGCCGTTTGGCCCCGCACCCCCCGGGTAGCGGCGCGCCGGTCACATCGGTCCACGTCGGATCGGCGGCTAGCGAACCACCCGTTGTCTCCTGGGGAGAAGCCAATGCGCCTCGTCCGCGCCCGAAGCCGACCCGCGCACAGCGCCAGCAGCCGCCGTGCGAAAGCCGGGGCGCCGAGCCGCTCAGCACGCTGGCTCCGGGGGCTCGGCCGGCTCCTGCTGTGCGGCGTCATCTCGGGTCTGGTCGTGGCCGCCGGTGTACTGCCGCTCGCGTTCATCGGCGGCTCCACGGTGAACGCGAGCCGTGACGTCTGGACGAACCTCCCGGCGGACCTGGCGCTGCCACCGCCGCCGCAGGCCACCTACGTCTACGCCAACGACGGCAAGACGCTCATCACCACGTTCTACGACGAGAACCGCAAGGACGTGCCGCTGGACCAGATCGCACCGGTGCTCCAGCAGGCCGTCGTCGCGGCCGAGGACACCCGCTTCTACCAGCATCAGGGTGTCGACGGCAGGGGCGTCCTGCGCGCGCTGGTCTCCAACGGCAGGGGCAACGCCCAGCAGGGCGCCTCGACGCTGACGATGCAGTACGTGCGCAACGTGCTGAAGAACGACCCGACCCTGTCGCCGCAGCAGCGGGTCGACTCGCTCGCCGACACGCCCGCCCGCAAGGTGCGCGAGATGCGCTACGCGACGAAGCTGGAACAGCACCTGAGCAAGCAGGACATCCTCCAGGGCTACCTGAACATCGCCTACTTCGGTGCCGGCGCCTACGGCATCTACGCCGCCAGCCAGACGTACTTCGGCAAGTCGGCCCTGGAGCTGACGCTGCCCGAGGCGGCGCTGCTCGCCGGGCTGCTGCAGTCCCCCGACGGCGACAACCCGATCAGCGGCGACCGCGACGCGGCCCTGCGGCGCCGCGCCTACACGCTCGACTCGATGGCGAAGATGAAGATGATCAGCGCCGCGGACGCCACCGCGGCGAAGGGCCAGGAGCTGAAGATCAACGAGCGCGACCTGCCCAACAACTGCGTGTCCGTCCCGCGGGAGCACAACGACTGGGGCTTCTTCTGCGACTACTTCCGCCAGTGGTGGGGCAGCCAGCCCGAGTTCGGCGCCACCCGCGCCGACCGCGACGAGGCGCTGCGCACCGGCGGCTACACCGTGGTCACCTCGCTCGACCCGGGCATCCAGGCGGCCACGCTCAACCAGTCCCTGAGCGTCTACGGCTACGGCAGCGCGCGGTCGATGCCGACGGCCGTCGTCACCCCCGGCACCGGCCGGGTCCTGGCGATGGCCGTCAACCGCCACTACAGCCTGGAACCCAACCCGCCCCAGCATCCACTGTTCCCGAACACCGTCAACCAGCTCATCGCGGGCGGTGGTGGCGTCGCCGGATATCAGGCGGGTTCGACGTTCAAGATGTTCACCATGCTCGCCGCGCTCGACGCGGGCATGCCGTTGAGCACCAACTTCAACTCACCGAGCCGGATAGCGACCGTGTGGCCGGCCAGCGGCCCGGGCAGCTGCGGGGGCAAGTGGTGCCCGGGGAACGACTCCCCGAGCTGGATGAACGGGAACCGGACGATGTGGAACGGCTTCGGCCGTTCGGTCAACACCTACTTCGTCTGGCTCGAACAGCAGATCGGCGCGCGCCGCGTGGTCGAGATGGCGCAGCGGCTCGGCATCACGTTCCGTTCCGCCGAGGACGCGGCGATGGCGGCCAAGGCGGACCAGTGGGGAGCGTTCACCCTCGGCGTCGCCTCGACCACACCGCTCGACCTCGCCAACGCCTACGCGGCGGTCGCCGCCGGCGGCCTGTACTGCCAGCCGCTGCCGGTGCTGTCGATCACCGACTCCAACGGCAAACCGGTCGACGCCGCCGCCCCGAAGTGCCGGCAGGCGGTCAGCGCCGACGTGGCGGCCGCCGCGACCGACGCGGCACGGTGCCCGGTCAGCCGGGCCTCGGCGTACGGCAAGTGCGACGGCGGCACGGCGGAGAACGTGTCCGGCATCCTGGGCGGCCGCCCGGTCGCGGGCAAGACCGGCAGCTCCGAGTACAACTCGACCGAGACGTTCGTCGGCTTCACCCCGCAGATCGCGGCGGCCGGCATCGCGGTGAACGTGGACAACCCGAACGACCACGTGGGCAGCGGCGTCTCCGGCTCGGTCAACGCCGCCGTCGCGCAGACCATGGCGAGCGCGCTGCGCGGCCAGCCGGCCCAGGCGTTCCGGCCACCCAGCCGGGTACGCGCACTGGGCCGCTGACCGCGAGCCGCTGACGGCCGTGTCAGGCGGAGTATCCGCGCAGGGCGGTCCAGTGCGCGAGCTTGGCCGTCGTCAGCGTGTAGTACCCGACGCCCAGGGCGTCCGCGGGGTCGGCGATCTTCACCGTCTTGCCGCCGTCGAGGTACCCCACCACCGTGAGGTAGTGGCCGCCCGGGTACGAGTGCGAGTTGCCCTTGTCGTCCACGGTGGAGCCGGCGATGTTGGCGACCACGGCGTAGCCGTTGGTGATCGCGTTGACGACGTCGGCCTGCATCTGGTCGATCTCCGCCTGGGTGGCCGACTGACCGGGGATGAAGTGCGACTTGTAGAAGGAGCTCTTCGTGTACTCGTTGAGCGACCGGGTGGTGTCGTCGGCGGAGTTGGTGCCGTTGACGGTCGTGTGCAGGCTCTGGGCGACCTCGGACTGGGACGGGTACATCGACCGCGCGGTCAGCGCGATCCGGGTCGCCGCCGGGCCGCAGTAGTAGAAGTTCTCCTGCCAGGCGAACCGGTACGCGAGCTCCTTCTCCGCCGGGGCCGCCGGTTTGGTGGGGCTGGCCGAGGCGGCGGGCGGGGCGGGCTTGGACGTCGCGGTACCGGCGGGGGCCTTCGACGGGGCGGAGGCGGCGTCGGGCGCCGCCTGGGTCCGCTGCCGGTCACGCCCGGCCGGACCGACGCCGGTTCCGGACGGATCCGCGGACGTCACCGACTGCGCGTCGGCCACCGGTGTGGGGGTCGAGGCGTGCACGGCCACGCCGACGGCCGCCGTCACCCCGAGGACCGCCGCGGCGGCCGCGATCGGCAGCACGCGGAAGCGCGACGGGGCGGGGCTCTGGTTCTGGTGCCTGGGTTTGTACAGGTAACTCACGGGTACCTCGACAGACATGCTCGATGACGGCTGCTGTTGCCGGTGCCGGACGTGATCCGGGCAGGGGGGTGCCACGCCGGCCGAGGGCCGGTGCGGTGACGGTCGGCGACTACCGGGCCGGGCCGAGGGTCGAGGTGCCCGAGGTGCTGCGGCACGGGCGATGCCGGGTCTGTGGCTGCACGGAGTGCTCCTTCCGGTGCCGCCTACCGGGTTAGCTGACGGGTTCGGGCGGGAGGATCGCCCTACCGCGAGGCGCTGGCCCCGCGGATTCACCCCGGTGGTGCTCGGTTCCCCGGCTCGCGCGGACGCGACTCAGCGGATCCGCCGCGGTGTCATCCGAGGTGGGTGACGTCGGGCCGGGCGGATGCGAGGACCATATCGGGGGCGCGGGAGGACCCCCGGAACCCCCACGCTGGTCGGCTACCTTGCGTGACGACGGCGTGGCGAACGGCCGGGTGCACGGGCCATCAGCCCGCCGGTCGGCTGCGCCGTGCCCCGGTGCACCTCGCCGACCGCGCCCCGGCCCCGTGCGGCCCGCCCAGTGTCCGGTCGGCAGGTTCGCATGCCCGGCATCACCCCGGATCCGGGGCCTCCCTAGGCTCGCCGGATGCTTCCGGGCGCCGACGATGACCAGCAGCTCAACGGTGCGACCGCACGCGGTCCCCGACACCTGCGCCGCTCCCGGCGGGGGCGGCACGCGACCCGATTCCGGCTGCGTGCACCCGTGCCGGCCGAGATCCGCCGCTACGCCGTGGGCGCCGTCGCGGTCGTGGCGGTCGGCCTGTCCGCGACGCTGTCGGCGTCGGCCGGACCCGCCGCCGTGCCGGCGGACAGTGCGGCGTTCGCCGTCGACGCCGAACGCTCGGCGGCCGGCGGGCAGGCCTCACGCAGCCGCACCCGGAAACCCGCCGACAGCGCGAACAAGGCCACGCCGGCACCGACGAAGGCCGCCCCGGCACCGGCGAAGACCACCCCGGCACCCGCCGGCACGCCACCGGCGTCGACGGCGGCGCCGTCGCCGACCGTGCACGCGCCCGTCGGCGGGCTGACCCAGGCCGAGATGAACAACGCCGTCGCGATCATCGACGTCGCCCGGCAGCTGAACCTGCCGCGGCGCGCGGCCGTCGTGGGGATCGCCACCGCCCTGCAGGAGAGCCACCTGCGGAACCTCGCGAACCCGAACGTGCCGCAGTCGCTGCAGCGCCCCAACGAGGGCGTGGGGTACGACTACGACTCGGTCGGCCTCTTCCAGCAGCGGCCGAGCTGGGGTTCGGTCGACCAGCTGATGAACCCGCACGAGTCCGCCCGCAGGTTCTACGCGGCGCTCGCCCAGATCCCGGGCTGGGAGCAGCAGGCCGTCACCATCGCCGCGCAGATGGTGCAGCGGTCGGCGTTCCCGGACGCCTACGCGAAGTGGGAGGGGCTCGCACAACAGATCGTGGACGCCGTCATGTAGGAATTCCACCGCGCGGGCCCAGGTCCCTCGCATTGTCACTCGTATTGCCGCCCCGGCCTCGCCCCGATGCGCACGACGATGCCCCCATGTCCATGCACAGGCAGAACACATGAGGGGGCCCAGCCGGACCGCGGCGGCGCTGGTCGCGCTCGCGGTGGGAGCGCAGTTGGGCCTGTCGGCGTGTACCAGTTCGACGAAGAAGCCCACGGCGGCGAAGTCGACCGCTCCGCCGCCGGCGGTCGGGCTGGCCGTCAGCCCGGCGGCGGGCGAGTCGGGGGTGGCGATCAGCACCGAGATCGGCACGAAGGTCAACGACGGGAAGATCACCGAGGTCGTCCTGACCGACGCGGCGGGCCAGCGGGTCGCCGGCGAGTTCCGCGAAGACGGTACGTCGTGGGTGCCCGCCACCGCGCTGCGCTACGGCACGGCGTACACCGCGAAGGTCACCGCCGTCGGTGCCGACAACAAACCCGTGACCCGGGAGGCGGCCTTCACCACGGCGGCGAAGGCCAGCGGCCCGGTCGTCACGTCCGACCTGATGTTGACCAACGGCGGGACCTACGGCGTCGGCATGCCGATCGTCGTGGAGTTCGGCTCCGACGTCCCGCAGGAGTCGCGCGCCGCCGTGCAGCAGCGTCTCTTCGTGAAGAGCGATCCGCCGCAGCCCGGTGCGTGGCACTGGTTCGGCGGCCGGCAGGTGATGTACCGGCCGGAGAAGTACTGGCAGCCCGGCACGAAGATCACCGCGCGAAAGGCGCTCAACGGCGTGCGGATCGGATCCGGCCACGCCGACGAGGACTTCGCGGCGACGGTCACGATCGGCCGGAAGCTGACCATCGACATCGACAATGCGACGAAGCAGATGAACGTCTACCAGAACGACGCGCTCGTGCGGACCATGCCGGTGAGCCTCGGCAAGCCGTCGACGCCGACGTCGAGCGGCGCCACCGTCATCATGTCGCGGGAGGCATCGACGGTGTTCCGCACCCCGGAGTACACCGTCGCGGTGCAGTACGCCATGCGGCTGACCTGGGGCGGCCAGTACATCCACGCAGCGCCGTGGTCGGTCGGCGACCAGGGCCAGCGCAACGTCTCCCACGGTTGCACCAACGTCTCGACAGCGAACGCGAAGTGGCTGTACGAGCAGACGCTCGTCGGTGACCCGGTCACCACGCGCAACACCGGGGTGCCGCTGGACCCGGGCGACGGCTGGACCGCCTGGGACCTGTCCTGGGCCGACTACAAGGCCTGACGCGTCCGCCCGGGCGAATCACAGCAGCGAACCGAAACAGGGAGTCCGTTCCCAGAGAGGGAAGGTCCATGGAAGTCGTCCGTGCCCCGAGCCGAGGCCGGCAGGCCCCGCAACAACACTATTCCGGCGTCGTCTGGATCGACCGGGACGTCACCGGCCTGGAGCCGTCCCGCCTGCAGACGTTCCACGCGCAGTTCAGTCCCGGCACCCGGACGGCCTGGCACCGCTGCCCGTACGGCCGGATCCTGACCGTCCTGCACGGCGTGGGCCGGGTGCAGCGCCGGGGCGGCCCGATCCACGAGGTGCGCGCCGGCGACACCGTCGTCGTCGAGGCCGGCGAGTGGCACTGGCACGGCGCCGCGCCGAACACGTTCATGGCGGTCGTGTCGGCCCACGAGACCGGCCCGGCGGGCGTCGGCACGGATGACACCGGCGCCGACACGGACGACACCGGCACGGAATGGGGCGAGCACGTGACCGACGCCGAGTACCGGCTGGCACCGCTCACCGCGATGATCCGCCGGCCGGACGCGGACCGGGTCCCGCAGCGCGAGGCGTGCTGGTAGCGGTCCCGGCATTGATGGCAAGCCCGGTCCCGCGGCCGTCACGGTCGCGGGGGCCGGGCCGCCGCGAAGTCCGGCGTCCAGATCCTGGACACGCTCGGCACACGCGCGTAACACTGTCGACATGATTTCTGCACGAAGCGTGCTGAAAGACGTGTGACCCGTGGACACCCGGCAGATCAGGTACTTCCTCGCCGTGGTGGAGCACGGTGGGTTCGGCAGGGCGGCGACCGCGCTCAACGTCGCCCAGCCGACCATGTCGCAGTCGGTGAAGGCCCTGGAGCGCGACCTCGGCACGGCCCTGTTCCACCGGGCGTCGCACGGGGTGACGCTGTCCGCGGCCGGGCGGGCGTTCCTCGGGCCGGCCCGGGTGCTGATCCGCGACGTCGCCATGGCCGGCGAGGCCGTCGGCGGGCGGCCCGAGCACGACAGCCTGGAGCTCGTGGCGTCGGCGCCGCTCGGGGCGCACCCGGGCGCCGAGCTGGTCGGTGGCTTCCTGCGGGCACACCCGGGCGTGTCGGTCAACCTGGACCGCGACACCGACGAGGCGCTGCTGGCCCGGGTCCGCGACGGGGTGAGCGAGCTCGGCCTGGTCCACCTGCCGGCGGCCCGGCTGGGGCTGTGCGAGGTGGCGCTCGGCGCGCACGACCTGGTCCTCGTGTTCCCGCCGCCGCACACCGCCCGCCCCGCGACCCGCGTCCCACCCTCCTCCGCCTCTGCCGCCGCCTCCGCCGAGGCCGTGCGGCTGGCGGATCTGGCGGGGCTGGAGCTGCTCGGCGTGCCGCGCGGCAGCGCATCGCGGCTGCTGGTCGAGTCGGCGCTGCGGGCGGCCGGGGTCAGGACCAGGGTCGTGGTCGAGAGCGGGCAGCGGGACCTGATCACCGACCTGGTCATCGCCGGGGCCGGGGCGGCGTTCATGCCTGACGTGGCCACGCCCGCGGCGGTGGCCAGAGGGGCCGTGGTCAGGCGGGTCGTGCCGGCGTTGCGGCTGCCGTACGGCATCGTGCACCGCCCCGGCGAGCTGTCCGCGACGGCGCGGGCATTCCTGGACCATGCCCTGCGAGAGGCCGACCACGCCCCGCGAGAAGCAGGCCACGGCCGACGGGAAGCCGACCACGCGCTGCGGGAGGGGTGACGGCGGCATGGACCTGCGCAGGCTCGCGTACTTCGTCGCCGTCGCCGAGCACGGCGGCGTCACCGCGGCGGCCGCCGCGCTCCACGTGGCACAGCCGTCGCTGTCCCAGTCGATCCGGGCGCTCGAACGGGACATGTCGGTGGAGCTGTTCGACCGGCGGCAGCGCCCGCTCGCGCTGACGGACGCCGGGAAGGCGCTGCTCGACCCGGCCAGGAAGGTGCTCGCCGACCTCGCCGACGCCCGGGCCGCCGTCGGATGCGTCGTCGGCCTCGCCGCCGGCTGGCTCGACGTCGCCGTCCTCGACCCCCTGGCCGTGGACGTGGCGCCGGCCATCGCGGCGTTCCGGCGGCGGCATCCGGGGGTGCCGGTGCGCGTGCACGGCCCGCGCGACGAGGACGACCTGGTCCGCCACGTCGTCGACGGGCGCTGCGAGCTCGGCGTCACGTACCTGCCGGTCGAGCACCCCGCCGTCCGCGTCGAGCCGCTCGGCCGGCAGGAACGGTTCCGCGTCGACGGCGCGGACGTCAGGACCCGGCACAGCGAGGCCGTCCTGCCGCTGCTGCGGGCGGGCGCGACGGCGGTCGTCGCCGGCGGCTACGCGCGGCGGGCGGAGGCGGCCGGGGCGGTGCTGCACCGGTTCGACCCGCCGGCGACCGTCGAGGTCGGGGTGGTCAGCCAGCTGTCACGCCCTTCCGGCAGCTCCCGGCACCAGCACCGATCACCGGCGGCGCGGCGGCTCGAGACGATGCTGCGCACCTATGGGGTCGATGGCTTTTCGTCTTTGCATTCTCGATGATCGCGCACTGTTATCAAGCGATGCCCGAGCCTGATCAGCGCCACCGCCCCCTGTACTGGCTGCTGGTGCTCCCGACCGTCGCGCCCCTGGCCGTGCCGTTCTACAACCGCCTCGAACCGACGCTGCTGGGGGTGCCGTTCTTCTACTGGTACCAGCTGGCCTGCGCCGTCCTCGCGACCGTGGTCATCTCGATCGTCTACGTCGGCGTGCGCCGGAAGACCCACCGATGAGCGACCGGGACGTCGAGATCGCCGTGTTCGTGCTGCTCATGACCGTGATGATGGGGCTCGGCCTCGCGGCGGCGCGGTGGCGGCAGCCGCAGAGCATCCACAGCCTCGAGGAGTGGGGCGTCGGCGGCCGGGCGTTCGGCAGCTGGGTCACCTGGTTCCTGCTCGGCGGCAGCATGTACACCGCCTACACGTTCGTCGCCGTGCCCGCGCTGACCTACGGGGTGGGCGCGCTCGGCTTCTTCGCGGTGCCGTTCGCGATCGCCACGACCCCGGTCGCGTTCATCCTCTCCGCCCGCGCCTGGTCGGTGTCGCACCGGCACGGGTTCGTGACGCCGGGCGAGATGGCCGGGGCGCGGTTCGGGTCGCCGGGGCTCGCGGCGCTGGTGGCGGTCACGGGCATCGTGGCGACCATGCCGTACGTGTCGGTGCAGCTGCTGTCGCTGCAGGCGGTGTTCAAGACGCTCGGCGTCGACGGCGAGTGGCCGCTGCTGGTCGCCGTCGGCCTGGTGTCGGTGAGCACGTTCCGCTCCGGGCTGCGGGCGCCGGCCCTGCTGTCGATCGCCAAGGACATCCTGCTCGTGTGGGTCGTCGTGTCCGGCGTGCTGATCGTGGCGATGTCCGGCGGCTGGGGCACCACGTTCCGGCGCGCCGCGGAGCACTTCGCGAAGACGCCGTCGCCTGCCGACGGCCTGCTGCTGTCCGGCCCGGGGCAGATCGGCTACCTGACCATGGTGGTCGGCTCGGCGCTGTCGATCTTCGCGTACCCGCACGCGGTCATCGCGATCATCGCCGCCCGGGACCGGTCGACCGTGCAGCGCAACACCGCCGCCCTGCCGGTCTACTGCCTGGCGCTGGGCCTGATGGGGCTGCTCGGTTTGTTCGCGGTCGCCAACGGCGTCGTCCCCGTCGGCCGTGACCTCAACACCATCACCCCGCAGCTGTTCCACAAGCTGCTGCCCGGCTGGTCGGCGGGCATCGCCTACGCCACGCTCGGCGTCGCCGCGCTGATCCCGGCCGCGGTCATGTCGATCGCGGCGGCGAACGCGTTCACCCGCTCGATCTACCGCCAGTACCTGCGTCCCGACGCCGGCCCCGCCGAGGAGGCCCGCGTCAGCCGCTGGGCGTCGCTGGTCGTGAAGTTCGGCGCGGTCGGGGTCATCCTCCTGCTCGACCCCGCGTACTCCGCGGAGCTCCAGCTCATCGGCGGCGCCGTCATCCTGCAGACCATCCCCGCGGTGATGTTCGGCCTGACGACGGCGTGGTTCCACCGCGCGGCGCTCATCGCCGGCCTGGTCACGGGCCTGGTCACGGCCGTGGCGATGCTCTACCGGATCCCGCAGCTCGGCCCCGGCGGCGTCGTGGTGAAGGCCCACTTCGGCGGCTCCAGCTGGTCCTTCGGTGACGGCGTCATGGTGTACGTGGGCCTCATCGCACTCCTCGCCAACCTGATCGTGTCGGTGGCCGGCACGGTGCTGCTCCGGCTCGCGAAGGTGCCCGCGGGGATCGACCGGACGCGCCCGGAGGACTACACGGCCGACGTCGGCGACCCCATGGTGAAGCGCCTCGACGACCTCCTCGACGGCCTGCCCCGCACCCCGGGCGGCGCCCACACCCGGCCCTTCGCCCCGCCGCCGCACCAGCGGGGCGTCACCACCCCGCGGCGGCGCACCCGCTTCTGACCACCCTCACATCGCCTGTTTCGGCGTGTGGCGCCGGTACGCGCTGACCGTCGCGTCACCGGTGACCCAGAAGCGCCACGGGACGTCGTGCGCGCCGGTGACGCCGACGCGGGGGCCGGTCGAGACGGCGAGGGCGGGCACCGCGGCGGCCGGGGCCCGCAGCAGGGGCGGGTCGCCGAGGAGGTAGGTGCCGTAGAAGGACCTGTCGATGCCGAGCGCGGAGCACAGCCTGGCGGGGCCGCGGGCCAGCTCGGCGTCGGTGCGCGCGGCCGGCCGGCGCGACCGGGCGACCGGCAGGCCGTCGACGACCTCGCCGGCCCGCAGCAGCACCGCCGACGCGGTGCCGTCGGTGCCGGTGACGACGTTGACGCAGTAGTGCATGCCGTAGGTGAAGTAGACGTACGCGTGGCCGGCGGGGCCGAACATGATCTCGTTGCGCGGGGTGCGGCCGCGGTGGGCGTGGGAGGCCGGGTCCTCGCCGGTGCCCGAGTACGCCTCCACCTCGGTCAGGCGGACCGTCACCCCGCCGGCGGTCAACGTGCAGCCCAGCAGGGCCCGCGCGGCGGTGTCGACCGGGCCCGCGAGGTCGTCGGCGAGGGTCACTGCGAGATCCGGCAGATGCGCAGGACGACCGCGTCGACGGACTCCTCGAACGGCGGCCACGGGAAGCCCGGCACGAACTGGCGCATCATGACCGCGCCGTGCAGCGCCGTCCACACCAGCGCCGCGTCGGCGAACGGGTCGGTGCTGGTGGACCGGCCGGCGGCGACGCAGGCGGCGAGCGCGTGGACGAGCACCTCGAAGGACTGCAGGCGGGACCGCCACTTCGGGGGCACGTCCTCCAGCTTCAGCGGCATCTTCAGGTCGGGCCGGCCCTCCCGGAGGCGGCCGAACAGCACCCGGTAGCGCGCCGGCTCCCGCATCGCGAAGTCGACATAGGCGTGGCACCCGGCCAGCAGGGACGCGACGCAGTCGTCGTCGGCGAGCGCCGTGGTGGTGTCGATGACGATCTGCCGCAGCCGGTCGAACGCGATGTCGAGCACGGCCTCGATGACGGCGTCCCGGTCGGCGAAGTGCGCGTAGATGGACGGCGCCGCGATCCCGGCCTCCCGGGCCACGGACCGCAGCGTGATCGCGGCATCGTCGCCCTCGCGCTCCAGGATGCGTTCGGCGGCGGCGACGATCTCGTCGCGCAGGAGGCCGCCCTCGCCCCTGCGGTTGCGAGTGCGGCCTCCCGATGTCGTCATCGGTCCATCATGCCGGTTGGGCGACGAGCTGCGCCTCGGCGGGCGCGGTGCGGGCGGCCGCCGGGCGGATCACGGCCACGGCGACGGCCATCAGGGCCGCGATGGCGGCCGCGACCAGGGCGCCGCGGTCCATGGCGGCGGTGAAGGCGGCGTCGGCGGCGGACAGGACCTGCTGCGCGTCGGCGGGCGGCATGGTGGCCGCGGCGGCGTGGGCGGCCGGCAGGTCCGCGCCGGGCAGGACGAGGGCGGGGTCGCTCCGGTACGCCGAGGAGACGACCGTGCCGAGCACCGCGATGCCGAGGACGCCGCCGAGCTCGCGGATGACGCTGTTGAGGGCGCCGGCCATGGAGCTGTACTCGGGCGGGACCGAGCCGCTGATCTGCAGGCTGGCCGGGGCCATCATCATGCCCATGCCGAGCCCGATCACGCCGGTCCCGAATGCGACCTTCCAGAACTCGGTGCCGACCCCGGTGGTGGACAGCGAGAGCAGCCCGGCGACGGCGAGGGACAGGCCCAGCACGAGGGTCCAGCGCACGCCGAGCCGCTTCGACAGCAGCGCCGAGGTCGCGGAGGTGGTCGCCATCGCGACGGCGAAGGGCATCGCGCCCAGGCCGGCGACGAGCGGGCTGTACCCGTGGACGAGCTGCAGGTACTGCGACAGCTCGAACAGCGTGCCGAAGAGGACGAAGAACACGACGGCGAGGGACAGCGCGGCGAGCAGGAAGGTGCGGTTGGCGAACAGGTCGAGCCGCACCAGCGGCGACGCCGCCCGCAGCTGCCACGCCACGAACAGCGCGGCCAGGACGACGGCGGCGCCGAGCTCGGCGAAGCCGAGCGGGGCGGTCCAGCCGCGGGCCGGGGCCTGGATGACGAAGTCCACCAGCAGCGCGACCGCGGCCGTGGACAGCAGGGCGCCGAGGATGTCGAGGCGGCCGGTGCGCACCACCGGGACGGCCGGCACCAGCCGGACCACCGCGACCAGCGCGCCCGCGACCAGCGGGACGTTGATCCAGAAGGCGCTGCTCCACGAGTAGTGCTCCAGCAGCGCGCCGCCCGTGACCGGGCCGATGAGCACGCCGATGCCCGCCGCCGCCGACCAGGCCGCGAACGCCTTCGGCCGCTCCGCCGGGGAGAAGATGCGGGTGATGATGGCGAGGGTCGCCGGCATGACGAACGCGGCGCCGAGCCCCATGACGGCCCGCCACGCGATCAGCTGGCCGGGCGTGTCGGCGAGGGCCGCCACGGCGGAGCCGCCGCCGAAGACCACGAGGCCGCCGATCAGGGCGCGCCGCGAGCCGAGCCGGGCGCCGAGGCTGCCGGCGAGGATCAGCGCCGAGGCGAAGACGAGGGTGTACGCGTCGGTGATCCACTGCAGGTCGGACGTGGTGGCGTGCAGCCCGTGCGCCAAAGACGGCAGGGCGGTGTTCAGCACGGAGTTGTCGAGGGTGACGGCGACCAGGGTGAGGCTGAGCACCGCGAGCGCGGCCCACCGGCGCGGGTGTTCGGACATCGGAAACCCCTTACGGACGTTTGTTTACGCCCGTAAGGTTAGACACGTCAGCTAACGCTTGTAAAGTTATCGGTAGTCGATCCGCGACGTGGCGGTCGTCACCCCTCCTCGGTGAGCAGGTAGTAGCCGTCGCGGGAGAACCCGGCTATCCGCCAGCCGGCGGCGAGCCGCCCGGCCATGACGTCCCGCACCGCGAGCCGCCACGCCGCCGCGCCCGCCGGGTCGCTGGCCCGCAGGCCCTCCACGTCCGGCGGCACGGCCACGAGCACCGCCGGCGCCGGCACGGCCGGCAACCGCAGCGGCGTGCCGTCGCCGGCACGGTCGAGGAGCTTCGCGGTGCCGGCGACGTCGACACCGGCGGGAGTGCCGTGGGCGGCGGCGACGGCCTCGGGCGCGGCGAGCCGCCACACGAGCAGCAGGCGGTCGCTGAGGTCGCCGCTGTTGATGCCGTCGGCCATCGCGCCGTAGAACTCGGGCAGGTAGCGGACCGCGTGGCCGCCGAGCTTGCGCAGGTTGAAGGAGGCGTTGCGCAGCACGAGCGGGTCGTAGGTCCAGCGGACCTCGGGCACGTCGCGGGCGAGCGTCCAGGCCCGCTGGTGCTGCTTGATCGCGAACCCGACCCCCGCGCCGAGGCCGCCGGGCTCGACCCCCGCGACGAACGAGTGCAGGTGCGGCGTCCCACGCTCGTCCCGGCCGAAGAAGCCGACCGCGGCACCGGTCAGCCGGCCGCCACGGTAGGCCCCGGCGACGTAGTTGCCGGAGTGCGCGTAGGTCCGCAGCAGGCCCGGCGCGGCGATCTCGGCCCGGTGATCGGCCCGCCACACCCGCTGCAGCAGCACCGACACGTCGTCGAACGCGGCCCGGCCGGGCACGTCGGCGGTCTCCACGATCTCGACCCCGGCCCGCTCCGCGGCCGCCGCCGCGCACTCCCACGCGTCCGCCACCGGGGAGGCGGCGTCGGCGGCGGCCAGGTTCACCGTAACCGGCCGATCGCGTCGACGAGGCCGGCGACGAGGGCGGCCCGCTCCGGCATGGTCGCCAGGTCGGACCACTCCCCTTCGGCGTGCGCGTTGCCGCCGATGACGCCGAGCCCGTCGAGGGTCGGCACGCCGATGCCGGCGGTGAGGTTGCCGTCGGAGCCGCCGCCGACCGCCTCGCCCGAAAGCGGCGGCAGGCCCAGCTCGGCGCCGACCCGGCGGGCCAGGGCGAACAGCGACGCCGACGCCGACTCGGGCATCGCGGGCCGGGACGGGCCGAGCTCGACGGTCAGCTCGGCGCCCGGCAGCACCGGCCGCAGGCCGCGCAGCGCCGTGTCGACCCGGGTCAGCTCGGCCGGGTCGAACGCGCGGACGTCGACGCTGACCCGGGCGGCGGCCGGCACCGTGTTGCTCGTGGTGCCGACGACGGCGTCGGTGGGGGTGACGGTCGTGCCCGGTGGGGCGCCGAGCGCCGCGACCCGCAGCACCTGGTGCGCCAGCTCGACCCCGGCGTTGATCCCGAGGTGCGGGGCGACCCCGGCGTGCGACGCGCGGCCGGTGACCCGCAGCGAGTAGTGCGCGATGCCCTTCCGGGCGATCTTCAGCCGGCCGTCGGCGCTGCCCTCGAGGATCAGCGCGCCCGCGGCGCCGGCGGCCGTCTCCTCGATGAGCGCCAGCGAGGTCGGTGAGCCGATCTCCTCGTCGGAGTTGCACACCACGGCGACGCCGTCGAGGTCCGCGACCGCCGCCAGGGCGTGGAAGAGCACGACCAGGCCGCCCTTCATGTCCACGACGCCGGGGCCGGTGCACCGGTCGCCGTCGACGGCGAACGGCCAGCGGGCCAGGGTGCCGACCGGCCACACCGTGTCGAAGTGCCCGACGAGCACCACGCGGACCGGCCCGTCACCGAAGCGCCACCGCAGGTGCGGCCGGTCGGCGACGACGACCCGCTCCGGCGCCAGCCCGGTGCACCGCCGGCCGAGCCCGGCGACGACGTCGGCGCATCTGGCCAGGGCGTCGAGGTCGGCGGACGGCGACTCGACGGCGACGAGCCCGGCAAGGTCCTCACGCATGACGGGCGCGGCAGCCCGCAGCTTCTCCAACGCGCTCATCGATCCAACCTATCCGGACCACCGCGGCGACACCCCGGGGGCAGGCGGCGAAGACCGCCGGCGCGCCGGTTCGGTTGCGTCGTCAACAGTCGGACACCCGGCGGTCAGCGCCCGGGTTCATCGATACGTTCGAGGGAGTCAACCGTTGGGGGGCGGCGGCGTTGCGGGTGAGGCTTCTCGGTCCGGTCGACGTGCTCGTCGACGGTGCCGCGCGCCCCGTGCGTGGGCAGCGGCGCAAGGCGGTCCTCGCGGTCCTCGGCCTGCACCCGGGCGAGGTCGTCAGCACCGGGCGCCTCGTCGACCTGGTGTGGGGCGACGCTCCCCCGCCGAACGCCGTCAACGCGTTGCAGAGTCACGTGTCGTACCTGCGACGCGCCCTCGGCGACAAGGCCGTCATCGCGTCCCGTCCACCCGGCTACCTGCTCGACGCGGGCGGCGACGGGACCGACGTCGCGGTCGCCGAACGGCGCATCGCCGCCGGCCTGCAGGAGGCCGACCCTGCGGCCCGCGCCCGCCACCTGCAGGCCGCGCTCGAGCTGTGGCGCGGCACGCCCCTCGCCGACACCGGCGGGCTGCCGTGGCTCGACGAGCAGGCCGAGCGGCTCGGCCAGCTGTGGCTGCGCGGCCGGCGCGCCCTGCTGGAGGCGCGGCTCGGGCTGGGGCAGCACGCGCAGCTGCTGCCGGACCTGGAGCAGCTGACCCGCGAGCACCCCTTCGACGAGCAGCTGCACGGGCTGCTGATGCTCACGCTGTACCGGCTGGGCCGCCAGGCCGACGCCCTCGCGGCGTTCCGGCGGCTGCGCGGCACGCTCGACGACGACCTCGGCATCGAGCCCGGCGCCGCGCTGCGCGACCTGGAGGCGGGGATCCTGCGCCAGGACCCGGAGCTGGACGCGCCCGCCCCGGTCGCCGCCACCGCCCCCGCGGTGCCGGCCCAGCTGCCCCTGGCGGTGGGCACGTTCGCCGGCCGGACCGGCGAGCTCGCCCGCCTCGACTCGCTCCTCACCGGAGCCACCGGCGACACCGCAGACACCGGTGCCGGTGGGGTCGCGGTCGCCGCGGTCACCGGGACCGCGGGCGTGGGCAAGTCGGCGCTGGTCGTGCACTGGGCGCACCGCGCCGCCGGGCGGTTCCCCGACGGCCAGCTGTACGTCAACCTGCGCGGCTTCGACCCCGGCGGCCGGCCGGTCGACCCCGCCGACGCGGTCCGCGGGTTCCTCGACGCGTTCGGGGTCGCCGCCGCCCGCGTCCCCGCCGGGCTCGCCGCGCAGGCCGGCCTGCTGCGCAGCCTCCTGGCCGGCCGGCGGGTCCTGATCGTGCTCGACAACGCCCGCGACGCCGAGCAGGTCCGGCCGCTGCTGCCCGGCACCCCCGGCTGCCTCGCGGTCGTCACCAGCCGCGACGCGCTCACGTCGCTGGTCGCCCTCGAAGGGGCGCTGCCCGTCGCCGTCGACCTGCTCAGCGCCGGCGAGGCCGGGGACCTGCTGGTCCGCCGGCTCGGCGCGGCCCGGGTCGCGGCCGAGCCCGCGGCGGGCCGCGCGGAGGGGGGCCCCGGCGGGCGGGCGGCCCCAGGCCGACCCGGCGGCCCCCGGCGGGCCGCGGGCCCGCCCGGCGGA
>NZ_JBEXUD010000083.1:0-31129 GCF_040614215.1 Dactylosporangium sp. NPDC006015
CAGGCGGGCTGGGCGGCCGCGGCGGCCCGCACGGCGCGGTCGACGGTGGCCGCGTCGGCGACCGGCACGTCGGCCAGCGGCGCACCGGTCGACGGGTCGACCGTCGGCACGTGGCGCAGGCCGGCGACCGGCTCGCCGGCGACCAGGATGCGCGGGGCGATCCGGTCCCGGACGTCCTGCGGATCGATCATGAGGCACCTGCATCGGGGAACAGCTCGGACCAGCGGGCGCGGACCTGGTCGCGGACGCCGGCCGGCACGTCGACGAGGACCGAGCGCTCCGGGTCGGCGCCCAGCGGGCGGGTCGCATCGATGCCGAGCTTGGAGATGGTCCGGCCGACGGACATCGGGTCGACCGGGTTGGACTTCATGCCGGGCACCACCAGCAGGTCCTCGTGGGCGCGCATGCGGGTGGCGACCGCCCACTCGACCTGCCGGGGGTCGGCCGGGTCGATGTCGTCGTCGACGACGGTGACGTGCTTGATGAGGTCCTGGGTGCTGAACGCGGCCAGCATCGCCAGGCGGGCCTCACCCGGGTTGCGCTGCTCGATCGCGATGACCGCGTGGAAGCGGCAGCTGCCGGCCTCGGTGAGCACGACGCGGCGGGTGCTCGGCACGACCGCGCGGACCGCCCGCAGCAGCGTCGCCTCCCGCGCGACGGCGCCGGTGACGAGGTGCTCGGGGTGGTTGCCGCCGACGATCATCGTCAGCCACGGGTCACGCCGGTGGGTGACCGCGGTGACCCGCAGCACCGGGTTGTCGCGCATCGGCGCATACAGGCCGGGGAACTCGCCGAACGGGCCTTCCGGGGCGCGGTCGCCCGGGTGCAGCAGCGCCTCGATCACGATCTCGGCCTCGGCCGGGACGAGGACGTCGACCGTGCGGCCGCGAACCATCCGCAGCGGCTCGCCGAACAGCGCCCCGGCGGCGTGCGCCTCGTCGAACGGCACCAGCAGCTGCGAGGCGGCGGCGACGGCCGGGTGGCAGCCGAGCGCGACCGCGACCGGCATCGGCTCGCCGCGCGCCCACCACTCCTGCAGGAACTGCCAGGAGTGGGTGGGGGCGAAGTTGACGCCGAGCCGGTCCGGGCCCTGCACCTGGAGCCGGGCGATGGCGAGGTTCTGCCGGCCGCCGCCGGGCGGGGCGCACAGCAGCACGCCGGCGGAGAGGTACCGGCCGCCGTCGCGCTCGCTGATCGCCGGGATCGGCAGCAGCCCGGTCAGGTCGATGCCGTCGGTGACGACGACCTCCTGGCAGGGCGCGTCGTCGACGACCGCCGGCGGGACCGGCGAGTCGAGGGCGGCGGCGAGCACCTCGCCGAGCCGCTCGTCGTCCACGCCGAGCACGCAGGCGAGCTTGTCGCGGGTGTTGAGCAGATTGCCGACCAGCGGGACCCGGTAGCCGGGCACGTCGTCGAAGCGGACCGCCGGGCCGTGCGCCAGCTCCCACAGCACGGCCGCGGCCTCGTACTCCCAGCCGACCGGCTCGGCGACGACGACGGCCTTGCCGTGCCGCCGCAGCGTCTCGAACGCGCCCCGCAGGTCCTGCCCCAAGGTCACCCCCGCACCGGGTCAAGCGCGTCGCCGGCCGGCGGGAGCGCCGTGTCGCGCAGCCCGCTCAGGTCGTAGCTGTCCAGCATCGTGTCGACGAGCCGGCGGCCCGCGCCGAAGTCGTAGGCGTCGTACATGCGCATCTTCACCACGAACGGAGCTCCCGCGTAGAACATCTCGTACTGGTGGTGGCGGCTGGCGAACTCCGAGCCGACCATGTCCCACACCAGCTTGAGCAGTTTGACGCGCTCCGTGGCGGGATATCCCGGGGATTGCACGAACCGGTTCACGTCGGCGGCGATCGCCGGGTTGGCGAAGTCGTTGGCCGAGGACGGCAGCTGGATCAGCCCGCCGCCGCACAGGTCGCGGATCATCACCAGCAGCTTGGCGTACAGGTCGGGCTGCAGCGCCATGTTGGCGAAGCACTCGGCGCGGCCGGGCCAGGCCACGCCGTGCTCGTCGACGGTCGCGTGCTGCTCCTGGGCGAGGACCAGCCCGGTGACGGTGGCGACCTGCGCGGCCATCTCACCCAGCGCGCCCTTGACCGGCGGCAGGTTGACCGAGCCGTTCATCTCCGCGACCCGGTGGGCGAGACCGATCAGGAACTCCAGCTTGGTCCAGAACCGGATCTGGGCCTGGTTGTTGCCCAGCAGGTGCCCGGCGGTGGCGAACCACTGGCGCTTGACGACGTCGAGGTTGCGGTAGGCGAACACGTGTTCCCACGGCACGAACACGTCGTCGTAGACGAGCAGCGAGTCGGTCTCGTCGAAGCGGGCGCTGACCGGGTAGTCGAACAGGCTGGAGGAGGCCGCGGCGTAGGAACGGCGGGCGTAGATCTTCACGCCGGGCGCGCCGACCGGGACCATCGCGGCGAGCGCGTACGCCTCGTCGCCGGGTTGCAGCGGCGCGATGTTGCTCAGGTAGACGTAGTCGGAGATGGCGGTGCCGGTGCCGAGCATCTGCGCGCCGCGCACCACGATGCCGCCGTCGCGCTCGGCCACCACGCCCGCGTAGAGGTGCGGGTCGGCCTGCTGGTGCGCGGGCTTCGAGCGGTCGATCTGCGGCGGGAGGATGGTGTACGTCATGTACAGGTCCTCGTCGCGGGCCTTGGCGTGGAACGCCTCGACGTTGCGGGCGAAGTGCTCGCCGCCGGCGGCGAAGACGTGCGAGTGACCGGCGAACCCCGCCAGGAACCCGGCCACGTGCTCCGGGCCGCGGCCCATCAGCCCGAAGGTCTGCTCCGCCATCGCCTTGAGCGCGATCCGGCGGCGGGTCAGGTCCGCCGGCGAGCGCGGGATGAGGTGGGCGAGGCTGACCGGCTCGCCGGTGGCCGGCGAGGCGAACGTGAGCTGATCACGGTTGGCCTTGTCGTCGACGGTGTCGTAGAGCGCGGCGACGGAGCGCACGGCGCCCTTGAACGCCGGGTGCCGGGTGATGTCACCGACGAGCTCGCCGTCGATGAAGACCTGGCGGCCGTCGCGCAGCCCCTCGAGGTACTGGTCGCCGCTACGGGTCATCGGGCGCTCCCAATGGTGGGGAGCGGTGCGGTGAATGGCATGCGCGTCGTCTCCTGTAGCGGGTGCAGTGCCTGGTATCCGCGCTGGTAGTGCACCAGCGGGCCGGGATCGGGAGCCGGGCCCAGCCCGATGCCGCGCACCCGTCCCACGATGACGTGGTGGGTGCCGGCCGGGAAGTGCCGGTAGGTTTCGCAGTCCACGAAGGCGAGCGAGCCGGCCACCGCCGGCGCCGTCCATTGTGGAGCGTCGATGAGCCACTCCGGCGGGAGCACCTTTGACCCCCCGGGGCGCGAGCAGTGCTCCGCGATCGGCTCGGCGCCGACGCCGAGCAGGTTGACCCCGAAGTAGCCCGAGCGCAGCACCCGCTCGTAGGTCCGGGTGGCGCCGTGCACGCAGATGAGCACCAGGGGCGGCTCGCTGGACACCGAGCTGAAGGCGGTGGCCGTCATACCGACCGGCGCACCGTCGGCGTCGTGGACCGTGATGAGGGTGACCCCCGACGCGTAACGGCACATCGCTTCCTTGAAACTGTCCGGCGTCAAGCCGGCCGGTGTCATCGTCACAGCGACTCCCGTATTCTAGGTCTGGTATAAGACTAGCTTACCTAGGTACAATAACCAAGACCTTTCATTTCCGGTGGCGAGCGAGGAACCGATGAACCACACCGGCGACGGGCCACTGCGCGGCCTGCGCGTGATCGAGCTGGCGAGCTACATCGCCGCACCGCTCTGCGGCCTCACCCTGGCCCAGCTCGGCGCCGACGTGCTGCGCGTCGACCCGCTCGGCGGCACCCCCGACCGGCACCGATGGCCCCTCGCCCCGAGCGGCGCCAGCCTGTACTGGACCGGCCTCAACCGCGGCAAACGCTCCATCGCCCTCGACCTGCGCGCCGAGCAGGGCCGGCGGCTGCTCGCCGAGCTCGTCGCCGGCGCCGACGCCGTGCTCACCAACGCCGGCAACCGCCCCGGGCAACGCTACGAGGACCTGCGCGCGACCCGCGACGACCTCATCTACATCGAGGTCGCCGGCGCGCGCGGCCGCGGCTCCGTCGACTACACCGCCGACGCCGCGGCCGGCTTCCCGCTCGCCACCGGCACACCCGAGACGTCCGAGCCGACCGGGCACGTCCTGCCCGCCTGGGACGTCGCCTGCGGGCTCTACGCCGCCGTCGGGCTGCTCGCCGCCCAGCACGACCGCGCCGCGACCGGCCGCGGCGCGCACCTCGTCATCGGCCTGGACGACGTCGCCCTCGCCACCGCCGGCAACCTCGGCTACCTCGCCGAGGCCGAGCTCACCGGCGCCGGCCGCCCCCGCGTCGGCAACGCCGTCTACGGCACGTACGGCCACGCGTTCGCCACCCGCGACGGCCACATGATGATCGTCGCGCTGACCGCCCGGCACTGGAACGACCTGCTCGCCGCGACCGGCCTCACCGTCGCCGCTCACGCGATCGAGGTGGCGCTCGGCACCGACTTCACCCGCGAGGAGGAGCGGTTCCGCCACCAGGGCCTCCTCGACGCCCTGCTGCAGCCGTGGTTCGCCGCGCGGAGCACCACCGAGGCCGAGGCGGCGCTGCGCCCCACGTCCGTGCTGTGGTCACGGTTCCGCACGTTCCGCGAGATCGTCACCGACGGCCGCGACGAACTGCTGGCCGGGCCGCTCTTCGACGTGCTCGACCAGCCTGGCGTCGGGCCGCACCTGGCCCCCGGATCCCCCATCACCGGCGGCGGCCGCACCCTCGGCGGCCCGCGCCCGGCGCCCGGGCTCGGCGAGCACACCCGCGAGGTGCTCGCCGAGCTCGGCCGCTCCCCCGCCGACATCGACCAGCTCATCGACTCAGGCACCGTCGCCTGACACAGCCACACCACAAGGAGGTCGACGGATGCCCGACGCCGTCATCTGCGCCCCGCTGCGCACCCCCATCGGCCGCTTCGGCGGCGTCCTGCGCGACGTCCCAGCCGCCGAACTGGCCGCGGCCGTCATCCGCGCCGTGATGGAACGCACCGGCCTGGACCCGGCCGCCGTCGACGACGTCATCCTCGGCCAGTGCAGCCCCAGCGGCGAGGCACCGGCCATCGGCCGGGTCGCCGCCCTCGACGCCGGGCTGCCCGAGACCGTCGGCGGCGCCCAGGTCGACCGCCGCTGCGGCTCCGGGCTGCAGGCGGTCCTCAACGCCGCGATGCAGGTGCAGACCGGCGCCAGCGACCTCGTCCTCGCCGGCGGCGCGGAGAGCATGAGCCAGGTCGAGCACTACGCCACCGGGCTGCGCTGGGGCGCCGGCGAGCACGTCGCGCTGGTCGACCGGCTGGCCCGGGCCCGCGCCACCGCCGGCGGCCGCGACCACCCCGTGCCGGGCGGCATGGTCGAGACGGCCGAGAACCTGCGGCGGCACTACGGCATCCCCCGCGCCGAGCAGGACGAGCTGTCGCTGGAGTCGCACCGGCGGGCCGTCGCCGCCCAGGACGCCGGCATCTTCGCCGCGGAGATCGTGCCGGTGACGGTACCGTCGAAGAAAGGACCGCAGACGGTCGACACCGACGAGCACCCGCGCCGCGACAGCACCCTCGAAGCGCTGGCCCGCCTGCGTCCCGTGCTCGGCCGCGACGACCCCGACGCCACCGTCACCGCCGGCAACTCCAGCGGCCAGAACGACGGCGCCGCCATCTGCGTCGTCACCACCCCGCAGCGGGCCGCGGAGCTCGGCCTCACCCCGCTCGTGCGGCTCGCCGGCTGGTCCCTCGCCGGCGTCGCGCCCGAGGTGATGGGCCTCGGGCCGGTCCCCGCCACCCGCCGCCTCCTGGCCCGCACCGGCCTGACGCTCGCCGACATCGACCTCATCGAGCTCAACGAGGCCTTCGCCGCGCAGGTCCTCGCCGTGACCCGGGAATGGGGCCTCACCGCAGCCGACTTCGCGCGGCTCAACGTGCACGGCTCCGGCATCGCGCTCGGCCACCCGGTCGGCGCCACCGGCGCCCGCATCCTCACCACCATGGCGTACGCGCTGCACCGCCGCGACGCCCGATACGGCCTGGCGACCATGTGCATCGGCGGCGGGCAGGGCCTGGCCGCGCTGTTCGAGCGGGTCGGCGCATGAACGGGCCGCAGTCCGACGTGCTGCTGGACGTCAAGGACGGCGTCGCCCGGATCACGCTCAACCGGCCCGAGCGCGGCAACGGCGTCACCTACGCCCTCGCCGCGCGGCTGCACGACGTCGTCGCCGAGGTCGCCTCCCGCCGGGACGTGCGGGTCGTCGTGCTCACCGGCGCCGGCCGGCAGTTCTGCGTCGGCGGCGACCTGGCCGGTGACGCGTTCGCCGCCGCGCGCCAGAACGTGCCGGTGGACGACGACGTGCGGGCGCAGATCGAGCGCGGGCGGCTCACCGAGGCGATCCGCGCGCTGCCGCAGATCACCATCGCCGCCGTCAACGGCGGCTGCGCCGGCGCCGGACTCGCCCTGGCCCTCGCGTGCGACCTGCGGATCGCCGCCGAGCACGCCGTGCTGCGCACCGCCTACCTCGACGCCGGGGTCAGCGGCGACTACGGCATCACCTGGCTGCTGCCGGCCCTGCTGGGCGAGGCGCGGGCGAGGGAGCTGCTGCTGCTGTCGGAGAAGCTCGACGCGCAGACGGCGCTGCGGTACGGGCTGCTGCACCGCGTCGTGTCCGGCCCGGCGCTCAACGGCACCGTCGACGCGTTCGCCGAACGGTGCGCTGCCCGCGCGCCGCTCGCCGTCGCGGCCATCAAGGAGAACCTCGCCTGCGCCGCCGGCGTGCCGCTCGGCGAGCACCTCGCCGCCGAGGCCCGCCGCCAGGTCGCCACCGCCCGCTCCGCCGACGCCGCGGAGGCGGCCGCGGCGTTCCTCGCCAGGCGGCCGCCCGTCTTCCACGGTCGGTAGTGGGCTCAGCCCTGCGCTACGGGGCCGGCCGCCCGCTTGCTGCGGTCGGTCATCGAGAACCGCAGCCGGGCCATCATGTTCTCCACCTCGGGGTCCCGCCCGGCCTGCGCGAACAGGCCCGGCACCCCGGCGGCCAGCTCGTCCTGGGTCCAGCGGCGCTCACCGTTGCGGATGAACGCGACGCTGGTGAACGGCTCGTACAGCTCCACGACGTCACCCTGCACCCCGAACACCTTGCCGGAGATCGTCCCGGCCGCGTCGCTGCACAGGAACGCCACCATCGGTGCCACGTTGTCCGGCGACCAGAAGTCCCAGCCCTCGCCGCCGCCGATCTCGCCGTAGGCGCCGGACGTCATCCGGGTCCGCGCGGCCGGGCACACGACGTTGCTGACCACACCGTAGCGGGCCATCTCCTGCGCGATGATCGACGACATCGCCACGATGCCGGCCTTCGCCGCGCCGTAGTTGGCCTGGCCGAAGTTGCCCAGCAGCCCGGCCGTCGACGAGGTGCCGACGAGCCGGCCGCCGGTGCCGGCGTCGCGCCAGTGCACGCACGCGGCGTGCGCGACCGCGTAGTGCCCGCGCAGGTGCACCCGGATCACGTCGTCCCACTCGTCCGCCGTCATCTTCACGAACGTGCGGTCGCGCAGGAACCCCGCGTTGTTCACCACCGCGTTGAGCCGGCCGAACGTGTCGACGGCGGCGGCCACGATCGCGTCGGCGACGGCGGTGTCCGCCACGTCACCGGCGACCAGCACCGCCCGCCCGCCGCCGGCCTCGATCTCCTTCACGGCCTCGGCGCCCGCGTCGGCGTCGAACTCCGCGACCACCACGCTGCCGCCGAGCGCCGCCACCTCGAGGGCCTCACGGCGGCCGATGCCGTGCCCGGCACCCGTGATCGCGACGACCTTGTCCACCAGGCTCATACCCACTCCTCCGCTGAGCTCCTGTCATTCCGGTGAGCGGCTCCTCCGCGGTACCGCGGGCCGCTCCTGCCGCCGCTCATTCCGCCTGCGGGTAGTCGCCGGCGAGCAGGCCCTGCTGGACCGCCGCGATCGTCTCCTTCATGCCCAGCTCCGCGCGGCGGGCCGCGATGAACTCCGCGCCCGGCGCCTGGTGGCTCACCGCGGAGAACTCCGCACCGGACAGCACGGCGTCGCGGAAGCCCTGCAGGTTCATGGTGCGGTTCAGTGCGTACTTCTTGACCGCCAGCACGTCGCTGGGCGTGTTCGCGATCCGCGTCGCCAGCTCGTGCGCCCGCTCGTGCAGCTCGCCGGCCGGGTACACGTGGTTGGCCCAGCCGAGCTCGACGGCCTCCTGGGCGCTGAACCGGCTGCCGGCGATGTACGCCAGCTCGCGGGCCTTCTTCGGCCCGACGAACCAGCTCGCCACCGGCGACAGCAGCCCGCCGCCGACCGGCAGCTGCGGCCAGCCGATGACGGCGTCGTCGGCGACGACGGTCAGGTCGCACATCACCGCCATGACCGTCGCGGTGCCGAGGCAGTAGCCCTGCACGGCGGCGACGACCGGCTTCGGCGAGTCCCAGATCCGCAGCCAGCGCTCCAGGCTCGCGCGCTGCCGCTGCCAGTCGGTGTACGAGGAACGGTGCCCCGCCGACGCGGCCCGGCCCGGGCCGGACATGTCGCCGCCGGTGCTGAACGCTCGGCCGGTCGAGCAGACCACGACGACCCGCACGTCCGGGTCGGCCTCGTGCGCGGTGAGCCCGGCGGTGAACCCCTCGAGCATCTCCGGGGCGAGCGCGTTGAGCTTGTCGGGCCGGTTGAACCGCAGGTACCCGACCCGGTCCCTGGTGAAGACCTCCAACAACTCGGTCATGCCGCGCTCGCCGTCAGCGCCGCCACGACGAGCCGGTGCGCCTGGGTGACGTGCCGCAGCGACCAGTGCAGGTCGCACTCCCAGGTGTAGCCGATCCCGCCGTACACCTGGATCGCCCGCTCGACGACGGAGGCGCACAGGTGCAGCACGTACGGTGCGCCGCCGGTCATCGCCGCCGGGTCGTTGCTGAACCAGGTGACGCCGCTGCGGGCCAGCTCCACGTCGCGGTGCATGTCGGCGAGGGTGTGCTTGACC
Source organism: Dactylosporangium sp. NPDC006015 (assembly GCF_040614215.1). Taxonomy (NCBI): domain Bacteria; kingdom Bacillati; phylum Actinomycetota; class Actinomycetes; order Micromonosporales; family Micromonosporaceae; genus Dactylosporangium; species Dactylosporangium sp. NPDC006015. Next base: position 9,052 of record NZ_JBEXUD010000083.1, read on the forward strand.
GCTTGGAACGAGCCGATCGGCCGGCCGAATTGGACCCGGGTCTTGGCGTACCCCACGGTGTCCTGCAGCGCCCGGTCGGTGGCCCCGACGGCCTCCGCCGTGGCCAGCAGCGCATAGTCGCGCAGCGCACCGGCCGGGGCGAGCGGTCCTGGCGCGGTGTCCGCGCGGCCCAGCGGCAGCGACGGCGCGTGGTCGTCGACGGTGAACTCCCCCGTGACGGGCGCGGTGCCGTCGGCGGACAGCACCAGCGCCGCCTGCATCGGGTACGGCAGCAGGAACCGGTTCCACTCGGGCACCACGAGGGTGACCGGCGTGCCGGCGGGCGGCCGCTCGGCCAGCCAGCGGCGCGCGGCCAGGGTGCTCAGCAGCGGCAGGCCGACCAGGGCCCGGCCCCACGCCTCGGCCATCACGCACAGGTCCAGCAGCGTCACGTCGGCGTCGGTGCCCGGGGTGTCGCCGTCGGCGAGCTCGGTCCAGCCGCCGGCGGCGAGCTCGCCCCACAGCTTCGCCGGGGACCAGCGGTCCTCGCCGGTCGTGCCCTCGACCGCCATCTGGTGCACCGCGTCGGTGACCTCCAGGCCCAGCGGGCTGGGCAGGTATCGCGTGCTCACGCCTTCGCGCTCCCTTCGCGGGGCAGGCCCAGGACCCGCTCGCCGATGATGTTGCGCTGAATCTCCGACGTGCCCGACACGATCGTCGAGGCCCGGTGGAACAGCAGCCGGGCGCGGTACAGGTCGGTGTGCTCGGGGCAGCCACCGAACGCGGCCAGGTGCACGATCTCCTGCACCAGCTCGCTCCAGGTCACCTTCAGCACCGCGCTGGAGCGCGGCGAGGCGTCGCCGCCGGCCATCTTCTCCAGCGAACGCATCATCTGCCAGCGCAGCAGCTCGACCCGGGTGACGAACTCGGGCAGCCGGGCCGCGATCGCGGGGGCGTGCGCGGCGCAGTGCTCGGTGAACAGCCGCAGGTAGCCGTGCAGCTGGTTGAGGGCGATCGCGCCGAAGCCGACGCCGCGCTCGTGGGTCAGGATCGTGCCCGACACCAGCCAGCCCTCGTCCTCGGCGCCGACGAGCAGGTCGGTGCTCGTCTCGGCGCCGTCGAAGAACACCTCGTTGAACTCGTGGGTGCCGGTGATGTTGATCAGCGGCCGGACCTCGACGCCGGGCTGGCGCATCGGCACGAGCATCAGTGACAGCCCGCGGCTGCGGGAGCCGGCCGCGCCGGTGCGGGCCAGCAGCAGGCACCAGTCGGAGAACTGCGCGTAGGTCGTCCACACCTTCTGGCCCTGGATGCGGTACACGTCGCCGTCACGCACCGCCCGGGTGTGCAGCGAGGCGAGGTCGGAGCCGGCGCCGGGCTCGGAGAAGCCCTGGCACCAGTTCTCCTCGCCCTTGAGGATCGCCGGCAGGAACCGGGCGCACATCTCGGGCGTGCCGTGGTGGATGATGGCCGGCCCGGCGAGCAGCCGCCCGACCCGGCCGAGCCCCTCGGGGGCGTCCATGCGCGCGGCGATGTCGTTGAACGTGAAGTCCTCCACGACGCCGAGGCCGCGGCCGCCGAAGCGCTCGGGCCACGACAGCCCCGCGTAGCCGGCGTCGAAGAGCTGCCGGTCCCAGGCCCGGCGGATCTCGATCTCCTCGTCCATCGTGAGGTGGTCGCGACGCTCCCGCCACTCGGCGGGGATCGCGGTCGTCAGCCACGCCGTCACCTCGCGGCGGAACTCGTCCACCGCGGGGTCGGCGAATGATGTTGCCGGCACTCGTGCAGCCTCCTGATTCAGCGGTCCCAGCCCAGGCGGCGAAGCAGCGCGCCGCCCATGACCAGGTCGAGGTCGTCGTCCTTGAGGAACGGCAGCTCGTCGGTGAACATCGCGACCGCCTGCGCGTAGGTGCACGGCAGGCGGGTCGCATCGGTACCCCAGAACACGCGCCCGGCACCGAAGGCGTCGACGACGCGCTCGATGCGGGGCGCGAGACCGCGGTAGGGGTAGGGCTCGTCGGTGGCGCACGGCAGCGCCGACGCCTTCACCGACACGTTGTCGTGCGCGGCGAGCGCGACGAGCTCGTCGAGGATCGGGTCGAGGGCGTCGTCCTTGTCGTCGACGAACAGCCCGAGGTGGTCGACGATGAGGTTCAGGCCGGGGTGGGCGGCGGCGACCGGGCCGAGCTTGGCCAGCTGCGCCGGCGCCCACACCATGACGGGCAGGCCCTGCTCGGCGGCGACCGGCCAGAACCAGTCGGCGGTGCCGTCGTCGAGCCAGGAGACCTTGTGCCACGGCGGGAACGCGACCCGCACGGCCACGACCGCGTCGTCCGGCCACGCCTTGACCTGCTCGCGCGCCTCCGGCTTGTCGAGGGCGAGGTGGGCGGTGGTGCGGAAGCGGTCGGGGTGGGCCGCGACCGCGTCGAGGCTGATCTGCATCGCGGCCGGGAACGGCGGGACGAGCACGGCCCGGTCGATGCCGGCGGCGTCCATGTCGGCGAGGATCGTGGCCAGGGCGATGACCCGCTGCCCGAACTTCGCGGCCCGCTCCTCGTGGCCTTCGGGGAAGAGGTGGATCTGGCTGTCACAGGTGAGCATCGGCCGTCCTTTCCGATCGGGCGTGCTGGACGGCGGCGACGAGCGCGAGGCCGTTGGCCCGGGTCTGCTGGGGTGTGCCGCCGGAGGTGAGCTGCAGGACCAGTTCGTCGACGCCGGCGGCGGCGAACCGCCCGGCGGTGGCGGCGATCTGCTCAGCGCAGGAGTCCCGGTCGCCGGCGACGGAGTAGGCCGCCACCATGTCGTCGGGCACGAGCGCCGCCACCGGCCCCCAGTCGCGGAACCGCAGCTCGGTGGCGAGGTCGCGGATGCGCTGGGCCACCTCGGTCCACGGCGTGCCGGCCAGGACCGGGTGGTAGCTGGGGGTGGAGAAGTAGAACGCCAGCTGCCGGCGTACCGCGTCGGCGGCGGCCGCCGGGTCGTCGTCGACGACGCAGATCTTCCACGCCGCGAGCTTCGGCCGGTCCGGACCGGCGACGGCGGGGGCGACGACGTCGCGCAGGTAGGCCGGCGCGGTGGCGAGGCTGTGCAGGGCGATCCCGTCGCAGGAGCGGGCGGCGGCGCGCAGCATCACCGGGTTGAGGGCGGCGGCGTACAGCGGCACCCCGGCGCGCAGCGCCGCGTCCTGCGGCATGTCCAGCTGCGGGAAGTCGCACTGGTAGAACCGGCCCTCGAAGCGCAGCCCGCCCTCGGACCGCAGCGCGGCGCGGACCAGCTCGGCGTATTCGGCGGTGCGCGGCGCCGGGTGGTCGTAGCCGGCCGCGTCGAAGCGTCTGGTCCGCACGCCGCGGGTGCCGGCGCCCAGCCCGAGGGCGAACCGGCCGCCGCTGAGCTCGGCGAGGTCGGCGGCGGCCATCGCCACCGCGAGGGGTGCCCGGGTGAACGAGTAGGCGATGCCGGTGCCGATGCCGATGCGGCTGGTGTGCGCCACCAGGTGGCCGGCGCGGACGATCCCGTCGCCGCCGAAGCCCTCGGTGGTCCACACCCGGTCGAGGCCGGCCTCCTCGGCGGCCCGGGTGATGTCCAGCAGCGGGCCGAGGTGGCTGGTGGCCAGCGCCATCGAGATGCGCACGGTCATACCGGCTCGCCCTTGGGCAGCAGCACGATGTCGAGGATCTGCGGGCCGGCGGTGGCGTCGACCATGACCGGGTTCAGCTCCAGCATCGACCAATTGGCGAGCCGGCCGCCGACGAACTCGGTGGCGAGCCGGGCGATGAGCGCGGCGGTGGTGGCGCGTTGCCCGTCCGGCACCGGCAGGCGGTCCAGGGCCCGCTCGACGGCACCGTCCGTGGCGGGCAGCGCGATCAGCGACGAGTCGGTCTTGGCCTCGACGTCGCCGCCGCCGGATCCGACGATGAGGTACGGCCCGTACCACGGGTCGCGGTTGAGCGACACGAACAGCTCGACGCCGGTGCCGGTCTCCTCGACGAGCACGCCGCGCACGCCGGGCAGTCCGGCCGCGGCGGCGGAGGCGAGGACCCGCCGGGCGGCCGCCCCGGTCTGCTCCGCCGTGGCGCAGCCGAGCACGACGCCGCCGACCTTCACCTTGTGCAGCAGCCCGTCGGCGACGATCTTCACGACGTGCGGGTGCGCGAGGCCGGCCACGGCCCCGGCGACGCCGTCGACGTCCTCGGCCGCCACGAAGACCGCCTTCGGCATCGGCACGTCGAGCGCGTCGAGCAGGTCCCGGGCGGTGCGGCCGTCGGGCGCGTCGCCGATCACGTCTGCGAGCCCCGTCGCCCGCGGTGCCTCCGGCTGGGTGCGCGGGTAGAGCCGCGCCAGCATCCGGGCGGTGGTGGCGATCCCCCGCACCAGCAGCGTCTCCGGGTGCCGCTCCCGGAACGCGACGGCCCAGTCGGTCCACGCGAAGTCGCTGAGCGTCGACACGATGGTGGGGCAGCCGGTGGCGGCGCCCAGGTCGGCGTAGCGGTCGAGCGAGCGGCGGTGCACGTCGCGCTCGTCGTCGGCGTCCGGGAAGGTCAGCGCGTACGGGATGACGACGGCACGCACGGCCGGGTCGGTGTAGACGGCGTGGAACGCGGCGGTCACCTCCTCGTACGGTTTCGGCGAGGCGGTCAGGTCGATCGGGTTGCTCACGTACGCCCCGTCGGGCGCGACCGCCCGCAGCGCCGAGGTGGCCGCGTCGCCGAACGTGGCCAGCCCGACGCCCTCGTGGGTGAGCAGGTCGGCGGTGAGGGCGGCGGCGCCGCCGGACGTCTCGATGACCGCGACGCCACCACCGACGCCACCGGCGCCACCGACGCCACTGGCGCCGTGCCGGCTGAGGTATTCGGCGATCGCGGCGGCCCGGGTCAGCTGCTCCATGCTGCGCACCCGGATCACGCCGTGCGCGGTGAGCACCTCGTCGACGAGCCGGTCGGGGCCGGCCAGGGCGGCGGTGTGCGATCGGGCGATGGCCGCGCCGATCTCCGACCCGCCGGACTTCGCCAGCACGATCGTGACGCCCTGCTCGCGGGCGCGGGTCAGGGTCCGCTCCAGGCGGGCCCGGTTGCCGCCGAACGACTCGAGGTAGGCGGCGATGACGGTGGTGGTCGGCCGGTCGAGCATCGTCTCCATCGCGTCGATGGGGTCGAACGCGGCGCCGTTGCCGATCGACACGCACAGGTCGACGCCGGCGCCGTCCTCGGCCAGGCCGCCCATGATGGTGGTGGTCAGCGAGCCGCTCTGGGACACCACGGACACGCCGCCGACCCGCAGGTCCGGCGGGATGGGCGCGCCGAGCGGGGCGATGCCGGCGCGGAAGTCGGCGAACCCGACGCCGTTGGGCCCGTAGAGCCGGCTGCCGGTGCCCTCGACGATGCCGACCAGCTCCCGCTGCAGCCGGATGCCCTCCTCGGTGCCGCGCTCGGCGTACCCGTCGGAGATGAGCACGATGTGCGGGACCTTCATCTCGACCGCCTTGGCCACGACCGAGTTCGCGGCGGCGGAGTTGACGATGAGCACGGCGACGTCGGGGGTCCGCGGCACGAGGCCGAGGTCGGCGACGGTCGGCACGCCACGCACCTCGGGTCGGGTGCGGCTCACCGGCCAGATCTCGGCGTCGCCGAAGGTGCGCAGGTTGTGGAACAGCAGGTAGGTCCAGAGGCTTCCGTCGCGGGCCCCGACGAGCGCGACGCCCGGCCGGGGCGTGCTCTGTGCGGTCATGTGGTTGTTCAGCTCCGATCGCGGTTCATGACGGCGTCCACCAGCACCGGACGGCGCTCCTCGCGCACGATGCGCGCCGCGCGGGCGAGCGTCGCGGGCAGCTCGGCCGCGTCGGTGACCGGGCCGATGCCCTCCACCCCCTGGCTGCGGGCCAGGGTGGCGAAGTCGACGTCGGGGCCGGTGATGTCGATGCCGGCGGCCACGTCGGTGTCGCGGCCGCGCTGGTGGCCGATCTCGGTCTGGTGCATCCGGTCCTGGTTGTAGGTGCGGTTGTTGGCCATCACCACGAGCAGCGGCAGCCGCTCGTGGGCGGCGGTCCACAGCGCCTGGGCGGTGTAGAGGAAGTCGCCGTCCGGCTGGATGTCCACGACGAGGGTGTCGTCGTGGCGGTGCGCGAGCGCGGCGCCCAGGGCCGCGGGGACCCCGTAGCCGAGCCCGCCGCCGCCGGAGATGCCGAGGTAGCAGTTGAACTCGTCCATGTCGAACGCGCGGCGCGAGTTGCCGTACAGCGCGCCGAACGCGAGCTGCCACGCGCCGCCGCGGACCGCCTCGAACGTCTCGGCGGCCAGCCGGGCCGGGCCGAACGCGCCGGGCGCGCGGGACAGCCGCTCGCGGAACACCGCCGGGCCGCTCGCCGTGGCGCGCAGGGCCGCGGTGCGCTCGGCGGCGCCCGGCACCGGCAGCTCGGCGACGATCTCGGCGAGGCGCGGCAGGGCCACGGCGGCGTCGCCGGTCAGCACCGCCTCGACCCGGTCCCAGGCCGCGGCGGCCCGGTCCAGCGGGGCCCGCTCGATGAGCGCCGCGCCGGACAGCACGAAGACCCGCGCGCCGGGGCGGGGCAGCCAGGCGAAGTCGCGGTTGGCGACGTCGGTGCGGCCGAGGGCGAAGTACGGGTCGCGCACGTCGACGGCCAGGATCACGTCGGCCTCGGCGACGTCGGCGTGGTGGTGCTGGGTGCGGTCGGCCCAGTGCGTGTTGGGGAAGTTGTGCCGGGCGCCGAGGTCCACGACGCCCGCGCCGAGCCGTTCGGCGAGCGCGACGAGGGCCCGGTACGCGGCCTCGCTGCGCCCGGCGGTGTCGGCCAGCAGCAGCGGCCGCTCGGCGGCGGCGAGGGCCTCGGCAACGGGGAGCAGGTCGGCGTCGGCGACCGTCGGCGTGCTCTGCCGGGCCAGCGCGGTCGCGGGCGACCACAGCGCGTTGCGCGGCTCGCCGCTGACCACGTCCTCCTGCAGCCCGGCGTCGAGGGCGACGTAGACGGGCGCCTGCGGGAAGGCGGTGGTGATGCTGTGGGCGCGGGCGAGGCTGTGCACGGCGGCGTCGAGGCCGGCCGGCTGGTCGTCCCACTTGGTGTAGGCGCGGACCTGCGCGGCCTGGTCGCGGCTGGCGTGGATCCAGTCGATCCAGGGCCGGCGGCGGGCGGCGTCGGCCGGGCCGCTGCCGCCGACGACGAGCATCGGCACCAGGTCCAGGAACGCGTTGAACAGCGCCATGGAGCCGGTCTGCAGCCCGACGAGGTTGTGCAGCGCGACACCCATCGGCCGGCCGGTCGCCTTGGCGTAGCCGTGGGCCATGCCGACGGCGACGTTCTCGTGCAGGGTCAGCAGCAGCTCGGGCTTGCCCGCGCGGACCAGCGACTCGTGCAGGCCGCGCAGCGTCGCGCCGGGGTTGATGGCGAGGTGCTCGATGCCGAGGCGGGCCAGGACGTCGACCATGACGTCGCTGCCGTACCGCACCGCGTCGTCCGCGCTCATGCCGTCACCTCCGCTGCGCTCCGGCGCCGACCTGAGCTCCACCCTGTAATCCCGATTCGCGGCCCTCCGCTACGCTCCGGCCCGCTCATGCCGTCACCTGCGCCGCATAGTGCTCGGCGATGGTGCCGGGAGTGGTGAGCCAGATGTCGTCGCGGCGCTCGGCGAGCAGGTCCAGCACCCGGCGCAGGGCGTACAGCCGGTGCGGCTGGCCGGCGGTGAACGGGTGCAGGCTCAGCGCGTACACCAGCGGCGTCCGCGCCGGGCCCACCTGGGTCAGCATCTCGGTCAGGTGGTCGTGGGCGATGTCGGCGAACTCGCGGCCGGTGTGCCCGCGGGACAGCACCTGCGGGTAGTCGTTGGTCTCCAGCGGGTACGGCACGTTGAGCAGCGGCCCGCCGCGGGTCGACAGCCACACCGGCTGGTCGTCGATCGGCCAGTCGAGGGTGTAGGTGTAGCCGGCCTCGGCCAGCAGGTCTGGGGTGTTGGCGCTCTGCGTGGCGCCCGGGGACATCCAGCCGGCCGGGCGGGTCCCGAACGCGGCGGTGAGCAGCGCCGTGGACTCCTCGATCAGGGTCCGCTCCTCGTCCTCGGCCATCCCGCCCTGCAGCTCGGAGTTGGTGCGGCCGTGCCCGACGATCTCGCCGCCGGACGCGCGCAGCGCCTCGGCGACCGGCGGGTACAGCTCGGGGACCCACGCGTTGAGCAGGAACGCGGCCGGCAGGTCGCGGGCGGCGAGCTCGTCGAGGATGCGCCACAGGCCGACCCTGATGCCGTAGTCGCGCCAGCCGTACCGGCGGTGCTCGCTGTTCGGCGGGTCCATGCCGGGCGTCAGCGTCGCCCCGCCGCCGCCGTAGGCGAAGCACTCCACGTTGACGGCGACGTAGGCGGCCAGGCCGCCGCCGTGCGGCCAGGCGAACGCGGGCCGGTCGGTGATGGGGCGGTAGGCGTACCGCCCGGAGTCAGGCAACCGCATGGAACGGCCCCTTCGCGGCCCGCGCGACGTAATCGTGGGCCTCGGCCAGGCCGATCACGTCGGCGTACTTCTGGTCCAGGTCGAACAGGTTGATCCAGTGCGACGCCTCGATCCGGTCGAACGTCAGCTCCTGCACGACGCCGACGCGGTAGTTGAGCGAGAACGCGTCCAGGACCGTGGAGCGGATGCAGCCGCTGGTGACGCCGCCGCCGACGAGCAGCGAGTCGACGCCCCAGTCGGTGAGGTACGCGGCCAGCGGGGTGCCGAAGAACGCGCTGGGCTTCTCCTTGTCCAGCACCACGTCGGTGGGGGCCGGCGTGATCGGGTCGACGATGTCGAAGGCGCGCGGCGCCGGCTTCATGTCCTCGCGGCCGCGGCGGTTCTTGTCCAGCCAGCGGCCGCGGTTGAGCCCGTCGGGGCGGGGGCGCACCGGCCGGGTGTAGACGACCGGCAGGCCGCGCTCGCGGGCGGCGGCGGCGAGACCGGCCATGGCCTCGACGGCCCGCCACGCCGCCGGGCCGCAGGAGTTGCGGTATAGCGCCAGCGACTCAGCCTCGCTGAGCCCGGGGTCGCCGCAGAACAGGTAGGTGGCGTCGATGAGCAGGACGGCGACGTTGCCGCCGAGCCCCATCCTGGCGCCGTAGCCGGCCTGCGCGGCGATCTCCCGGTCGTGCTCGGTCAGAAACCTGTCCCACCCGCTCATTCCGCCACCTCCGCTGCACTGGGGTACCGCAATGCTTGCACGGTATCATGTACTCAAGTTCTATACTAGAGATAAACATATTGCCGAGACCCCTGCACCGGGGCGGTGCCCCGCCGGTCAGGCGTCGATCCCGCCCCGCTCCACGAGCTGGCGGGCGATGACGTTGCGCTGGATCTCGTTGGTGCCCTCACCCACGATCATCAGCGGGGCGTCGCGGAAGTACCGCTCGATGTCGAACTCCGTGGAGTAGCCGTAGCCGCCGTGCACCCGCATCGCGTCGAGCGCGATCTGCATGGCCGTCTCGGACGCGAACAGCTTCGCCATCCCCGCCTCCAGGTCGCACCGCCGCCCGGCCTCGGTGCGCTCCGCCGCGTACAGCACCAGCTGCCGGGCGGCGGTCAGCCTCGTCGCCATGTCGGCGAGGTAGTTGCCGACCGACTGGTGCTGCCAGATCGGCCGGCCGAACGAGTGCCGCTCCTGCGAGTAGCGCAGCGCGTCCTCGAACGCGGCCCGCCCCACGCCCAGCGCCCGGGCCGCCACCTGCAGCCGCCCCGTCTCCAGCCCGGTCATCATCTGGGCGAACCCGCGCCCCTCGACGCCGCCGAGCAGCGCTCCGGCCGGCGCCCGGTAGCCGTCGAACGACAGCTCGCAGCTCTCCACGCCCTTGTAGCCGAGCTTGGGCAGGTCCCGCGAGACGGTCAGGCCCGGCCCGTGCTCGACCAGCAGGATGCTCACGCCCTTGTGCTTCGGCACGGCGTCGGGGTCGGTCTTGCACAGCAGCGCGATGAGCTGCGAACGCCGCGCGTTGGTGATCCACGTCTTGGCGCCGCTGATCACGTACCCGTCGCCGTCGCGGCGGGCCGTCGTCGTCATGGCCTGCAGGTCGGAGCCGCCACCCGGCTCGGTGAGCGCCATCGTGGCCCGGATCGCGCCGGTCGCCATCCCCGGCAGGTACCGCTGCCGCTGCTCCTCGGTGCCGAACGCGAGCAGCAGCTTCGCCACCACCGTGTGCCCGCCCATCGCGCCGGCCAGGCTCATCCAGCCCCGGGCGAGCTCCTCGGTGACCTGCACGTAGCAGGACATGGACACGCGCGCCCCGCCGTACTGCTCGGGGATCGCCAGCCCGAAGACGCCGAGCTCCTTCATCGTGTCGATGAGCCGCTCCGGGTACTCGTTCGCGTGCTCCAGGTCGCGGGCGACCGGGCGCACGTCCCGGTCGACGAAGTCGCGGACCAGGTCGACCACGGCGCGTTCCTCAGCATTCAGGTCCGTCACGCCGCCACCTCCTTCTGCTGGTTCAGATGGCGCCGGCATCGCGCAAGGCGGCGATCTGCTCGGCGCTGCGGCCGAGACCGGCCAGGATCCGTTCGGGGTGTTCGCCGACCGCCGGAACCGGGTCCATGCGCACGCCGGCGCCGCCGGGGCGCCAGCGGGTCAGGCCGGGCGGTGGCGTCATCGCGGCACCGGCGACGTCGCCACCAGACCGGCGGCGACCTTCTCCGCCATCGCGTAGACCGTCAGGATCATCATGCCCCGCGGAATGCTGGGCATGAGGCTGGCGTCGCCGATGTACAGGTTGGTGAAGCCGTGGACGCGCCCGTCGAGGCCTGCCACCGCCAGTGGGTCGCCGGCCGGGCCGAGCCGGCCGGTGCCGGTGGCGTGGTGGAACAGGAAGATGTTGCGCCGGACGTACTCGCGCAGGTCCGCGTCCCCTACGGCCGACTCAGAGGCTTCAGGGGCGGCTTCAGGGGCGAACCAGTCGCGCACCGCCGGGTCGGCCAGCCGCCTGCGCAGCCACCGCAGGCCGCGGGCGATCGCGTCGAGGTCCTCGTCCCGGCCGATGTCGAGGTCGATGACCGGATGCGAGTGCGGGTCCGCGTCCGCGATCGTCACCGAGCCCTCGGCGGCCAGGTGGACGAGGAACACCGTGATCGGCAGCAGGCCGTCCGGCGGTGCGGTGTCGCCGTGGTTGACGCCGATGCTCAGGTCGTACGCGGGCAGCGCCGGGTCGCTCTTCACCCGGGCGAACAAGGACTGGCGCGTGCCCGGGACGTGCCCGCGCGCCGCCAGCCGCTCGGCGAAGCCGGGCGCCGTGCGCATGAACAGCCGGCTGCCGTAGTGGTCGTGCAGGTTCCGGCCGACGCCGGGCAGGTGGTGCAGCGGCACCCCGTCGCCGAGGATCGGCGCGAGGGCGGGCGCGTCGCCGATGCCGGAGCGCTGCAGGACCGTGGGCGTGCCGATCGCGCCGGCGGCCAGCACGACCCGGCGGGCGCGCAGCTGCGACGGCCGGCCGTCGCGGACGACGGCCACGCCGGTCACCGTGTCGCCGTCCCACAGCACCCGGTCGATGAGCGTGTCGCCGATGACCGTGAGGTTCGGCCGGTCGCGTACGTCGTCCAGGTAGGCCCGGGCGGCGTGATACCGCTCGTCGCCGTCGGCGTTGCGGGTGCCGTCCCCCCAGCCCTCGGCGGCGTCGGGGCCGGAGGCGTCGATCGGGCCGGGGAGGCCGGCCGCGGCGTAGGCCCGGCGCAGGTCGTCCAGCAGCGGCGACGTCGCCCGGTCGCGGGAGACGAACAGCGCGCCGTCCCGGCCGCGGCCCGGGGCGTCGTCGCCGCGGAGCCGCTCGACCTTCAGCAGGAACGGCCGGAGGTCCTCGAACCCCCAGCCCTCGGCGCCGAGCTCCACCCACCGCGCGTAGTCCTCGCGCAGGCCCCAGTTGATGCCGGCCGCGTTGATGACCGAGGAGCCGCCGAGGACCCGGCCGCGGATGAACGGGATTTCGTAGCCGTACGGCGCGACGTGGTACCCCCAGTCGTACGGGGTCGGCACGTACCTCGCGTCGTTGAGCACCGGCGGCCAGGCGCCGCCGCGGCTGTGGCCGAAGTCCGGGCCGGCCTCGACGAGCGCGACCCGCTCGCCGGTGGCCGACAGCCGGTTGGCCAGCACGCAGCCGGCGGTGCCGCCGCCGGCGACGACGGTGTCGAACGTGAGGTCGGACAGGTCTTCCGGCAGGGCTTCCGGCATGGGCTCAGGACCGGTCCCTTCGCTTCACGACCTTGGTCAGCTTCTGGTTGGCGACGAGCCCCTGCGTCACCGGATGCCGCGGCGCGGTCATGATCTCCTCGACGGTGCCGGTCTCCACGATCCGGCCCAGGCTCATCACGACGATCCGGTCGGCCAGCCGGCGCGCGACGCGCAGGTCGTGGGTGATCACCACGAGGGTGTTCGTCCGCTTCAGGACGCCGAACAGCTCGATGACCTCCTTCTGCGTGGTCGGGTCCAGCGCGGTCGTCGGCTCGTCGGCGACGATCACGGCGGGCCGGTTGACCAGGGCGAGGGCCACCATCACGCGCTGGCGCATGCCGCCGGACAGCTCGTGGGCGTAGCGCCGCATCGCCGCGTCCGGGTCGAGCTCGGCCGCGGTCAGGGCCTCCCGGGTCCGCGCCACGATCTCGTCCTTGCCGGTGGTGCCGTGGGCCTTGAGGACGTCGGCGAAGATCTTGTCCAGGCGACGCACCGGGTTCAGCGCGGAGGTCGGGTCCTGGAAGATCATCGTCACGGTGGAGCCGCGCAGCGAACGCAGCGTCTTGTCGTCGGCCTCGAACAGCGACGTACCGGCGACGCGCACCGAACCGCCGGTGACCCGGCCGCCGGGGCCGAGCATGCCGAGCAGCGCCTGGCCGATGGTGCTCTTGCCGGCGCCCGAGGTGCCCACGACGCACACGCACTCGCCGCGCCCGATCCGCAGGTCGACCGGCCCGATCCGCACCCCGTGCCCGCGGTCCGGGTCGCCGAGCTCGACGGTCAGCTGCGACACGTCGACCACCAGCTGGGTCGCCCCGGCCGGCCCGCCCGCACCGGTCGGCTTGGTCGTGTTGGTCGTCTCGGTCATCGCGCTCCCCGATCTGCCGGTGCGGTCGCGTCCAGGTCTGCGGCCTCGGCCGGTGCGAGCACCTCCGTCATGGTGGCCGCCGTGCCCGACCGGGACGCCGCCGCGGCCAGCCGGTCGGCCAGCATGTTCACGAAGACCAGCAGCACGACCAGCGCCAACGCCGAGCTCAGCGCGATCCAGGGGTCGCGGTTGAGGTACTGCTGCCCGTCGGCCAGCATGTTGCCCCAGGACGACGTCTCCAGCGACGGCCCGATGCCGAGCAGCGACAGCGCCGCGGCCGCGCCGAGCACGTCGCCGAACACGAACGCGCTGACGACCGCGACCCGGATGAGCAGCGCCGGCACCAGGTGCTCCCGGATGACCCGCAGCCCGTTGCCCCACACGAGGTTGCTGTAGACGACGTACTCCTGCTCGCGCAGCTGCAGCGTCTCGCCGTGCACGACCCGGGCGACCAGCGGCCACAGCGCGATGCCGAGCACCAGCGCGATCTGCAGGGTGCCCCGGCCCAGCACGCCGATCAGGACGACCGCCATCACGACGAACGGGAACGCCACCTCGAAGTCGACCAGCCGAAGGATCGCCCGCGCCCACCAGCGCCCGTACCACCCGGACGTGACGCCGACGAGCGTGCCGACGACCGCGGCGATCAGCGTGGCGAGCAGCGCGACCTCGACCGACCACGGCAGCCCGTGCAGCAGCTCCTGGAGGTTGTCCCGGCCGGCGCCGTCGGTGCCCAGCCAGTGCTGCGCGCTCGGGCCCTGCAGCCGGCTGCGGATGTCCTGCTCGGCGTGCCCGGCCCCGTGCTTCCACACGGTGAGGCCGAGGATGAGCAGGCTGATCAGCCAGTACAGCGAGCTCTTCACGCCGCGTGGCAGCAGCCGCCAGGTCCGGGTGCCGCTGGTGGCCATCAGCCGTTCCTCCTCAGCCGGGGATCGGCGATCCGGTACAGCACGTCCGACACCGCGGTGACGGCGAAGACGACCAGGCCGATGAGGGTGACGCCGGCGGCCAGCGACGGGAAGTCCGCGTTCTGCACGCTGACGACCAGCAGCTGGCCGAGGCCGTTGATGCCGAAGAGCTGCTCGACGATCACCGCGCCGGACAGCAGCAGCGTGAACTGCGTGCCCGCGGTCGCGATCAGCGGCACCAGCACGTTGGGCAGCACGTACTTGGTGCGGATCGTCGCGGGCGACAACCCGTACGCGGTCGCGGTGTGCACCAGCTCCGAGGACCAGACCTGCCGCGCGGCGCTCTGCACGACCCGGGCCAGGCGCGGCGCCGCCAGCCAGGCGAGGCTGATGCTCGGCAGGATCCACGAGTCGGCCCGGTCGAACCCGATCGCCGGGAGCACCTGCAGCTTGATCGCGAACACGGTGATCAGCAGCAGCGCGATGATGTAGTACTGGATGCCCTGGGTGGCCAGCACGATGCCGCTGACGACCTTGCGCAGCGGGCGGCGGCGGCCGGCGGCGGAACCGGTGCCACCGCCGATGTAGATGCCGATCGGCGTGGCGACCGCGACGTTGATGACCGTCGCGATCACGCACAGCAGGAGCGTCGTGCCGAGCCGGCCGGCGGCGAGGTCCAGCGCGGGGACCCGCTCGGTGATCGAGTTGCCGAAGTCGAACAGCAGGAACTGCCGCAGGAAGTTGAGGTACTGGATGATCAGCGGGCTGTCGAGCCCGTAGATCACGCGGATCTGGGCCACGTCCTCGGGGGTCGCCTCGGGGCCGGCCAGGATGACGGCCGGGTCGCCCTGGACCCGGGCCAGGAAGAACAGCACGGTGACGAGCAGGACCAGGAACCCGACCAGCTCGACCACCCGCACCCCGAGCCGCAGCGCGATGCGGCGGGCCACGGGGTCCTTGGCGTCCTGCGGCGGGGCGGCTGCGGGCCGCGCGGAGAGCTGCTGGGTCATCGCGCCGCCGCCGTGGTGAGTTCGGGGCCCGAGCCGTCCCATTCGTCGAGGTACCGGCTCGCGGCGATGAGCATGGCGGTGTGCGGGTGCTGCGGGTGGTCCAGCACCGACTCGGCCGAGCCGGACTCGACGACCCGGCCGTCCTGCATCACGTGGACGTCGTCGGCGAGCTGGGCGATGACCGACATGCTGTGCGAGACGATCAGGATGGCCAGCCCGACCTCGGCGTGCAGCTCCTCGAGGAGGCCGAGGATCTCCGCGGTGGTCACGTTGTCCAGGGCGGTGACCGGCTCGTCGGCGACGAGGATGGCCGGGCGCACCGACAGCGCCCGGGCGATGGCGACACGCTGGCGCTCGCCGCCGGACAGCTCGCGGGGCAACGAGTGCAGCTTGCTGGTGGGCAGCCGCACCCGGTCGAGCATCTCGCCGACGCGGCGGGCGATGTCGTCCTTGCTCATCGGCTCGCTGCCGCGCTGCCGGGACCGGGCCCGCAGCGGCTCGGCGATCGAGTCCGCCACCGACCAGCGCGGGTCGAGGCTGGCGTACGGGTTCTGCATGACGACCTGGATGCGGTTGCGCAGGGCGAGGGCCGCCTTCGCCGACACGGTCGACAGGTCGGTGCCGGCGATCTCGACGACGCCGCTGGTCGGCTTGGTCAGGCCCAGCAGGGCCCGCAACACCGTCGACTTGCCCGCGCCCGACTCGCCGATGAGCCCGACGATGCGGCCCCGCCGAATGTCGATGCTGACGTCGCGGGCGGCGTGCACCAGTCGGGCGCCGCGACGATAGGTCACACTCAGTGCCCGCACGGCGGCGGCTGATTGTCCCGTACTGATTCCGGTATCGGCCATTCGTATCGTCCTTCTGATCAGGTGCCGGCACCGTCTTGCCTGGTGCCGGCACCATTGAACGAGTCGGGAAGATCAGCTACTTGAAATACACTGTCTCCCAGGAAGTGTTCGTCGAGCTGTCGATTGTGTAACCGGCCACACCGCTGCTGTAGGCGATGACTTTGAGCCCGTTGTTGAAGAACAATGCCGGCGGGTTGTCGTGGATCGCCTTGGCGAGCGCCTTGAGCGTTTCCGCCCGTTCCGGGGTGCCCACGGTCTGAGTCAGGGCCTTGCTGATCAGGTCCGCCTGGGTCTGGTCGCACCACGAGCCGGGCTTGCGCAGGCAGCTGTTGAAGGAGTAGGCCTTCGTCGCGTCCTGGGTCGGCGCCGTGAGGTAGGCCGTGGTGAACATGTCGGCCGGCCACTGCCCCTTGAGCAGGTAGCTGGTCATGTTCGCGGTGGTCTCCTGCTTCATGGTCAGCTTGATCCCGACCTTGGCGAGGTCGCTCTGCGCCTGGGCCAGGAAGTCCTTGTCGCCGGCGAAGGCGCCGAGGGAGTAGACGCCGGTGAGCTCGAAGCCGTTCGGGTAGCCGGCCTGGGTGAGCAGGTCCTTGGCCTTGGCCTGGTCGTACGGGTAGGGCTGCAGGCCGTCGTCGTGACCGGTGGTGCCGGGGGCGGTGCCCTGGCTGGCCACGGTGGTCAGGCCCTGGAACACCGACTTGATGACCGCGTCCTTGTCGACGGCGTAGTTGATCGCCTGGCGGACCAGTGGGTTGTCCAGCGGCTTCGAGCCACCCGTGGACGCGATGAACTGCAGCAGGAAGACGGCCTGGTTCTTCAGCGGGAAGACCGTGAAGTTCTTGGCCTTGACGTTGTCGATCTGGTCGAGGTCCAGCAGGGTGTTGATGTCGGCCGCGTTGGACAGGATCGCGTTGGTCCGCGCCGTCTGGTCCGCGACCTGCTTGATCTGGAGGTTGCCGATGATCGGCTTCCGCCACGACGTCGGGTTGGCCTTCATCGCGATCTCGGTGCTGCTGATCGACGTGACCGTGTAGGGACCGGTGCCGATCGGGGCCTTGGCGAAGCCGTCCATCCCGACCTCGGCGAGGTACTTCGGCGGCACGATGTACAGCGCCGCGATCTCCTGCGGCAGCACCCCGTCGGGCTTGGAGCTGGTGATGTTGACGGTGGCGGCGTCGACCTTGGTCGCCCCGGACACCGTCGGGTTGTACAGCTTGGCGACGCTGCCGGTGCCGGCGGCGCCGAGCAGGGTGGTTACGGTCGCCACGACGGCGTCGGCGTCGACCGGCTCGCCGTTGGAGAACTTCACGTCGGTGCGTAACGAGAACTGCCAGGTGGTGTCGTTGACACGGTTCCAGGACTTGGCGAGCCACGGCACGGGCGTGCCCGTGTTGTCGACCCGGGTGAGCGCGTCGAAGATCGCCGAGGTGGACTCGGCCCGAGGGGGCGACGCCGCCTGGAACGGCTGTCCGAGGAACTGCGAGATCGAGGGCACGACGACGCGCAGCGTGGCAGCGGCGTTCTTGGCCTCGTCGGGCTTGCCGGACGAGGCGGCCGACGGGTCGGAGCTGGTAGAGGATCCGCCGCAGGCGGCCAGGGTGGTGGTCAGGGCCAGAATCGAGCAGGTCAGAGCCGTCCTCAAACGGGTCACCGGGTCTCCTTCACGTTAGCGAGAGATGGTCGCGACCGGGCTATGACGCGGAGCAATGCCTCCTCGCGCACGCGACCGATCCCACCCGTGGCGTCGCTGCGGAAGCTGAGTACAGACACTACGCTCATGTACCGGAGTACACTATCAGAGTTAACTGACTCGTAATAAGAGCCGGTCAGGACCTTTTCCGAAGCGGCGGAAGACACCAGGAGTTGTGTGTGGAAACCTACGTGAATCACCTCTACGTCGCAGGTCGCCGCGAAAGCGCCCACAGCGGTGCACGGCTGGGCATCACCAACCCGGCCACCGAGGAAGAATTCGGATCAATCGCTGACGCCGACGACACCGACGTCGACGTCGCGGTGCGCGCCGCCCACACCGCCCTGACCGCCGACGCCTGGCGCAGCCTGACCCCCGCGAACCGCGCCGACCTGCTCGACAACCTGGCCACGGTGCTGGACCGGCGCGCGGACGAGTTCGTCGAGGTCCTCCTGCCGCAGAACGGGTTCCCAGTCGCCATGCAGCGCCTGCACGTCATGGGCGCCGCCAACCTCTACCGCTACTACGCCGGCGTCGTGCGCACCTACGAGTTCGAGGAACTGCGCACCTACCGCGGCTCGAACACCCTCGTGCGGAAGGAACCGGTCGGGGTCGCCGGCCTGATCGCGCCCTGGAACGGCCCCCAACCCCTGGCCGCGTTCAAGATCGCGCCGGCGCTGGCGGCCGGCTGCACCGTGGTGCTCAAGCCCGCACCGCAGACCAGCCTCGACGCGTTCCTGCTCGCCGACGCCGTCGCCGAGGCCGGCTTCCCGCCCGGCGTCTTCAACGTCATCACCGGCGGCGCCGCCACAGGCGCCGCGCTCGTCGCCCACCCCGGCGTCCGCAAGGTCGCCTTCACCGGCTCCACGGCGGCCGGCCGCGCGATCGCCCAGGCCTGCGCCGCGGACTTCAAGCCGGTCACCCTCGAGCTCGGCGGCAAGTCGGCCGCCATCCTGCTCGAGGACGCCGACATGGAGCTCTTCGCGGCCAAGGCCGCGCGGCTGTGCGCGCCGGAGACCGGCCAGGTCTGCTTCTCCCACACCCGCGTGCTGGCGCCCCGCGCGCGGTACGACGAGACGGTCCAGGCCGTCACCGCCGCGCTGGCCGCCACCGTCACCGGCGACCCGCGCAAGGAGGACACGACCATGGGCCCGCTCATCTCGCAGGCCCAGCGCGAACGCGTCGAGCAGTACATCGCCCTCGGCCGGGAGCAGGGCGGCCGGGTCGTGCTCGGCGGCGGGCGGCCCACCGGCCTGGACCGCGGCTACTACCTCGAGCCGACCGTCTTCGACCAGGTCGACAACAGCATGCGGATCGCCCGGGACGAGATCTTCGGCCCGGTCGTCGCGGTCATCCCCTACAGCAGCGAGGCCGAGGCGATCGCCATCGCCAACGACTCCGACTACGGCCTCGCCGGCTGCGTCTTCAGCCAGGACGTCGAGCACGCCCTGCAGGTCGCCCGGCAGATCGAGACCGGTTCGATCGGCGTCAACATGTACGGCACCTCGCACGCCGCCCCGTTCGGCGGGGTGAAGGCCAGCGGCATGGGCCGCGAGCTGGGCCCGGAAGGACTGACCTCCTACCTCGCCTACAAGGCGATCTACGGCGCCCCGGACGACGCGGTCCTGGCGCCGGCGGGCTGATTCGCACCGACCCGCCATGGTCGAACGGTTGAGGCCCGCCGGACCGCCGGCGGCTACCGTGATCGCATGCGGCAGCGGGTGGCGTATGTCGCGACCGGCGCCGGCCTCCTCGCCGCCGTGCTCGTCAGCGCCACCCTGACCAGCTGGAACGGCCTGTTCGACCTGCGGGTGTACCGCGGCGCCGTCAGCTCCTGGCTGGCCGGCGGGGATCTGTACGCGTACCTGCTGCCCGGCAGCCCGTACGGGTTCACCTACCCGCCGGCCGCCGCGATCCTCATGGCGCCGCTCGCCGTCGCGCCCTGGCCGGTCGCCGTCGGCGCGAGCTTCGTGGTGAGCGCCGCCGCGCTGACCGGGGTGCTGTCCTGGCTGGTCGGCCCCCTCACCGCCCGCACCGGCTGGCCGCCCGGCGCGGTGCTGCTCTGCGCGACCGCCGGCGCCGCCATGCTCGACCCCGTCCGGGCGGTGTTCTCGTTCGGCCAGGTGAACCTGGTGCTGCTCGGGCTCGTGGCCGCCGATCTCGGGCTGCTCGTCGCGCGGCGGCACCGCCTCGCCGGGATCGGCATCGGGCTGGCGGCCGCGGTGAAGCTCGTCCCGCTGGTGTTCGTGCTGTACCTGCTGGCGACCAGGCGATACCGGGCGGCCGCCACGGCCGCGGCCACGTTCGGTGCGGCCGGTGCCCTGACCGCCGCCGTCGCCCCGGACGCCTCCCGGCGGTTCTGGCTCGGCGCCCTCTTCGAGCTCGGCCGGGTCGGCGAACCCGGGTTCGTGTTCAACCAGTCGCTGTACGGCGCGCTGGTGCGGCTGCTGCCGGATGCGGCCGCCGTGCCGGCGTGGGTGGCGCTGTCGGCGGTCCTCGCCGCCGCCTGGTGCTGGGCGGTGCGCCGCACCGGCGACGTGCGGCTCGGGCTCGCGCTCACCGGGGCGCTCGGCTGCCTGTGCAGCCCGATCAGCTGGGGCCACCACCTGGTGTGGCTCATCCCGGCGCTGGTGGTGCTGGCCGAGGCGGGTGCGGTCGCCGTCGCGAGCGGGGCGTGGGCGGTGCTGTGCAGCCGGCTCATCTGGACCACCGAGGGCGACCGGGCGATCGTGGCCGCGGTCGTCGGCAACGTCTACGTCCTGGCGAGCCTGGCACTGTTCGCAGCGCTGCTGCGCACGGCGATCGAGACCGGCGCCCCGCACCCGCCGACGGCCGTGACTGGCGGCAGCACCCCGAACCCAGCGGCGTTCAAGACCGGCGACGGTGCCCCGGAGCCAGCGGCGGCCAAGACCGGCGGCGGCACCCAGGGTCCGACGGCGGCCTTGACGGCGGCGGCGCCCCAAGCCCAACGACAGCCTTGACCAACAGCCGCACCCAGCTCCCGACGACGGCGGCGCCCCGAGCCCGACCGCGGCCTCGACCGACGCCGGCACCCCGGCCCAGCGGCGGCCTTGACGGTGGCGGCGATCCGAGCCCGACCGCGGCCTTGACCGACGGCGGCACCCCGACCCGACGGCGGCGGCGCCCCAAGCCCGAACGGCGGCCTTGACCAACGGCGGCACGCAGGGCCTGACGGCGGCGGCACCGCGAGCCCAACGGCAGCCCTGACCGACGACCGCGCCCCGCACCCAGCGGCGGCCAAGCAGCCGAGCCCGACGGCACCCTTGACGGCGGCGCCGCGAGCCCAACCGCGGCCTTGACCAACGGCGGCACCCCGGCCCGACGGCGGCTTTGACCGACGGCGGCACCCCCGCGCCCAGCGGCGACCGGGCGCCCCGGGCCCCGGCGGCGGCCGCCGTGCGCTCAGCGACCGACGGCGCCGCCCAGTTTGCCGCCGCTGACCTGCTCGATCGCGGCGGTCACCCGCCGCGCCGGCATCCCTGCGGCGTCGAGGTCCGCGAACACGAACGCGGTCCCGCTGAACAGGATGCGGCGGTGCGCGGACGCCGGACTGTGCAGCTCGCTGCGGTCGGCCGGCACGATCACGACCGAACGGTGCCGGTTGGCTCCGACCCGCTGCACGGTGACGGAGTGCACGTCCGCCCAGCGGTACGCATCCGTCTCGATCGCCATCCGCGCACCCGCGGCCGACGGCGGCGCCTGCCGGAGCTGTCCGAGCCACCGGTGGCGCCCGGCTTCGATCCGGCGGAGCTTGAGCACGCCGTGGGCCAGCCCGGCGAGCCCGGCCAGGAACGGCAGGATGAGCAGCCAGCCCTGGTCGCCGTCCTCGAACCAGTACTCGACGAAGCAGATGGACCCGATGGCCAGCGCGAGCGACGGCACGATCCAGCCGAACGCCTTGAGCCGCAGGTCCGGGCCGGGGTCCTGCTCGAGCAGCCGCAGCCCGGTGCCGTCGACGTGCAGCTGGCGGCGCCGCAGCAGCCCGCCCACCGCAGATGCCGCCGCGACGAGCATCAGGCACCCGGGCAGGCACAGGAACAGCAGGGCGCTGGCCGCCTCCTCCTCACCGTAGAACGAGGTGGTGTAGGAGTAGGAGCTGTAGTAGGTGCGCGCCTCGTCGGCGGCGAGCGTGATGCCCAGGAGGTAGGCGGCGATACCGATCACGGTCAGCACCACGGCTTGCACCATGGTCCCGGCAGGCATCGTGATGAACTCGGTCGGGCGGCTGCTGCCCTGCGGCGGCACCGACGGCACCGATGGCACACCTGGGTAGCCCGTGCCGAGTCCCGGCTGCGGCGGGTACGGTCCGGCCGGCCACTCCGCCGACGGCTGGAACGCTCCGCTCACCGGCGAGTCCATCCCGACCGGCGCCGACACCGGCGCATTCGGCCCGCTGACCGGCGCGACCGCCGGCGACCCGGGCGGCGTGAACGGCGCGCTGACCGGCGCGGCGAACGGCCCGCTGACCGGCACCGAGACCGCGGGCGACACCGGCCCGGCCGCCGGTGAGGCGGGCGCGACCGGCGCTCCGTGCGGGAACCCCTGCGCGCCCGGTGCGGCAGCGGGCGAGGCGGGC
>NZ_JBEXUD010000084.1:0-6311 GCF_040614215.1 Dactylosporangium sp. NPDC006015
GAGTGCTCAGTTTGTGCAGGTGGTCACGCCTGCGGTCGGTGATCCGGGCGTGGACGCGGGCGACCTTCAGCCGTGCCTTGGCCCGGTTCGCGGAGTCCTTCTCCTTGCGGGCGAGGTTGCGTTGGGCTCGGGCGAGCGCGGCCCGGTCCCGGCGCTCATGCTTGGGGTTGGTGACCTTCTCCCCGGTGGACAGGCAGAGCAGGCTGTTGAGCCCTGCGTCGACACCGACCGCGCCCGTGGCCGGGACTGGCTCGACCCGGTCGTCGCAGAGCAGCGACACGAACCAGCGGCCCGCGGCGTCCTGGGACACGGTCACCGTGGACGGCGATGCACTCTCAGGCAGCGGCCGGGACCACACGATGTCCAGGGGCTCAGTCATCTTCGCCAGGGTGAGCCGGCCGTCGCGCCAGCGGAACGCGCTGGTTGTGTACTCCGCCGAGCGGCGCGACCGCTTCCTGGACTTGAACGTCGGATACTTGGCCCGCTTCGCCCAGAAGTTCGTGAACGCCACCTGCAAGTGGCGCAGCGCCTGCTGCAACGGCACGCAGGAGACCTCGTTGAGGAACGCCAGTTCCTCGGTCTTCTTCCACGCGGTCAGCATCGCGCTGGTGGCGTTGTAGTTGACCCGTTCCTGGCGCAGCGTCCACGCCTCGGTCCGGGCCTGCAACGCCAGGTTGTAGACCAGTCGGACACACCCGAACGTCCGAGCAAGCTCGGCGGCCTGCCCGGGGGTCGGGTAGAAGCGGTACCTGAACGCCCGCTTCACAGCCCCGGACACGGCCCACACGATAACGGCCTGGATGGTGAACCTTGCGGTGACACACAGGCAAACGCCGATCCGCCTTGGCGGCCGATCGGCCTTCCCTGCCCTGCTCCGCCGGAGTTCCGTTTCCTCCCCGGCCTGAAGGCCGGAGTATCCACGGAAGGAATCCGATGACGACACTCGTCGAACGTCCGGCCGCGGTCAAGGCGCCGCCTCGGCGCCGACCCGCGGCCCGGCGCTGGCTGCGGGCGGTGACGCCGCTGGCCCTGCTCGCCGGGTGGGAGGGCGGAGTCCGCGGCGGGCTGCTCGACCCGGACAAGCTGCCCGCGCCGAGCGCCGTGGTGGAGACCGGCTGGCGGCTCGCGCTCGAAGGCACCCTCGGCGACTACCTGCTCGACTCCGTCCAGCGGGCCGTCCTCGGGCTGCTCGTCGGCGGCCTGCTCGGCCTGGCGCTGGGCACGCTGGCCGGGCTCGTCCGGCTCGGCGACGACCTCGTCGACCCGACCGTGCAGATGGCCCGCATGCTGCCGCACCTGGGGTTGGTGCCGCTGCTCATCATCTGGGTCGGCATCGGCGAGTCCCTGAAGGTGACGCTCGTGGCGCTCGGCGCGTTCTTCCCCATCTACCTCAACACGTACTCCGGCATCCGCAACATCGACGAACGCCTCGTGGAGGCCGCTCGCACCTGCGGACTCTCGAGCCTCGAGCGCGTCTGGCACGTGGTGGTGCCCGGCGCGCTGCCGTCGCTGTTCCTCGGGGTGCGGCTCGCGTTCGCCGCCGGCTGGCTCAGCCTCGTCGTCGGCGAGCAGGTCAACGGGCAGGGCGGGCTCGGGTTCATGATGATGGAGGCCCGCGAGTTCAGCCAGACCGACGTCGTCGTGCTGGGTCTCGTCGCGTACGCGCTGCTCGGCCTGGTCTCCGACCTGCTGCTGCGCCTCGGTGAGAGGAGGTTGCTGGCATGGCGGCACGGACTGCGGGCCCGGTGACCGCGACCGGGGTCCGGCGGGCCTTCGGCGACGCCGTCGTCCTCGACGGGGTCGACATCAGCATCGCCGCCGGCGAGGTCGTCGCGCTGCTGGGCGGCAGCGGCTCCGGCAAGAGCACGCTGCTGCGCATCCTCGCGGGCCTGGACGGCGAGGCGACCGGCGACGTGTCCACCACCGGCGCCACCGCCGTCGTGTTTCAGGAGCACCGGCTGCTGCCGTGGAAGCGGGTCGCGGCCAACGTCGCCCTCGGCGTGCGCGGCCCCTCCCTCAGGGAGCGGGTCGATGCCGCCCTTGAGGAGGTCGGCCTCGCCGATCGTCGCGACGCCTGGCCCGCGGAGCTGTCCGGCGGGCAGGCGCAGCGGGTGGCGTTCGCCCGGGCGCTCGTACGGGAACCTGACCTCCTCCTGCTCGACGAGCCGTTCGGTGCGCTCGACGCCCTCACCCGCCTGCGGATGCAGACCCTCTTCGGCCGCCTGCGGGCGACGCATGGCTTCGCCGCGCTGTTCGTGACGCACGACGTGGACGAGGCACTGCTGCTCGCCGACCGGGTCCTGGTCCTGGACGGCGGCCGGATCGCCGAGGACCGGCCGGTGCCGCTGCCCCGCCCGCGGGCCGTGGACACGCCGGGGTTCGGCGCTTCCCGCCGGTCGCTGCTCGATCTGCTCAACGTGCCGGTTGGTTGAGCTTCTCCACGCGATAGGTCAGATGGGTGGCCACGGCGGTGTAGTGCTGCTCCAGCGGGATGAGCGTCACCGGGCACGCCTCGGCGATCTGTGCGAACAGCGGCGTGCCGCTGCCGAGCAGCACCGGGGCAACGTGGATGGCGAGCCGGTCGACCAGGCCGGCTCGCAGCGCCTGCTGGATGATGCTCGCGCCGCCCATGATGTGCACCATCCGCTCCTGGGCGACGGTGGCCGCCGCGCGGATCGCCGCCTCGACCCCCTCGACGAACGTGAACTCCGTCTCGCCTCTGGTCACCGGCTCCTGCGGGCGGTGGGTGACGACGAAGACCGGCATGCCGTAGAGGCCGTTCTCGCTCGCCCAGCCGTCGGTCATGTCGTACACCTGCCGGCTCGTCACCACGGCACCTGACGCGCCGAACGTGTCCTTGAGCAGGCGCCTGCCGTCGTCAGTCCAGACCCATGCGTGCAGCGCGTCGCCGCCCGCGCCGAGACCCGGGTGCTGCTCCAGGTCCGGCCCCGTGACGTAACCGTCCACCGACATCGAGATGTTCGCCTCGACCAAAGCCATGTTTTTGCGTCCTTCCGATGAGTTGCGGGTGTCGCCGTCGTCAGTATTGGAGTGTCCCTGCATCCGGAAGGACGAACCCTCGTGAACAAGATCATCTTCATGATGTCGATGTCACTGGACGGCTACTTCGAGACGACCGAGCACAGTCTTGCCTGGCAGGACATCTCCGACGAGCTGCACATCCACTTCAACGAGGAGATCGCCGCCGCCGGCGGCATGCTCAACGGCCGGCGCACGTACTCGCTGATGGCCGGCTTCTGGCCGACGGCCGACGAGGACCCCGACGCGCCGAAGTTCGTCGCCGACTACGCCCGCATCTGGCGCGACCTGCCGAAGGTCGTCTACTCCCGCACCCTGCAGTCCGCGTCGTGGAACACCACGATCGTCCGCGAGGTCGTGCCCGCCGAGGTCGAGGCGCTCAGGGCGGCCGCGTCCGGCGACCTCTTCGTCGGCGGACCTGACCTGCTGACCACGTTCCAGCGACACGGCCTCGTCGACGAGTACCGCATCTACGTGCACCCGGCCGTGATCGGCGCCGGCAACCCGCTGTTCCACCCCGGCACCTCGCTGCGCCTGCGCCTGACCGAGTCCCGCCCGTTCACCAACGGCGTCGTCCTGCTGCGGTACGCGTCGTAGCCCCTCTTCGCTCTGTCTTGAGCGGCTTCAGTCGTGCTGCCCGGTGTCAGTGCTGCCCGGCTCAGTCGTGCTGCCCGGTGGCGCTCTCCGCGGCGCCGCCGGGTGGCGTCAGCAGCTCGAGCGCGGCGTGGTCGGGGCTGCCCGGATCGGCCCAGAACATGACGAAACGCTGCCCGTCCACGGCCGTCAGGATCTCCGACGTCAGCTCCAGGCGCCCCGCCCGTACATGCTGAAACGCCCGCCGCGAGCCGCTCTTCACCCGCACGTCATAGGTCGCCCACAGGTCCGCGAACTCGTCGCTGCGGTGCTGCAGGTCGGCGACCAGCGCGGCACGCTCCGGCCCGTCGGCGACCGTGCGCAGGTGCGCCACGCAGTCCTCCGCCATCCGCCGCCACGACACGAACACCTCCCGGGCCGCCGGGTGCGTGAACACGTACGTCACCAGGTTCCCCGGCACCGTCAGGCCTGGGAGCAGCGACCCGCCCTCCTCGTTGGCGGCGAGCAGATCGCTGGTCTGCGTCAGCACGTACGCCGGAGTCGGCCGCACCGTCTCCAGCAACTCCCACAGCGCCGGCCTGACCTCCTTTCCCGACTCCTTGACGTCGTCCGCCGGACCGGCCAGGCGGTGCAGGTGCGCCCGCTCGTCGTCGTCGAGCCGCAGCACGCTCGCCAGCGCGTCGAGCACCGACCGGCCCGGGTTTGTGTCCCGCCCCCGCTCCAGCCGCGTGTAGTAGTCGACGCTCACCCCCGCGAGCGCGGCCAGCTCCTCCCGCCGCAGCCCCGGCGTCTGCCGCCGACCGGTCCCAGCGGGCAGCCCCGCCTCGGCCGGACTGACCCTGCCGCGCCGGTTGCGCAGGAACTCCCCGAGACTCACGGTCTGATTCTGCCGGTTGTCTGCTTCCCGGGAGGGGCCCTGCGAGGGCCCGGCCTGACCTGGTCCTCCCGCCCTTGTACGAACGGCGGCAGGCTGCTGGTCATGACACAGCAGCACGTCCTGGTGATCGGCGGCAGCTCCGGCATGGGCCTCGCCCTCGCCGCCCGACTCCTGTCCACTGGCCGCCGCGTGACGATCGCGGGCCGTTCCCCCGACCGCCTCGCCGCCGCGGCCGCCCACCTCACGTCGCCCGTCACCGGCGTCCAGGCCGATGCCGCTCGCGCCGCTTCCCCCGTCGCCTGCATCCAGGCCGACGTCAGCGTCGAATCGCAGGTCGCCGCCCTCGCGGACAACACCCTCGACCACGTGGTCGTGACGGCCGCCGACGCGGTGGGCGCGTACGCGCCGCTGCCCTCCTTCACGCTCACCGCGGCCACCGCGGTCCTCGCCACGAAGGTCCTCGGCCCCTGGCTGGTCGCCAAACACCTCGCTCCCGCCCTGCGCCCCGGCGGCTCGCTCACGTTCACGTCGGGCATCGCCGCGTACCGCCCAGGCCCCGGCGCCTCGATGATCGCCACCGCCAACGGCGCCCTGGAATCCCTGGCCCGCTCACTCGCCCTGGAACTCGCCCCCATCCGCGTCAACGTCGTCTCACCCGGCTGGGTCGACACCCCCATCTGGGACACCCTCGCCGGCCCAGCGAAACACGACCGCCTGTCCGCCATGGCCGCCAAACTCCCCACCGGCCGCGTAGGCACCCCCGACGACATCGCCCAGGCCTTCCTGTCCCTCCTCGACAACCCCTTCATCACCGGCACCGTCCTCCACGCCGACGGCGGCCACCGCCTCGTCTGACGCTGTGCTTGCTCCACGGGCAAGCCCGCGGGGCGGCTTCGGTCATGGGTGGGGCGGCTTCGGCTACGTGCGGGGCCGGCTTCGGCCGGATGCGCGTGACGGCGGTTGCCGCGTGGCGGGCGGTTGCCGTGTGACGACGGTGTTGGTGTGGCAGCGGCGGTGGCGTGACGGATTCCGGGCGGGCCGTACGGCACGCCTGCAGTCAGCGTTCGCGATTACGGAACGCACCGAGCGCCACCGGGACACCGATGATCCCGGCGAGCAGAGCGACCGCCACCCCGATCCAAAGTCCTGCACTCATGCGAGCCCTCGTGCCGCCACGCCTTCACGGCAAACCCACCCGAACCACCCGCACTCGCTCGACGTCCCGCTACCCGCCTCCGGTGTCGGGCCTCCTCCCGCCCCTGGCGCTCGCACCCTCCGGCACCCAGGGCGCTACCCGCCCACCACAGACGCTGGTCAATGCCCCTGAATGCGGCATTTGCTCCAGAGACGTTGCGCGATCTACACCCAATTTGATCTCCAAAATGTAGGTGGATTGCGCAACGTCGATGGCGAAATGAGGACAATTTGGGGCATTGATCAACGTCTGCATGTGGGGGTGGAAGTGGAGGTTCCTCACCGTCGCCGTATTCGCTCGCGCGGCCGAATCGCAAGCGTCGCCGTGGTGGTGCTTGCTGCGGCGACGTAATGGACCAGCGGCGTGTTCATCGCGAGGATGGGCGGCGCGTCATTGGCGAGGGTTGCGGCGCTGGTGTTGAAGACGCTCCACGCCGTCGGCGGCTGCGCTGAGCGGCACCGGCGCGGGGTGCGGCGCCTTGCCGGGGTCAGCGTCGGCGGGCCGGTCGTACTCGCCGGAGTTCACACCCGCGCGTCCTTGCCTGCCACGCTCCCACGGCGTACTCGCGCCGGACCTGATGCTAGGAAGGCCGCGCCTTGCGGCATG
>NZ_JBEXUD010000084.1:6408-31069 GCF_040614215.1 Dactylosporangium sp. NPDC006015
ATGGCGGCAACTTCGGGCGGAGTCCACGCCCGCGGCAGCCAGCCTCGCGGCTCGGCGGTGAACTCGCGCCGGACCTGATGCTAGGAAGGCCGCGCCTTGCGGCATGGCGGCAACTTCGGGCGGAGTCCACGCCCGCGGCAGCCAGCCTCGCGGCTCGGCGGTGAACTCGCGCCGGACCTGATGCTAGGAAGGCCGCGCATCGCGGCATGGCGGCAACTTCGGGCGGAGTCCACGCCCGCGGCAGCCAGCCTCGCGGCTCGGCGGTGAACTCGCGCCGGGAGTCCGCGCCAGCACACTCCTGCCCGCCGCGCCCCTGCCGCCACGCCCCTGCTCGCCGCGGCCTTGCGGCGCGCCCGCCCGGCAGGGGCCGTGCCCGCGGAAGGCTGCCGATCGCTTCTGTGCTACCGGCGACCTCCTGGCCCGTCGCATGGATGCCTGCTGAGCGGACGCCTGTTGCCAAGCGGCCCGCGCGAACAGACCTCCGCAGCCCAAGCGCTCTGCGAGTTAGAATTCCGCAGCCCAAGCGCTCTGCGAGTTAGGACTCCGCGATTGGAGCCTTCTGCGAATCAAAAGTCCCGTGCGTGGAGCCTGCTGCGGATCAGGACTCCTCAGGGGCGGGGGTCTCCTGCGGGCCGCCGCCGAAGCTGACCTCGTTGCCGTCAGGGTCGGCGTAGATGGCCTTTCGCACGCCGTTGTCGTACGTCTCCGTTCTTGTCGGGGCGAGGCCGCGTTCGGCGGCTCGGGCAACGCGCTCGTCGAAGTCAGCGACGAACACCGTGTGCATCGCGTGGCCGGCGCGTTCTGGAAGGAGCTCGATGTACAGATACCGGTGCTCGGCCAGCTCCCACACGGCCTCCGTGTCGTTCGGCTCGAACGCGGGCGGCTCGCCGAGCAGCTGCTCGTAGAACCGTCGCGCCGCTGTCAGGTCGCGCACCGCGATGCCCGCGAACAGGTCAACCGTCATGTCCACCATCCTCTCAATCGGCCCGTAGCGCGCGGGTCTGCTCGGTGATACGGGGTCATCCATCGAAGCCCGTGGCGCCGTCGGTCTGCTCGCGGAGGATGTCGGCGTGGCCCGCGTGCCGTGCGGTCTCCTCGATGAGATGGACATACAGCCAGCGCAGCGAAACCCGGCCCAGGCGCGGTGACGGCACCGTGTCGTCGAGCGCGAAACCGGCGCAGATCTCCCGCGACGTGGCGCACGCCGCCCGGTAGTCGGCGACGAGCGACTCGACGCTCGCGTCGCCGGGCACGTCCCAGTTGTCGCTCGGCGCCGCACGGTCCTCGCCGGGCGCGGGCCGCCCGCCGAGCACGCCGTGGAACCACTCGCGCTCCACATCGGTGAGGTGCAGCACCAGCCCCGCTAAGGTGGTCCGGGACGGCACGAGCCGCCGTGAAGCGTCCACTGTGGACAGGCCTGAGACCTTGCGGACGACGATGTCGCGATACAGGTCGAGGAACGTTTCCAGTACATCACGCTCGCCGGCGGCGCTGACGAGCTCGTCGGGAGCGAGCGGTGGCGCAGGGCTCATAGGTCAACCATAGGATCTGGGTATGACACTTTCGCGGCTCCAGGACTCGCTCGACCTGATGTGCGCGACGGCGGCTCCCGATGCCGCCGCCGTGGCCGCGGTCGACGCATGGAGCCGGCGGACCGGGCTGGCGCTGCCGGCGGCCGTCCGCGAGTTCTACACCACCGACGTCTCCCTCGAGCTGTCCGACGGCGGCACCTGGACGCTGCCCTTCACCAACCTGTGGCGCGAGTTCAGCGGCGACGCCACGCTGTGGACGCTCGACGAGGTCCTCGCCGGGATGGGAGAGGAGAAGGTGTGCTTCGAGGCCGACGTCATGCGGATGCATCACGTGTACTTCCAGCCGGCGGGCGACGATCCCGTGCTGCACCACCACACGCGCGGTGAGGGCTGGAGCGTCGAGGAGGAGCCGTTCAGCGGCTGGTTGTTCGACTGGTTCGTGTCGTACTACAACGACTCCGGCAGCCCGGCATCGTTCTGGGGTCCGGACGCCGATCACGACGCGTCCGAGGAGCGCCAGCCGGTCCTGCCGTTCGGCAACGAACTGTGGCTGCGCGCCCGCGACCTGCCCGTGCCGGACGCGGTCGGGCAGGAGCTGACCCGCCGCCACGGCGAGCCGACGTCGGCCGGCGCGGCGAGGTGCTGGGGCATGCCCGACGGCCTCATCCAGGTCACCGGCGACGCCGGCGGGTCCGCCTGGTGGTTGCACGGCGACGACCCGGCGGCGTTGCAGCGGATCGCGGAGTCGGTGTGGTCGTTCGGCGACCTCGCGCGGACGCTCCGCAGCTCCACGATGTGCCACGACGAGACGGCCCGGAAACTCCTCGCGACGATGCGCGCCTAGTGCTGTGACTGGCGGGTTTCGGCGGCGAGGACGAGGCGGCGGAGGAGCTCGGCGAGGGTCTGCCGCTCGTCGGCGGTGAGTGCCTCCAGCAGGATCGACTCGCCGTGGTCCTCGCGGCCCGCCTGCTGCTCGAACGCGGCGCTGCCGGCCTCGGTCAGCCGTACGTGCACCCGGCGCCGATCCGCCGTGTCGCTCGTGCGGTCGATCAGCCCCGCCTCCTCCATCGGCGCGAGCCGCGCGGACAGCGCGCCCCGGGTCAGCCCGAGCACGTCGGCGAGCTGTGACGGGCTCGTCGCGTACGGCGGACCCAGCCTCCGCAGCTTCATAAGGATCTTGAACTGCCAGTGCGGCAGCCCGTCCGCGGCCAGCGTGTCCCGGCGTAACTGCTGCGTGTGCCGGGCGAGGATCGAGAGCCGCACGAAGATCGCCTCTTTGACGGGATCGAGCCACGGCAGCTCCCGCTCCCACGCCTCGATGTGCTCTTCGACATCGTCCTTCATCGCCGCTCCCGCCGCCCGAAGTAGTTTTCTTGAGGATAGTTTTTTCGATTACTACTGTCGTCGTCATGACCGAGATCGCAGTTCCCCGGCAGGTCCTCGCGTCGGCCGCCCGTGCACTCGCCCACGCCGGCCGGTGGCAGGACGCGGCGGACCTGCTCGACGCGGCGCCGCCCGGAGACCCGGTGCTGGCCCTCGCCTCGGCGCAGGTGGCCGTCGAGTCGGATTGGTTCGCCGGTACGACCACCGCCCCCCACCGGCTCGCCATCGCCACCCGGCACGCCCCTGCCCTCGATGACGAAGGACGGTGGGACCTCGCGTTCGCCGGCGTGCGGACCGAGTACCGGACCGTGCTGATGACCGACCAGGCCGACCGCGAACCGGCCACGGTGCTCCTCCACCGCGCCGCCACCCTCGCCACCACCGCGCCGGACGCGGTCCGCAACGGCTGGGCCGAGATGTACCAGGGCCTCATCTGCGACAACCTCCTCGACCAGCCGGACACCGCACCCGCCCACTACCGCGTCGCGCTGGAGGCAGGAGCCGCCGACCCGCTGCTCGCCCGTGAGGCGCTGCGCCACCTCGGCGGCCACGACCACGACAACGGCGACACCGAGACCGCCCTCACCCGCTGGCGCCTGGCCACGGAACTGGGCGCCGCCGCCGGCAACGTCCCGGGCACGCTGTCCCAGCAACTCCTCCTCGCCGTCGCGACCCGAGCCACCGGCAACGAAGCCGGTGCCCTCACCCTCGCCACCGAGATCGCCCGCTGGGCAACGGCCATCGGCGCGCCGGCCCTCGCCGCTCAGGCGACCGCCTTCCTCGACGGCACCGACCCATTCGCTCCACCTCCTCCGCTGGCAACAGCACCAACGCCCGCCCCGATCACGTCACAGCCGACCCCGAGGGGAACCTCGACAGCCACCGCAACCGAAGCCGCCATCACCGGCCAGATGCACACCGCGCCGGTGGTGGTCGTGCCCTTCATGACCGCGCCGCTGGCGACCACACCGCGGCAATGACGGGCGGGCGTCGCCACGCACACACCCAAAGCCACGGCGACCAGCCGCCCTCGCCGTCGGACGAAGCGCGGTGCCGTCGGTCAGGAGCGCCGAGCGGGCTCGTACATCAGCCGCCGACGCAGATCAGAAGTCATAGACCGTCACAGGAACATCGCGCTCGCACAGCGCCGACACGACCAGCGGCTCGACCTTGTCCCACCGGCCACCGGCCAGGCCGCAGCCGATCCTCGGCATGTGGACGGACGCGCCGAGGTCCAGCGCACGGTCACCGACCGCCGTCAGTGCCCGCCCGATCGCCTCATAACGAACCGGCGGACCGGAGCTGCCCGTCTTGATGCCGTGCTGCCCGATCATGTTGGCCACGAACACCGACGGCTGCACCTCCAGGACCCGGACGGCACCGAGGGCGAAGTCGTTGCCGGCGCGTTCGCGATGCCAGCGGCGGTAGTCGCGCTCGGGCTCGGGCCAGCGGCGGGACACGGCGAGGACGAATCCCGCGCCCCAGTGCCCCTGGTCGTTGCAGACGTGGGCGATGATCTTCGGGCCGCTCGCCTGCGGGCTGGTCGCGTCGCCTTTGGTGATTCGCAGTGGTGTCATGGCAGCGAGCATGCCAGCCGGGTACGACAAAATCGGCTCGGGTTCGTGACGTAGGTTCTCAGGATGGCTGAGCGGGTGGAGATCTGGACCGACGGGGCCTGCAGCGGCAACCCGGGCCCCGGCGGGTGGGGAGCGCTGCTGCGGTACGGCTCGGTGGAGAAGGAGCTGTGCGGTGGCGAGGCCACGCCGACGACGAACAACCGGATGGAGCTGACCGCGCCGATCCGGGCGCTGACGGCGCTGACCCGCGCGTCGGTCGTCGACCTGCACACCGACAGCACGTATGTCCGCAACGGCATCATGTCGTGGGTCGCGAAGTGGAAGCGCAACGGCTGGCGGACCGCCGCCGGCGAGCCGGTGAAGAACGAGGACCTGTGGCGGCAGCTCGACGACGCCGTCGCCCGGCACGAGGTCGCCTGGCACTGGGTCAAGGGCCACGCCGGCCACGTGGAGAACGAGCGCGCGGACCGGCTCGCTGCCCGCGGGCAGCGGGAGGCCCTGGAGGCGGCCGGAATGCCGGTGCCGGCGGCCGCTCCGGCGTCAGCGTCCCGCCCCGCACGCGCCACCGCTGCTCCCACCAGGGCCACCGCTGCCCCGGCCAGGACCGACGGCGTCCTCTGCCGGGCGCGGACGAAGTCGGGCAAGCCGTGCCCGATCGCGGCCCGCCCGTCCGGCCTGTGCCACGTCCACGACCCGGCGGTGCTCTGCGGCGCACCCACCAAGCGCGGCACACCCTGCGGCGTGGCGACCGGCGGCGGCCGCTGTCAGGCCCACGGCTAGGGCGACCTGACCACCCCCACGCGCCTGGCGAGCCGGACGGTGCCGGAGATTCCGCCAACGGGGATCATGCCGCAGCAGGCAACCACGAGGCGCTCAGGGCAGGGCGTCGATGTCCGCGCGGTCGCGGGCGATGCCGGCGGCCGAGGCGCGCAGCGCGTGCTGCACCGCGAGGACCGCCGGGGCGTCGGCGGCCGTGGCGCGGGTCGCGGTGAAGATGGTCCGCTGGAGTCGTTCCTCGCGGAGCGGGTGGGCGGCGATCTGCGGGAGCGCCGCGGTCAGCAGCGCCGGCAGGAGGGCGACGGCCCGCTGGGAGGCGACCAGGGCGCCGAGCACGAGCCCGTCGTCGCTGCGGTGCTGGATGCGGGGTTCGAAGCCGGCGAGCCGGTTGCAGACGTTGCGCAGGACCGCGTCCAGGCCGGTGCCGCGGTGACCGGTGGCCCACGCGGCGGCCTCACAGGCGGCGAGGGCGACCGGCGGGCGCGCGGCCAGCGGATGTGCCGGGTGCACGGCGAGGAGGACGTCTTCGCGTAGCAGGTCGCGCCGGTCGATGTCGCGCTGGCGGGCGACCGGGACCGGGTCGTACTCGATGCCGACGACGAGGTCGACGGCGCGGGAACGCAGCTCGTCCAGGGCCGGTGCGGTCTCCCGCTGGTGGACCTCGACCTGCAGGTCGGGGTTGGTGGCGGCGAGCCGGGCGAGCGTTGCGGGCAGGAGCGCGAGCGCGGGCGTCTGCACGATGGTCATGCGCAGGCGCCCGCCCGGGGTGTCGCCGATGGTGGCCAGTTCGGCGCGGACTGCCTCGTCGGCGGCGAGCGCGTCCGCGGCGTAGGAGGCCAGCCGGCGGCCGGCCGGGGTGAGTTCGAGGTTGCGCCCGACGCGGCGCAGCAGCTTGGCGCCCGCTTCCTGTTCCAGCTGAGCGAGCTGCACCGAGACGCTCGACGGGCTGTAGGACAGCGCGTCGGCGACCGCGGCGACCGTGCCGAGCCGGGCGAGCTGGTCCAGCAGGCGGAGCCGTCGCAGTTCCATCGTTCGGATTCTTCCACGGTTTTCCGTCAAGAACGTGCGCTGGTCACGAACGGTTCGTTCGGCGACCGTTAGGGCATGGTGCTCGTCTCCCTTGCCCTCGCCCCAGCCGTCATGGCCGTAGCCGCGCTGATCGAGCGGCGGCTCGGCCCGTCGGCGGCCGGCTGGATCGCGGCGCTGCCGGTCGCGTTCGCCGTGTCGGTGGTCGCCGTCGCCGTCGACACGACGCCGCACGCGGCCGCGGCGATGGCCTTGAGCGCGGCGCGGCAGGTGTCCGCGCAGGTGGCCTTCGGTGTCGCGTTCGCCTGGGTGCTGCGGCGGCGCGGGCTCCCGCTCGGTGTCGGGTGCGGCGCGCTGGTCTACGTCGCCGTCTCGCTGGTTGTTCAGCATGTACCGGACGCGCTCGCGCTTCTGGTCGCGGTGGGCGCGTTGGTGGCCGGCCCGCGGCTGATGCCCGCCGGGCAGCCGCGCCGGCCAGAGCTCCGGCACTGGATGGGCACGGCGCTCACCTGCGTCAGCGCGGCGGTCGTTGTGGGGGTCGCGGTGCTCGGCAGCCGGCTCGCCGGGCCCGACGTCGCCGGCGCGATCGCGGCCTTCCCGACGATGTGCGCGACGCTCACCGTGGTCGCCGCGACCCGTGACGACGCGGCGGCGGGCGTACACACGCTCGGGGGCCTGGTCCGCAGCCTGCCGTGCTACTTCACGTTCTGCCTCGTCGTCGCGCTCGTCACGCCGGTGATGGGTCTCGCCGCCGTGGGGTTGGGGCTGTTCGCGTGCCTTTCCGCGGCGGCGTTCACCTGGAGGTGGGTGCCGTTGGCTCCGAAGGTGGTGGCGGCCGGGGAGGGCTGACGGTAGAGGGTGCGGTCACGAGGAGGGGCGCGGGCGGCGGCGGTTGAGGAGCCACCAGGCGGTGACGAGGTCCTCGGTGCGGTGCAGGTCGAGGCCGGTCAGCTCCTGGAAGCGGTGGACGCGGTAGCGGACCGTGTTCTGGTGGACGGCGAGGCGGCGGGCGACCTCGCGGACCTGCTGGTCGCACTCGAGGTAGACGCGGGTGGTGTCCTCGATGTCGGTGGTGGCGCGGGCCGGGGTGTCCAGGGCCCGCATGTGCCGGGCGGACAGGCCGGCGGCGATGCGGGTGTCGGACAGGACGAGCGGGCGCGGGCCGAGGTCGGTGAGGCGGACGAGCCCCGAGAGGTGGAACTGCTCGGCGGTGGTCAGCGCCAGGACCGCCTCCTGGAAGCCGTCGTGGAGCTGGTCGAGCGTCGCGGAAGGGCCCGCGGCCACGAGATGTCCGGTGAGGTGCTCGGGCGGGCCGGGCGCGATGAAGCCCAGGCACGTGCCGATCTCGGCGAACAGCAGCCGGTCCGCGGGCGTGCGCAGGGCCGAGGCGACGGCGCGGCGGATGGCGGCGGGGTCGGGGGCACGGGCGGCGAGCGGCACGTAGCGGGCGCGCGGGTCGAGGGTGAAGAGGTGGGCGTCGCGGTTGATCTGCTCGGCGGGGAACGTGCCGCTGAGGACGCCGGCGGCGAAGGTGGAGCGGCGTTCGGCGTCGAAGTGCGCACGCTCCAGGGCCAGGTCGTGCTGGACGCGGGCGAAGACGGACGACGCCTCGTTGGAGAACTCCCAGGTGCTGTCGTGCACGGCGAGGAGCAGGTCCATCGGCAGGCCCACCTCGAGGCCGACCTCGTCGAGGAGGGTGAGCATCTCGCGGGAGCCCATCTGGTACCCGGCGGCGAGGACCTCCGGCGGGATGCCGCGCGCGCCGCGTTCGACGGCGAACTTGTTGAGCAGTTCGCGCAGCGCGCCGTCGGGGACGCGCAGGAAGGACAGCTCTGAGACCAGGGTGTCCATGAACTGTTGGGCGGTGGCGCGGATCTCCTCGTCGGTGAGGACGTCGTAGCCCGGCAGGTGGGCACGGGCGAGTTTGAGGAAGCGGTGGCCGAAGGCGTCCTGCCTGGCGCGCAGCAGCTCGACGGCGGCGGCGATCGTGCGGCGGGTCGGCTCGTCGAGGGTGGCGAGGTCCGGCATGCCACGGCGGGACGGCCACGACGGCGGGAGCGCGCTCGTCATCGGTTCACCGTACTGACTTTGTATCCGGGAACAAAGGACGTTGGTACGCACGCCGTAGCTGTGCAGGGGAAGCGCCGCCACACTGTGATGCACCTCATGGGCGCGTTTGTTCCCCGCGCCATCTCCTGCTTCCGCCAAGGCAAAGGTGACAAGGATGGCAAACAGGGCGTACATCCTCACGCTGCTGTTCGTCGGCAACCTGCTGAACTTCTACGACCGGGCGCTGCCCGCGGTCGTGCTCGAACCGATCAAGGAGGAGTACCGCCTCGACGACACGCAGGTCGGGATCCTCGCCTCGGCGTTCGTGCTCGTGGCCGCGATCGCCGGCGTCCCGCTCGGGCGGCTCGCGGACCGGATCCCCCGCAAGACCGTGGCGGGCTGGGGCCTGTTCGCGTGGAGCCTGTTCACGGCGGCCGGTGGCGTGCTGACCAGCTTCTGGGGGTTCCTGGCGTCCCGGGTCGGCGTCGGCGTGGGGGAGTCGAGCTACTCGCCGGCGACCGGTTCGCTGCTGTCGGACCTGTACCCCAGCGAACGGCGCTCCCGGGCGAACGCGGTCTTCATGCTCGGCTTCCCGATCGGGACGCTGCTGGCGTTCTTCACCGCGGGCGGGCTCGCCGTCGCCTTCGACAGCTGGCGCGCGCCGTTCCTGATCGCGGCTGTTCCCGGTGTACTGGTGGCGTTCCTCGTCCTGCGCGTGCGGGAACCGGAGCGGGGCGCCGCCGAGCCAGCGCAGGACAACAGCCAGGAAATGCAGAAAATCAGAAGTGTCCGGTCCGTCTACGGGCTGATCATCGCGTTCGCCGGGTACAACTTCGCCGCGTACGCCATCGGCACGTTCCTCACCCCGGTCCTGCAGCGGTACTACGGGCTGGACCTGGTCGAGGCCGGCGCGGTCGGCGGGATCGTCATCGGCGTCACCGGCCTGGCCGGGCTGCTCGTCGGCGGCCGGCTGCTGGACGCCGCCGCCCGCAGGTCCGCCGCCGCCCGCGTCCACGTCGCCGTCGCCTGTCTCGCCGGGGCGGCCGTGTGCACCGCCGGCGGGCTGGCCGCCGGAGCGGACGCGTTGTGGCTGCTGGTTTTGCTGCTCAGCGTCGGGTACCTGCTCGGCATCATCTACCTCGCCGCCGCCGTCCCGGTCATGGCCGACGTGATCCGCCCGAAGCAGCGCTCCGGCGCGATCGGGCTCATGTCCGCCGTCGGCTACCTGCTCGGCGGCGCTGGCGGCCCGATCGTCGTCGGCATCGTCTCCGACGCGATCGCCGGCCCGGGCGCGTCCACCACCGCGGAGGCGAACGGGTTGAAGACCGCCATGATGATCGCCGTGCCCCTGGCGTTCGCGGTCGCGGCGGCCGGCATGCTGCTGGCGGCGCGCTCCGTGCAGGCGGACCGCGAAGCGATGCTGGCGACCGCATGAACCACACCACGGTGCTCATCGTCGGCGGCGGCTTCTCCGGCATCGCGGTCGCCAGGGCCCTGCTGGCGGACAAGACGGACTTCGTCATCCTCGAACGCGAGCCGGACACCGGCGGCGTCTGGCAGTCCAACACGTACCCCGGCTGCACCTGCGACGTGCCGTCACACCTCTACTCGTTCTCGTTCGCGCCCAACCCCGACTGGTCGTCGACGTACTCACCGCAGCCGGAGATCCGCGCGTACCTGCGGCGCTGCGTCGAACAGTTCGGGCTGCTGCCGCACCTCCGCTTCGGCGTCGACGTGCTCGCGGCGCGGTGGGACGAATCCGAGCAGCGCTGGCACGTCACGACCAACGAAGGGGATTGGATCGCTCATGTACTGGTGAGCGCCGTCGGCCCACTGACCGAGCCGAAACTGCCGGACGTCCCCGGCATCGACCGGTTCCGCGGCACGACGATGCACTCGGCGCGCTGGGACCACGGCTACGACCTGACCGGCAAGCGGGTCGCGTCGGTCGGCACCGGGGCGTCGGCGATCCAGTACGTGCCGCACGTCGCGAAGCAGGCCGACACGCTGTACGTGTTCCAGCGCAGCGCCCCGTGGATCACGCCGCACGACAAGCGCTCGATCACCGACGCCGAACGGGCGGCCTACAGGAAACGGCCGCGCAAGCAGCGGTTCGAGCGCGGCAAGGTCTACGCCGGCAAGGAACTGCTGGTGCTCGGCATGGCCAAGTACCCCCGGCTGATGAAGGCGCTGGAAGGCGTGGCGCGCAAGCACATGGAGCGGCAGGTCGCCGACCCCGAGCTGCGCCGCGCCGTCACGCCCGACTACACCCTCGGCTGCAAGCGGATCGTGCCGTCCAACGACTGGTACCCGGCGCTGCAACGGCCCAACGTCGAGCTGGTGCCGCGGGCGCTGCGCGAGATCCGCGAGCACAGCGTCGTCGACGCCGACGGGGTGGAGCGCGACGTCGACGCCATCATCTTCGGCACCGGCTTCCACGTCACCGACATCCCGTTCGCCGACAAGGTCCGCGACCGCGGCGGCGCGCTGATGAGCGACGTCTGGGCCGGGTCACCCCGCGCGTACCTGGGCGTGTCCGTGCCCGGCTTCCCGAACTTCTTCATGATGCTCGGCCCGAACTCCGGCCTCGGTCACAGCTCGATGGTGTACATGATCGAGGCGCAGGCCGAGCACGTCCGCCTGGCCGTCGCCGCGCTCGCGAAGGCGGGCGCCGGGAGCATCGAGGTCACCAGGGCGGCGCACGACTCGTACAACAGCGACATCGACCGCAAGATGGCCGGCACGGTATGGGAGGTCGGCGGCTGCCGGACCTTCTACCAGGACGCCAACGGCCGCAACGCCACCATCTACCCCGACTGGACCTTCCGGTTCCGCCGCCAGGCCATCCGGTGGCGCCCGGACGCGTACACCCTGGAGGACGCCCGATGAAGGCGGTCACGCTCACCGACGGCCGGCTCGAGGTGGCGGACCTGCCGACGCCGCGGCCGGGCCCGGGGCAGCTGCTGCTCGCGGTGCGCCGGTGCGGCATCTGCGGCTCCGACCTGCACGCCCGCAAACACGCCGACGAGCTCGCCGACGTCCTCGCCGTGTGCGGCTATCCGCGGTACCTGCGGCCGGCGCAACAGGTCGTGCTCGGCCACGAGATCTACGGCGACGTCGTCGAACGGGGCCCTTCCACGACGGGCCGGATCCGCCCCGGCACGCCGGTCGTGGCGGTGCCGCTGGTACGCCGCGACCAGCAGGTCGACGGCATCGGCCTGTCCGCGGACGCCCCCGGCGGCTACGCCGAACACGTCGTCGTGCAGGAGTCGCTCACCCTGCCGGTGCCCAACGGGCTCGCCCCGGACATCGCCGCCCTCACCGAACCCCTCGCCGTCGCCTGGCACGCCGTCAACCGCGCCGAGGTGACGAAGAAGGACGTCGCAGTCGTGCTCGGCTGCGGGCCGGTCGGGCTCGCGGTCATCGCCGTGCTGAAGTCCCGCGGCGTCGCCACCGTCGTCGCCAGCGACTACTCGCCGGCCCGCCGCGCCCTGGCCACCCGCTGCGGCGCCGACGTCGTCGTCGACCCGGCCACCGGCTCGCCGTGGTCCGCGCTCGACGGCCACGGCTTCGTGACGGCGATGCCCGTCGAGTACGCCGCCGGCATCGACGCCATGGAAGGCCTCCACCGCCTGCCCGTGCCATGGTGGACGGCGTGGCGCGCCCTGGACCGGCTCGGCGCGACCCGCCCGAAACGCCCCGTGGTCTTCGAGTGCGTCGGCGTGCCCGGCATGATCGACTCCGTCCTGGCCGCCGCGCCGCTGCACTCCCGCATCATCGTCGTCGGCGTCTGCATGGGCGCCGACGCGTTCCGCCCCGCCCTGGCCGTGAACAAGGACCTCGACCTGCGCTTCGTCGTCGGCTACACACCCCTGGAGTTCCGCGACACCCTGCACGCCCTCGCCGACGGCAAGCTCGCCGTCTCGCACATCGTCACCGGCCACGTCGGCCTGGACGGCGTCGACGGCGCGTTCACCGCCCTGGCCGACCCGGAGGTCCACGCGAAGATCCTCATCGACCCCACAATCCGATGACCCGACGCCACCTCAATGCCTGGCCGCTGGGCGCTCAGTCCGTCGGCTGAGCCTGCCGGGCCTGCCGGTCGCAGAACACCGCTTCGATCAGCCCGGCCAACGCCTTGGGGAACACTGCTGCCGGGTCGATGTCCCTGATGGTCAGCGAGGCGGTCAGGGTCTTGCTGCCGTCGGGCCTGCTGATCATCAGCGCTCCGTAGCCGCCCGGAGCGCCGCCGTTGTGGTGCACGATCGTGCCATTGCCCGGGCCCAGGTCCTGCACCCACAGCCCCAGCCCGAGGCCGAACTTGCCGTGCGGCGTGAGCATCTCGGCCAGCAGCGGGGCCGGCAGCAGCTTGCCGCCCAGCAGCGCGGTGATGAAGGTGCGGAGGTCGCCGGCGGTCGAGATCAGGTCACCGGCGCCGGCCAGCAGGGAGGGGTTCTGGCGGCTGACGTCGGCCACCTTCCACTCGCCGGCGTCCTGGTAGCGGTAGTAGCCGTGGGCGTGCGGCCCGGGGAGATCCGGCGAGGTGGCCGACACGACGGTGTCGGACAGATCGAGCGGCCCGAGGATCCGGCGCTGCGCCTGATCGGCGTAGGAGCAGCCGGTGACCTTCTCGATCAGCAGCAGAGCCAGCGTGTAGTTGGTGTTGGCGTAGCTCTGGTCGGTGCCCGGCTCGAACCGCACCGGCTTGGCCAGCGCGAACCGCACCAGTTCCTCGGGCCGGTACGTGTGGAATCGATTATCCACCCACTCCTTGCCCTGCGAGGGGAGCCCCATCACGAACGTCCCGTCGGGGTCGGGCTCGCCTGTGTAGTTGTACAGCCCGCTGGTGTGCTGCAGCAGCATCCGGACGGTGATCCGCTCGTCCAGTCCGAGCTCGGGCAGGTGGTCGGCCACCGGGTCGTCCAGCCCGAGTTTGCCCTCCCCCACCAGCTGGAGCACCACGGTGGCGGTGAACGTCTTGAGGACACTGCCCGCCCA
Organism: Dactylosporangium sp. NPDC006015; assembly: GCF_040614215.1. NCBI lineage: Bacteria > Bacillati > Actinomycetota > Actinomycetes > Micromonosporales > Micromonosporaceae > Dactylosporangium > Dactylosporangium sp. NPDC006015. Next base: position 19,751 of record NZ_JBEXUD010000084.1, read on the forward strand.
GACCTGCCCGTTCACCGGCGTCTCGGCGGTCTCGCCCAGCTTGCTCACTCCGGCGCGGCCGGCCCAGTCGCCCCGCTCGTCGTGGATGTGCATCTCCGCGCTGCCGAAGCCGGCGTCGACGAACGCCTCCAGGATCTGCTGCAAGTCCGGACGATCCTGCCCGCCGGCCACGTCGTCGGCCGGGAGATTGTGGGCGGTGATGTCGCCGTATTCGGTGGTCGCACGGATGTTCAGCTGGGCGGCGGCACCTTCGGAGTTCCTGAGCGTGTTGCGGATCCGGCCGGAAGAAGTGCCGGCGTCCAGGGAGGCCGAGACTCCGTGCGCGGCGCCGACCGAGATCGCACCGTGCTGCGTGCGCAGCACGACCGTGCCGCGCACGGCCTCGGTGATGCGGATGTCGCCCTTCTGGGTGCTGATCTCCGCGGGGCCGCCCAGGCGGCCGACCGAAATGTCGCCGGCGTGGGAGACAAGGCGCACGCTCGCGGCCTCGTCGAGCTCGACCGCGCCGTGCGCGCCGTCGAAGGTGACGTCGCCGAGCCGTCCCACGGCGCGGAACTCGGCGGCGGCCGCCTTCGCCTCGATCCGCGAGCCGGTGGGAAGCCGAACCGTCAGCTCGACGGATCCGGTGGGGCCGAGGATCTGGTTCTGCGTCGCGGTCCCGACCCGCAGGACGCCGTCGCCGTATGCAACGGTGGTCTGCTCCGCGGCCTTCACGTCGCGGCTTTTCGAGGCGTCCGCGGGCAGGACCTCGACCGTGGTGTCGGCCCGATCGGCGGCGACGACCCGGACGCGCCCTGCGGGGATGTCCAGTACGGCGGCAATCGGGGCCGGGGTGTCGAACTTCTGCATCATGCTCTCCAGGGGTTCGTTCGGGCATCCCCACTGATAGGGACGCCCATGGCGGATGTGGATGTGGAGGGATCGGTAAGCCGATCACGGGAGCCGTGCCGGGTCTTGTCGGGAGAGCCGCACGGCTCCGGGCTCCAGCGGCTGTGACCGGATGGCGGGACACCGCTGCGCTCGCTGTGGACCTGCTCGAAGGCCGCCCACTGCGATGTGGGGAGTGACCGCCGGATCAGCGGAATCACCGCCTGTTCCTCGTGCGCCAGATGTCCTCGCAAGCCGGTGACGAGGGAATCGGCCAGAGCTCCGAGCTGGACGAGGCAGGCTTCAGGACCGGCCAGCAGTTCGTCGATCGTGGCGATGAGCTGGTCGATGGCCGCGTGTTCGGCCTCCATCGCCTCGAGCAGCACCAGCTCGCTCGGCCGGTCGGTGAGCTGCCGGCGCAGCGCCGGCCACAGCACCTCGTCCTCCGCACGGTGATGGCCGCGAACGGTTCGCTTGAACATTCGCCAGCCGGCCGCCGTTCGCAGGACCCGCCTCGGATCATCGTCGATCCGGACGGTGACACGGGCGATGTCTTCCAGTTCCCGACGCAGCACGTCGTGCGTGGCGTACATCGCGGTCATGTCCAGGGGCATGGTTGTGACTGTGCCGAGGGACCGTGTGGTGATCAACGACGACTTCGGCGGCTCTGCGGTAACACCCGGGTTACCACAACGCGCTGACCTCGGAGTTCACGTAGCCCCCGCCCCGCCCCGGTGACGTTCGTGATCGTCTTCGGAGGCGTCGGCCGGTAGGCTGGTCCCACCGCGGACCGGAGGCAGGCATGGAAATACGAGACGTCGAGATTTTTTTGACCCTCGCCACCGAGCTGCACTTCGGGCGCACCGCCGAGCGGCTGCACGTCTCACCGGCCCGCATCAGTCAGGCCATCAACCAGCAGGAACGCCGCATCGGCGGAGCCCTTTTCGACCGTTCCAACCGCCGCCAGGTCCGGCTCACCCCGCTCGGCCGCCAGCTGCGCGACGACCTCCGGCCGGTCTACGACGGCCTGCGCGCCGGCCTCGAACGCGCTCACCTCGCCGCCCAGGGGATCACCCACGTGCTCCGCGTCGGCATGTTGCCCGTCAACGGCTACGACCTGCGCCCCGTCTGGGAAACCTTCCGGGCCCGCCACACGGGCTGGAAACTGCGCCTCCAGCAGGCATCCTTCGTCGACCCGTTCGCCGGGCTCCGCAACGGCGACATCGACGTCCTCGTCGCCTGGCTCCCGGTCGAGGAACCCGACCTCACCGTCGGCCCCATCATGTTCGCCGAGTCCCGGGTCCTGGGCGTGGCCGCCGACCATGAACTCACCCGGCGCACATCGATCCCGCTGGAAACGCTGGGCGATTTTCAGCAGCCGGAGGTGCCGCCGCCCACTCCGGAGTATTGGCTCGACAGCTACTTTCCCACCCACACCCGCACGGGCAGGGTCATCGAGCGCGGGCCGGTGGTGCGCAGCCAGGAGGAGTATCTCACCCTGATCAGCACCGGGGAGATCGTCACGCTCTTCCCGAGCCACGTGACCCGCTACTGGATGCGGCCGGACATCGCGTTCGTGCCGATGCGCGACATGAGCGCACTGGAATACGCACTGGTGTGGCACCCCGAGTCAGAGACCGACCCCATCCGGGCCCTCGCCCGGACCGCGCGAGATCTCGGCCCTGTCAGCACATCAGACCTGACCGTGCGCTGACGCAACCGGATCGGACCAGGCACCATCCGTGCCGCCGGGGCAACCATGACAGTCCGTAGTGGATGACACACGATCGGGCGAGACCACAGTCGGATTCGAACCGGCGTCGACCGCTTTGCAGGCGGGCCCGGTTGCGGCAGCGATGCGTCCCGCCGTCGGCGCGGTTCGCGGCTGTGGCGCGGCCATTATTCTCATGTACGTGGGCGATGCGGACGAGGCCGCGCACGCGCGGCGGGATGCCCTGCTCGAAGAGGCGTTCCTGGCCGAGGAGCCGTGGGATCGCCGTCGGGCGCTGAGCATCCTGGCTCGCGACTGGCTCGCCGACCCCGACGTCCGCGAGTTGCTGCGCGAGTGCGCCCTTGGCGATCCGGACGGGGACGTCCGGGACGCGATGCTCGAAACCATCGCCCACCGCGGTCGTGCGGAGCCGGAGACGGTCGAGTGGCTGTTCGCGCTGGCGACCGGTGCCGATGAGCGGCGGCTACGGCGTACCGCGCTCGTCCAGCTCGCGCAGTTGCGTCCCGCCGATCCGCGGGTCCGGCCCCTGGTGCGGGTCCGGGCGGTCGACGACCCGGAGGGTTACGTTCGCCGCCAGGCCGTCGCCGCGTACGCGAGCGGCTGGCGCGACGAACCGGGCACCGTTGCGTGGCTGCTGGAGCGCGGCGTGGCCGACCCCGACCACAACGTGCGCCGGCAGGTGGTCAACTCGCTGGCCCGGCTGTGGCCGGGCCATCCGCGGGCGGGCGCGCACGTGCGCGGGCGCGTGCGCGAGGACGGACACAGCGCTGTGCGGTACGAGGCGGCGTACTGGCTGGCCCACGGCTGGCCCGACGCGCCCGGCACCGAAGCGGTGCTGCGCCGGTGCGCCGTCGCGGACCCGGCCGATAAGGTCCGCCGGTGCGCGATCGACGTGCTTGCCGGGTCGGCCCCGCATTCGCCGCTGTACGAGTACCGTCCCGGCCTGTGGCGTGACCGCCCCGGCGTGGTGGCGCTGGTTCGCGAGCGCGCGCTCGACGATCCGTCGCCGCTGGTGCGCCGCGCGTGCCTGGAGACCCTCGCCGCCGGTTGGACGGCCGACCCGCAGGTGCGCTCGATGCTGCGCGAGCGGGCCGTCGCCGACCCGGACTGTGCCGTGCGGATCGGCGTGTGGGAGGCACTGGTCCGCCGGTGGCCCGCCGATCCGTCCACAGTGGACCTCCTGCGGGAGCGGGCCGCCGCCGAACCCACCGACCTGGGGCGCCGCAACGCGCTGCGTGTTCTTGCCGAGGCGTCCGGTTGCGCCGAGTAGGCGCCGGCGTCACAGATCCAGGCGGTACCCCAGCCGCAGGCGCAGTTCCACGCACACCTCGTCGGCCGGGATCGTGTAGACCGCCGGGCCGCCCCAGTCGGCGTACTCCCGGTCGTGGTCGGCGATGTCGTTCTCGGACAGGTCGAGCAGGGTGAGCCTGTCGAGGGCCGCCGCGCGCAACAGTGCGCCCAGCCCGCCGCAGCGTACGTTGCGCAGCACCAGTTCCCGCAGGGCGGGCATCGACGCGTCAGCCAGTGCATCGAAGCCTTCCGGCGTCACCGGGTTGCCGCTGAGGTCGAGCCGGGTCACGGTGGTGCGCAGCGGGCTGTCGGTGAGTGCGCGGATGCCGTCGTGGCCGACCGCGTTGCCGACCAGCTCCAGGTGCGTCACGGCGGTCAATGCGGGGTTGGCCGCCAATGCCGCGGTCCCGCTGTCGCCGAGCTGGTTGTGGTGCAGCGCGAGCCGCTCCACGTCGGCGAACCGGGTGTCGGTGCGCAGCAGATCGTACGAGTCGGGCTCCAGCCCGACGTCGCGCAACGTCACCGACCGGGTCTGCGCGGCCCGGCTCAGCTGTTCGGCCAGCTCTCGATGCCCATCGCTCATGCGGTCTGCGCCTCTCCGTGGGAAGTACCGGTCATCGACCGTAGCGACCCATCGCTACGGTGCGGGGATGCCGGTTCGGCAGCATGGACCACCGAGTTGGAGTGCCTCCGTGCCGTTGCGCCGCATCGCCGTGCTCGGGTTGACCATCCTGATACTGACCTTGACGCTCGGTGGCAGCCGCGGCAGCAGCGGCCCGCCGGCGCCTGCTGTGGCTGCGCCGGTCGCGGCGGTGCCGGTGGTCGCCGAGCAGCGGGAGCCGACGGTCCAACCGAGCGTGCCGAGCCCCGTGGCCTCGCCGTCCGTGTCGTCGCCGGTTGTCGTGACCGGCGACGGTCCGGCTGGGACGGTGCGCAAGACGGGGTCGGACGCGGTCGCGCTGACCTTCGACGACGGCCCGTGGGACGACACCCCCGCCGTGCTGGACCTGCTGGCCCAGCACCAGGTCAAGGCGACGTTCTGCATGGTCGGCCGGCAGGTCGCTGCGCGCGCGGAGATGGTCCGGCGGATGGTCGCCGAGGGGCACACCCTGTGCAACCACTCGTGGAGCCACGACGAGATGCTGCGCACCCGTACGCCCGATCAGATCAGATCCGACATGCAACGCACCAACGACGCGATCCGGGCGGTCGCACCCGGCGCGGTGATCGGCTACTTCCGTGCCCCCGGCGGCAACTGGTCGCCCGGCATCGTGAGCATCGCGGCCGGCCTGGGCATGACGTCGATCTCGTGGACCGTCGACCCGCGGGACTGGAGCGGCCCGGGGGTCCAGTCGGTCGTGAACACCGTGCTGACGAAAACTCGTCCCGGCGGGATCGTGCTCCTGCACGACGGCGCGGGGCCGCAGACGGTCGCCGCGCTGCGAACGATCCTGCCCGACCTGGCGGGCCGGTTCACCCTGATCGCCCTCCCGGCGCCGACCAGCGTGGCCCAAATACCACCACGCCGCATGAGCAGGGCGGATGAGTAACCGGCAACCTGCGGTGCCTGGTGGCGCTCGTTTGTGCGGCACGTGCGCACCGGCCACGGTGGTCGGTGCGCACGTGTTCGTGGTCGCTCCCGCGGCTCAGTGGAGCAGGTCGAGCCTGTTGTTGGTGTCGTCGACGAAGTAGACGCCGCGGTTCTCCGGTGCGATGGCGAGGCCGAACAGGGCGCCCGCGCCGAGGTCGTCGAGCGTGCGGAACGCGACCTGCGCCCTCTGGCACGGGTTGGTTTCGACGATGTTCCCGTCTCCGCTGTTGACGGTGAGCACGTTGCCGTTGGGTGCGATCGCCAGCCCGAGCGGGCCGGACAGGTGTCCGTTCTGGGTGATGGTGCGTCCGGTGCCGGCGCTCGTCTTGCGGTCGTCCGCATCCGGAATGGCGGCGATGCGGTTGGCGACGGTGTCGGCGACGTACAGCGTGCCGTCCCTACCCAGGCCGACTCCGGTCGGGCCGATGATCAGCGCATCCGGGTCGGTCTTCTCCGTGAATCCGGAACCGATGGTCGTGATCTTGCGCAGCGCCGGCGGCCTGCTTCCCTCGATCTTCAACTCGAGGCGCAGCACGGTTCCCTGGTTGGTGGTGGCGGGTACGCCGCCGACGATCCCGTTGAGGACATTCGTGACGAACAGGTCGACCGATTCCCCGTCATCGTCCGCGGTCATGTCCCACGGGCCGTTGATGCCGTGTCCGGAGAACGTCTCGCGCACCTTGCCCTTGCTGTCGAGGACGATCAGGCAGCCCGCCTGGGCGGTCGCGGAGGTGCCGTCCGCGGTGGGCAGGCTGCCCACGATGACCCAGCCGGTACGCAGGACCACGAGCGCGGTGGTCAACCCGACGCCGCCAGGGCACGCGCCCGGCAGTTTGTCGGCGTCGATCCGGGCGAACAGGCGGACTTTGCCATCGCGGCTGATCTGCACGATCGTGGTGCCGGTGCCCTGCTGATTGTTGGCGTTGTTGAAGTTGCTGACCAGTACCTCGCCCTTGCGCAGATTGTCCTTGCTGCGTGGCACCACCGCGACGCCGTACGGGTTGACGTCGCCGTTGGCCGGCACCGTCGACGCGATGACGGAGGTCTTGTTGAACTGGTTGATGAACGGTGTCCTGGAGCGCCATTAGTCGGTCGAATGGGCCGAGGCGCTCGGGGCGAACGTTCCAGCCGCCAGCGCGGCAGCTGCCGCGCAAATGCCAGCCTTGAGTGCGAATTTCACGACCGTGCTTGCCTTCCTGTGTGTGGATCGCCTGACTCGGACGGCCGGAGTCTGCGACGGCCCGGGTTTCCGATCGTCGGGTCAGACAGGTATGCGCTCCGCCATCGCCGCATCTCGCCGTGTCCGTCGCGGCAGTTCGTGGGTCGGCGGTGCCGAGTGCTTCCCCGATTCGTTCAGCGGAAACGTCGTACTCCCCGCCGCGGATACGAAATAGGTAGAAGAGTAGGAATAATTCCCAATTGGAAACCATTTTAAGAATGTTCTATATGTACGTTTTGTAACTAAATTCGAGCGGGCGTGTCCGGACGCTCGCGGCTCGTGGCTGACGGGCCGATGGCACTGATGGCGCTGTTGCGTTTGCCGATCGGGGCCGCGTTCGAGTGCGTGCCGGCTCGGTCCTCGGGCGGCGGTGGCGAGTTCAATGAACGCTGTGGCGACGCGGAGCCCGCACGGGGCGTCGGCGCCGAGTTCGTAATGTCCGCGCCCATTAGGTTCTGCATGAACGCGTGCCAACCGCCCCTCGGCACCGGCATGCCAACAATTCCTACGTCGTCATTGCCGTGGTCGCGGGTCCGGGTCGGTGGGTGGCGGCGCCGCGTATCAGGGCGTGCCGCGGAACGCGTCGACTCCGTTGCGCCATGTGGTGTCGACATCGGCGTGGGGTGGGAATCGATGGTTCAGCTCGAGGATGACCATTCCGTGCGCGAAGGCCCAGATGGCCCGCGCTCGTTCGAGATCGCCGCCTGTTGCGTTGACCAGCGGCATCGCGGCTGCCTCCTCGACGCCGGGAGTGATCAGGTCGCGACGCAGGGGCCTTTCGGTCATCAGTCGGTACAGGTTCGGCTGGCGGCAGGCGAAGTCGCGGTACGCGGCGGTGAGGGAGGCGATCGGATCGTCGGACCGTTCGGCGGCCCGGGTGAACAGTTCGGCTTGTTCCTCGAAGCCCACTGAGATCAGCGCGGCCTCCAGCGCCTGCTTGTCGCGGACGTGTTCGTAGATCGACGAGGCGCGGATCCCGAGGTGGGCGCCGAGGCGACGCATCGACAGTGCGTCAGGGCCTTCCCGCTCGAGAAGCTCGCGCGCGGTCCGCACAATCTCTCGGGCCCGCGGAGTGAGCTGACTCAGCGCTTGGGACGTCATCGGCCGTCCATGGTCCAAGACCCGAACATTTCGGAGCCAACCAATTCGAGGCCAACACGTGGAGCACGCATCTCACATCGCCCTTTCCGTGCCACCCTAACGGTGTTAGGTTAGCAGCCTAACACCGTTAGGGTCAGGATTTCGGCAGTGATCCTAGCCGAGAAAAGGAGTACCGATGACTGTTCGTACCTCATCCGTAGCAGTCGGTGCCGTCGCCGGCTCCAGGCGGGTCCGTGGCCGCGTTGCGCAGGCCCTGCTCGTCCTCGCCGCATTGGGCGCCGTCGTCGCGGTGGTCAGCGCGGTCAGCACCGTCGCGGACGCCGGACCGGCCACGCGCATGGTCGAGACGTGGCGCATGCTCGGCTTCGGCGTCTTCGCCGGCGTGTTCCTGCTGCTGGCCTACCGGCCCCGGCTCTACGCCGGGATCTGGGAGCTTTCCATCCTCAACAAGCTCGGACTGAGCCTCGCCGCGCTGTCCTTCGGAAGCGAGACCGCCGACGCTCGCGCGGCCCTGATCGCCGACGGCGCGGTCACGCTCATGCTGCTGGCCGCATACATCCTCGCCCGGGGCTGGACGGCATGGTCAGCCGCACGGGCCATGGCGTGACGCAGGTCGATGGGCACCGACATGAACAATGAATACAGCCGCAGGCTACGCAGCCTGCGAGTATTCGTTGATCAGGCCGCCGAGGATCGGACGCCGTTGGACCCGGGCGGCGGTGAGGTCGACGACCTGCGGTGGCGGGTTCGGTGGTCGCTGGCCGAGCGATCGGTGTGGCCGGTGGCCGTTGTAGTGTGCGCTCCGAGCGGCGGCTGGCATTGGATTTTGCAAGGTCTATCCGCCGTGGCCCCTGTCACCAACCTCCGTGGTCAGTGCGCCTAGGCCTCGACGAAGCGGGATTTCCCGCTCGTCTTCGCGGTGTACATCGCCGCATCGGCCTCGCGCAGCAGGTCGTCCGCTGTCATGCCGGGACTGTGGACGGCGATGCCGACACTCGCCGTCACACCGGCGTGCTCCTGGTCGATAGCGATGGGACGCTGCACGAGCTCGATGATTCGCTCGGCGGCCGACCTGGCGTCTGTTGAGCCGTCGGCGCAATGAACGAGCGCGGCGAACTCGTCCCCACCGAATCTCGCGACGGTGTCCTCGGCGCGCACGCTGCTCTGCAGCCGCGAACGCCACGCCCGATGCCCCGGGGAATCGGATCGCGTTGAACCCAGACGTCATGTGGTTGAAGTCTGCCCTGGTCAAATCGGGCCAGGCGCCGACAGCCCAAGCCAGGTCTGTGAGCGCTTCGCTGTAGAGGGCCACCCGGTCCGCCACGGTCAGGCGGATCTCCTCCGTGTAGCGGGCCGACCTCGCCCTGGCGGCGCTTCGAGCGGACGACGTGACGGCGGCGCTGTGCTTCGGCGACCGGGAGGCCTGCCTGTTGCTGGGCGCGGCTCGGCGGGCTGGCGTGCGGGTGCCGCACGACCTGGCGATCATTGCCTACGACAACGAGTTCGCGGATGCGGCCGAGGTACCGCTGACCGCCGTCTCCCCGCCGAAGTTCCGGCTCGGCCAGCTGGCGGCGCAGGTGCTGTTGCAGCGCATGGAGTACGGCGAGGCCTTTCCGGTCCATCAGCTCCGCCTGCGTCCGCGTCTGGTGGTGCGGGCATCGTGCGGCGGACGGGGCGGTTCGAGCCCCGCCGCAAGGGGCACGGCACCGGCCCCCAGGGCGGGCTGACCGGGCGACGGCCCCTGCAGCACCGCCGGAACGTCCACACCCGCCGCCGCGGCGAACCGGCCAGCTCAGCGGACCCCGGCGCCGCCCTGATCCGCGCGGATCGCGTCACCCGGGCCGCCTTGCGTCGCCGCCGCGCGCAGCGCGGCACGGATCTGCTCACCGGTCGGCGGGCGCAGCACACACGCGGCTGGGCCGTGCGGGTCGGCGCCGGTGACGTCACGCCCGTCGACGAGCACCGACGGCGACGGGTAGTCCCCGACCCGCTCGAGCACCGTCACCGGCAGGCCGGCCTCCACCAGGCACGCGCGCAACAGGTCCCGCGTGGCGTCCAGGTTCGGGCAGTCCGGCACCGCGCGCAGCTCCACGATCACCCCACAAGTGTCAACCCTGTACCAAAGATCGCCCAACTCGACAACGCCCCTCCTCGCCGCCGAGTCGACCACTGCGGCGGCGGGGAAGGGGCGGTGCCGGACCTGCGCGCGTTCGGACGGGCGGGCCTACCCGGACGTGAGCGCCGGTCAGCCGGCGGCGGAGCGGAAGACCGGGTAGTAGCCACCGGACTGGCCGGCGGCGGTCGGATGGTAGGAGATGCCGAGGTTGGCGTAGTTGAGCGCGTGCAACCACTTCTCGCCGTAGCTGCACAGCTGGTGGCCGACGAATATCGAGCGCACGTCGGCAAAGGTGAACCCGGCCTTGGCGGCGGCCGTCTTGGTGACGTCGTCGAGCAGGTTGATGCCCTCGTTGATCTTCGCGCGGGAGTTCGCGCTCAGCCCGACGCAGAACGTGCCGAGCTGGTAGAAGACCGGGTAGCCGACGACCACGACGCGGGCCGAGGGCGACCGGCCCTTGATGCCGTTGTAGACACTGGCGAGCTTTGCCGGCAGTTGGCTGCGCACCTTGTCCTCGGCGGCTTGCACGGCCGCGATGCAGTCGGTCTCGCCGTACAGCACGCAGGCGGTCATGATGCTGGAGAACCCGATGTCGTTGCCGCCGACGGTGACGCTGACCAGGGTGGTGGTCGACGACAGGGCGGAGAGCTGGGTGTTGATGACATCGGTGGTCGTGGCGCCAGAGCAGGCGACTGAGCGGTACGACGCGGGCTTGACGTTGGTGTTGTACAGGGCGGGGTAGGCGTTGGTGCTGCGCTGGCACGAGCCGCTCTCGGCGGTGTAGTTGTCGGCGCCGACACCGGAGGCGTACGAGTCGCCGAGGGCAACGTAGCGACCGGTGGTGGCGGCGCTGGCGGGCGCCGCAGCGGCGAACGTGGCGCCGAGGGCGGCCGCCAGGCTCAGGGTGAGGGTAACGAGTCGGGATCTCCGCACGTCGCACTCCTGTTGTAGGGGGTGTGTCCGGAGATTGATATCAAGCTATGAATGCGGCAGATAGATCTATTCGCGCCAAATGACCAGACTGATCTATCGGTACGAATCGTCCGAATCGAACTTCCGAAGGCTGGGCAGGCTCCAGCCGGATGGGTTGGAGTCCGGAGCGGAGGCACTCGCGGCGGTGCGCGGAAAGGTTTGTTGTCATCTATGAACGCAGGTATCACTCTATTGAGGAACGTCGATCACGAGTCGGCGTCCGGAGATGGAGGAGTCTGCGTGAACCCATCCACGTTCCGCCGCGGCGGGGTCCCGGTGCTGATCGCTGCGACGACCGTGCTCGCCCTGCTCGGCGTGCCGCCGTCATCCGCCGTTGCCGCGCCTGCCGCACCTGCTGAGCCGGCGGGGACCGTCCAGGCCGTCACCGCTCGGCTCGCCGGGCAGCTCGCGGTGTCGCTGCGCGACTCGGG
>NZ_JBEXUD010000085.1:0-30468 GCF_040614215.1 Dactylosporangium sp. NPDC006015
CGGGCGCGAGTCGCGCGCCGGCACGTGATCCGCGCCGGCGACGGCCCGAAGCAGTGACAGGCGGCGGCGGTCCCGCCGGCGAGCGCCCGGGCAAGGACCGCGGCGAACGCGGCGAACATGACCGCGGCGCCGACGAGCGCGGGTGCGGCAAGGACCCGCGGCGCGAGCAGCGCGCCGGTGAGCGCCGCCGCGAGGACCGCTTCGGCGAGGACCACGGCGGTGGCGGCGGGTGCCGCGAGCCGGGCCGGCAGGCGGCCGAGGTCCGCCGTCGCGGCGGCGAACCCGGTGAACGCGGCGCGGCTGCGCACCTTGGCCGCGGCCGACACCGCGAGCGCGCCGAGGGGCACGAGCACTAACGCGACGAGCATGGCCGACCGGCCCGGACGCCCGCGGTTCGTTGACAGGTCCGGATAAATCCGTCGATACTCCACGAATGGTGCTGGCAACCCTGGCCGGCTGCGTGGTCCTGCTGCTGGCCGCCGGAGTCGTTGTCGCGCGTCGGTCGCTGCTGGTGGTGACGGTCTGCGGCGGCAGCATGGCGCCGACCTACCACGACGGCGACCGCGTCCTGGTCAGCCGCCGGCGCCGCCCGGCCGCCGGCATGGTGGTGGTGCTGCGTCAAGGCGACGTGGCGGCCGAGGCCGCCGCGCTGGCGGCACACCGCAGCGGCTATCTCGTGAAGCGCCTCGCCGCGCTGCCCGGCGACGCGGTGCCGGCGGCCGTGCGCCCGGCACTCGGCACGCAGAGTCCGGACCTGGTGCCCGAGGATGCGGTGGTGGTGCTCGGCGACGACGCGGACAGCATCGACTCGCGCGCCTGGGGCTTCCTGCCGCTGCGGCTCGTCGTCGGTGTGGTGGTTGCAGACCTTCGGACGGCCGGCCGCTGACCGGCAACAGCCGGACAGGACGGCGGGCCGCCAGCTCCCCCGTGGCAACGCCCGACTCCAATCATGATCTTGTGATGTGATCGCTCACATCATTGGCCGCCATGCAACACCTTCCCTCGTTGGGTGTCAATGTCTATCCAGACAATCTCGCTGGCGTGCGGGCGAGCGTGATTGACACCAATGGTGTGAGCGATAACATGCCGAAGGAAGCACGAGGACGGGGGCAATCGATGCTTGGCATGGCCGCGTCGCAATGGCGGGTCCGCTTACGGCGGTCTATTGCCCTGCTTTCGATGATCACCGTCGCGGTGGTCGGCTTCACCCTGCTGACCGCGGCCGCCGTCACGGCCCGGCTCGACGCCGACGGCACCGTCGAGGCCAACTTCCGCCCCGCGTACGACGTCCTCATCCGCCCGACCGGCAGCGTCCTGCCCCTGGAACAGCAGCGCAACCTGGTGCAGTCAGGTCAGCTCGCCGGCCTGCGCGGGGGCATCACCGTCGAGCAATGGCACCAGATCCAGAACGTGCCTGGCGTCGCCGTCGCCGCACCCGTCGCCGTCATCGGCTACGTCATCCGGACCGTCCCCGTCACCGTGCAGCTCGGCGCCGACCTCGACCCGGCCGCCGAACGCCAGGTGATCAAGGTGCAGCCGACCTGGGTCACCGACGCCGGCCTGTCGCGCATCCCGGACGGCGCGGCCTACCTGTACTCGACCCGCAACGTGCTGCACCAGAAGCAGCTCAGCGAGATGCGCAGCGGCGAAGGCGTCCCACCCGCCGAGGAGGTCGACCCGGGCGGCGGCCGCCAGCCGGTCTGCCCCGTCGTGCAGTCCGTGGGCGAGCGGGACTTCATCGACCCGACCGACCTGCCAGGCCGCTCCTCGCTCACCTGCGTCGGCGGGCCCGGCTCCCGCGACGTGTTCGGCAACCCGGTCGCGCCGGTGGTCACCCTCGCCTGGTCGGTGCCGTTCCTGATGGCCGCCGTCGACCCCGCGGCCGAGGCCGCCCTCGCCGGGCTCGACACCGCGGTCACCTCGGGCAGGTACTTCACCGCCGGCGAGCAGCCCGCCCAGCGCCGGCTCGACGGCATGCCCTACCCCTACGACTCGCTGCCGATCCTCGTCGCCGACAAGCCGCAGCTCGACGCTCAGCTCGAACTGCAGATCCAGCGGCTCGGCGGCGCGTCCGTCGAGCTGGTCCGGGCCGGCACCGACAACCGCGGCCTCCGCGCCGCGCTGGACGGCCAACCGGGCACCCGGGTCGCGACCCGGACGGTCCCGATCGACGGGCCGTACCAGGACATGGTCGACCGGCTGCGCCACCCCTTCCAGAGCGGTCCCGACGACATGGCGGTGTCCAACACGCTGTGGCTGGACCGGTTCTGGACCGTCGGACCCGCCAGGACGACCCCCGCCGGCGACGGCCTGCGGACCGAGCCGGTCCCCTACGACCTCAAGATCTGGGGGCTCGGCGCCGACGCCGGCGACAGCGGCCACCCCGTGCCGATGGAGTTCGCCGACACCGGCGTGCGGGGCGCCGTCGCCGCACACCCGAACATCACCGCCGAGCACGACATCCAACCCGGCGACATCGCCATGCCGGACGTCGCGCTCGACGCCGTCGGCACCTTCGACCCGTCCCGGGTGCGGCTGGGCGGCGCGCTCTCCGCCGTCCCGATGGACACGTACTTCAACCCCGGCGCCGAGGGGGCCGACGACGCTTCCCGCAAGGCCCTCGGCGGCCGCCGCCTGGAGCCGAACGCCAACGTCAGCGGACTGCTCAGCCAGCCGCCGCTGATGCTGACGACGATGGGCGCGCTGCCGGTCATCTTCGGCCCCGACGGGTACGGCACGAAACCGGAGTACCCCGAGTACCAGCTCAACCGCGCGGCCCCGATCAGCATGGTGCGGGTCCGGCTCGCCGGCACCGTCGGCATGGGCGCCGCCGACCGCGAACGGGTCCGGCTCGTCGCCGAGCAGCTGGCCCGCCGCACCGGGCTGCAGGTCGACATCACCCTCGGCAGCTCACCCACCGGCGTCACCGTCCAGTACCCCGCGGGCAAGTTCGGGCGACCGGACCTCGCCGTGTCCGAACCGTGGGTCAAGAAGGGCGTCGCGGCGGTCCTGGTCCGCGCGGCCGACCGCAAGAGCGTCCTGCTGTCCGGCCTCGTGCTCGTCGTGTGCGCCCTCGCCGTACTCAACGCCACCAACGCCGCCACCCGCGCCCGGCGCACCGACCTCGGCGTGCTCGCCTGCCTCGGCTGGAGCCGAAGACAGCTGCTCCAACTCCTCCTCACCGAGATCACCGGCATCGGCCTGGCCGCCGGCATCGCGGGGACCCTGCTCGCCGTGCCGCTCGCCGCCGCGTTCGGGCTCGACATCGGCTGGCTCCGCGCCCTGCTGGCCATCCCCGTCGCGCTGCTCCTGGCCGTCGCGGCGGGGCTGTGGCCGGCGCTGCGCGCGGCCAGACCGGACCCCGCGGTGGCCGTCCGGCCCGCCGTGTCGGCTTCCTCCGCCCGGCGCCGCAGCCCGCGGCGGGTCACCGGCCTCGCCCTGTCCTACCTCGCACGGACACCCGGCCGGGCCGCCCTGGGCGCCGGCAGCCTCGCCATCGGCGTCGCCGCGCTCACCATGCTGCTGGCCATCACCTTCGCGTTCCGCGGCGCGGTCGTCGGCACGCTCCTCGGCGAAGCGATCGCGGTGCAGGCCCGCACCGTCGACTACCTCGCCGTCGCCATCACCATCGTGCTCGGCGTCGTGTCCGTCGCCGATGTGCTGTTCCTCGGCATCTCCGAGCGCTCCGGCGAACTGGCCCTGCTCGGCGCCGCCGGCTGGCACGACGGCCTGCTGCGCCGCCTCGTCGTCACCGAGGCCGTCGCCATCGGCGTGCTCGGCGGCGCCACCGGCGCGGGCCTCGGACTGGGCGCCGCGGCCCTGTTCGCCGGCGCGCTCACCGCACCACTGGTGTGGTGCGCGGCGACCGCCCTCACCGCGGGCGTCGCCGTGTCCGCGGTCGCCGCGACGGTACCGATCGCAATCCTCCGTCGCCTGCCCATCGCCCAGCTCCTGGCCGAGGAGTGACCGCGCTGACAAGGCCTTCCCGCAGCTCAGGTCGACTCACCGTCGGTAGGCAGCCGGCCGGTGCCACGACAATCCGACGACGGACTCGAAGACAGGGTTCGTGGACCGTGTGCTGGCGCCGAGGGTGATGAACGCGCTCGGGCTGCCCGCGTCGGATGCGATGTAGGCCAGCGTGCCATCGGCCTCAATGCCGCCAGACCAGCCACGACAAACTGCCACTCGGCGTCGTCATCCCTGCGGTCGTAGACAGCGGGGTCGTCGCCGACGGTGTCAGTGGCCCAGGCTCGGTCACAGGCCCGCTCGGGCCGGCTCAACGGGTGGAGGGGACCAGGTCCAGGATCGAGGCCAGGCCGCGGTCGCCGGTGCGATGCCGATCGTGATCCTCCACCGACTGCCGATCGCCCGACTCCTGGCTGAGGAGTGACCGCGCCGCCGGCTCGTTCTGGATGCGGATCAGGGCACGGCTTCAGGGAGCCAGGCCGGCGCGGTGCGCGATGATGACCAGCTGGATGCGGTCGCGGGCGTCGAGCTTGTGCAGCAGCCGGGCCACGTGGGTCTTGGCGGTGCCGGCGGTGATGTGCAGGCGTAGCCCGATCTCGGCGTTGGTGAGCCCCTCGGCGACCAGGGCCAACACCTGCCGCTCGCGGTCGGTCAGGCCGCCGAGCGGGCCGGGCGCCGGTCTCGGCGGCACGGGGGCGGGATCCACCGAGGCGGCGGAAGATGCGGCGAAGGTGGCGATCAGGCGGCGGGTCACACCGGGCGCCAGGAGGGCGTCGCCGGCCGCGATGACCCTGATCGCCGCGTGCAGGTCCTCCGGCGGCGCGTCCTTGAGCAGGAAGCCGCTGGCCCCCGCGCGCAGCGCGCCGTAGACGTACTCGTCGAGGTCGAACGTCGTCAGGATCAGCACGCGGCTGGCCGTCGAAGCGGTGATCCTGCGGGTCGCCTCGATGCCGTCCAGGACGGGCATGCGGATGTCCATGAGCACCACGTCGGGCGCCAGCCGGGTGACGACGTCGACGGCCGCCAGCCCGTCGGCCGCCTCACCGACCACGGTCAGGCCGTCGCCGGTCGCCACGATGCCGCACAGCCCGACGCGAACGAGCGCCTGGTCGTCGGCGACGACCACCCGGACCTCGTTCACCGCGCCGCCGCACCCGTCAGCATCGCCGCCACCGCTGCCGCGCCCTCACCCGGCACGAAGGCAACCTCCTCCCCGGCCGCGTCCACCACAGTCGCCGCCACCATGGCCGCGCCCTCAACCACCACGCAGGCAACCTCCTCCCCGGCCGCAGCCATCACGGTTGCCGCCACCGCTGCCGCACCCTCAGCCGGCACGAAGGCAACCTTCTCCCCCACCACGTCCACCACGGTCGCCGTCGACACGGCCACACCCTCAACCGGCACGCAGGCCGGCGCCGGCAGGACGGGGTGCATCTTTACTGCGGCCACCGCCCGGGCCTCGGTCACCGTGCCGCCGTGTCCGTCAACCTCCCTGCCGCCGCTCCCGGCACGGCCCTCGCCGACGCATCCGTCGCGACCCCCGCAGCCGCCTCCATCACAGCACCCGTCGCCAGGCACGGCCCGGCACCCGCCGGCACGCCCGGCCGGGCACGTGCGGCGGCGTCCGGAACGGCGTCTGCCGGTATCGGCAGGGCGGCGCGGACCGTGAAGCCTCCTGACGGGGGCGAGGCGGTGGACAGGGTGCCGCCGAACAGGGCCGCGCGCTCGCGCATGCCGCTCAACCCGTGTCCGTCGGCGGCAGGGTCCAGGACCTCGTCGGCGCCCCGGCCGTCGTCGGTGACCTCGACGGTGACTTCGGCGCCGGTGTAGGCGACCGAGACCCGCGCGTGGGTCGCCGCGGCGTGGCGGATGACGTTGGTCAGGGCCTCCTGCACGATCCGGTACACGGTCAGCTCCAGGCCGGCGCCGAGCGGGCGCGGGTCGCCGGTCACCGCGAGGTCCACCCGCACGCCGGCCGCCTCGGTCTGCGCCGCCAGGCGTGGCAGATCGGGCAGGCCGGGCGCGGGCGCGGTCGTGGCGGGCCGCTCGTCACGCAGCGCGCCGAGCACCCGTCGCAGCTCCGCGAGGGACTCCCGGCCGGTGGTCTCGATCGCCGCGAGCGCGTCGGCCGCCTTCGCCGGCTCGCGGTCCAGCATCAGCCGGCCGTACGTGGCCTGCACCGTGATCACGCTCATGCTGTGGGCCACGACGTCGTGCAGCTCGCGGGCGATGCGCAACCGCTCGTCGGCGCTGCGGCGGGCCGCCCGCTCCAGCTCGGCGTCCGCCTGCCGGGCCCGGTGCCGCAGCAGCTCCTCGGTATACCGACGGTGCTGGTGCACCATGAAGCCGACCAGCCACGCCGCGACGAGCAGCAGCGCGAACGGCAGGATGCCGCCGACGTGCCGGAACCCGGGCAGTGCCGTCGCCACGGGACCGGTCAGGCCGGCCACGAGCGCGAGGACGGCCGTCCGCCCGCGGTGCCGCTCCGCCACCCGGTACAGCGCATACGCGGCCGGTACAAGCGCCATCCACCCGAGCCGGCTCGACAGCGGGCTGAGCCAGAACACCGCGAGGGCGGCCAGCGACGCGGTCAGCGGGAACCGGCGCGCGAGGGGCAGGACCCCGCACGACACCGCCAGCGCGGCGACGGCAAGCCACCCCGGGTCGGCCTTCACCGCGATGATGCCGCCGGCGGGGACGGCATACAGCAGCGCGGCGACGACATCGACAACGAGCCAGTGCCAGGGCCGCAGCCGATGCCGCAGCGGCGGGCGCAGCTCGGTGGTCATGTCGCCGAGCGTACGACCGGCACCCGCCACCGTCGTCCTCCCCAGGGTGTATGCCGCGCGGCAGACAACCCGGCCATTCGGCTGGTGCGGTAGCCCGCGCGGTGGGGGTACGAGCGGCAGACGACACCGCGACGGCCCGCTGCGATCGTCGACGGCATGATCGAGGTTCGACAGTTGAGCAAACGCTACGGCGGCAGCACCGTCGTGGACGCGGTGACGTTCGACGTGCGGCCGGGCCGGGTCACCGGGTTCCTCGGCCCCAACGGCGCGGGCAAGTCCACCACCATCAGGATGCTGCTCGGCCTGACCACTCCGAGCGCCGGACGGGTCACGTTCGACGGCCGGGCGTACCGGCTGATGCAGGCGCCGCTGCGCGAGGTCGGTGCGCTGCTGGACGCGGCGACCGTACACGGCGGCAGGACCGCGCACGCGCACCTGCGCTGGCTCGCCGCCAGCAACGGGCTGCCGAAGCACCGCGTCGGGGAGGTCCTCGGCCGGACCGGCCTCGAAGCGGTCGCCGGGCGGCGCGTGCGGGGCTACTCCCTCGGCATGCGCCAGCGCCTCGGCATCGCCGCCGCGCTGCTCGGCGACCCGCCGGTCCTCATCCTCGACGAGCCGGTCAACGGCCTGGACCCGGAGGGCGTGCACTGGTTCCGGACGCTGCTGCGCGACCTCGCCGCCGAGGGCCGCACGCTGCTGGTGTCCAGCCACCTCATCACGGAGATGGCCCTCGTCGCCGACCACCTGCTCGTCATCGGCGCCGGCCGGCTCCTGGCCGACCAGAGCATCCAGGAGCTCACCCGCGGCCACGCCACCCTCGAGGACGCGTACTTCGCCGTCACCGCGGCATCGACGCAGTACCGCGCGAAGCAGGGAGGCGCACGATGACGGTGCTGCGACGCACGGCCCACGCGGAGTGGATCAAGCTGTGGTCGGTCCGGTCGACGTGGCTGGCGGTCGCCGCCGCGGCGGTCCTCGCCGTCGGGCTGTGCGTCACCGGCACGATCGGCACCGTGCCGGCGGCGGACCAGGCCGCGTTCGACGCCGTCGGCGCCGCGTTCGGCGGGCTGACGTTCGCGCAGCTGGCGTTCGGCGTGCTGGGAGTGCTCTCGGTGACGACCGAGCACGCGTCCGGCACGATCGTGCCGACGCTGGCCGCCACCCCGCGGCGGAGTGTCGCGCTGCTGGCGAAGCTGCTGGTCACGGGCGGCGTCACGCTGGTGCTCGGCGAGGCGCTGGCGTTCGGCACGTTCCTGCTCGGCCAGGCCCTCCTGGACCGGCACGGCCTGGGTGTGCGGCTCGGCGACCCGGGCGTGCTGCGGGCGGTGAGCAGCGCCGGGCTGTACCTGTTCGTGATCACCATGGTCGGCTTCGGTCTGGGTGCCCTGCTGCGCCAGCACGCGGCCGCCATCGCCACCCTGTTCGCCGTGGTGTTCCTCGCGTACGGCGCGGCGCGGGCCCTCGAAAGCTGGTCCTACCTGCCGTCCCGGCTGCTGCTGTCCAACGCCGGCGACGTCGTCGGCCAGGTCCACGCGACCGCGGCGAAGCCGAGGCTGCCGTCGCTGCGGATGGCGTACGCGGACCTGGCCCTCTACCTGACGCTGGCGCTCAGCCTGGGTTGGTTCCGAGCCCGCAGGGACTAATAGGCGACCAATACCACAAAGCGGTCACCGCACCGCGGGCACCAGGTCCAGGACCGGAGCCAGACCGCGGTCTCCGGTGCGGTGCTCCGCCGGCAGGATGAAACAGCGCAGCCCGGCGGCGGAGGCGCCGCCGTCACGGACCGGGTTGTCGCCGACCATCAGCGTCGCCCGGGGGTCGGCGCCGAGGTCCGCGCACGCCTTGCGGAACAGCTCCGGGTCGGGCTTCTCCCGGCCGGCCTCGTAAGACAGCGCGTACGTGTCGACGAGGTCGCCGAGGCCGAAGTGCGCGACGTGCGCCCGGATGTCCCAGGCGATGTCGCTGACCACCCCGACCCGGACACCGCGCGAACGCAGCCCGCGCAGGACGAAGCCGGTGTCCTGGTAGGGCACCCACGACTCGGTGTGGATCATCCGGGCGTGCGCGGCCGCCTCGTGACCGCGCAGGAACGGCACCGCGGCGAACCAGGCGAGCATCGCCGAGCGGTGCCGGTCGGCGGACAGGTCGCGGCCCGCCTGCACGGCGAGGACCTCCGGCAGCTGGTAGGCGGCGGCGAGATCGGTGAGCGCCGCCGCGAGCACGGCCGGGTCGTCCAGCAGAGAAGCCCGGCCGGTGTCGGCGGCGATCAGCCGCAGCCACTGCTGGGCGTCGATCATGTGGAAGATCGTGTTGGCGAAGTCGAAGAGCACCGCCTGCACCGGCGGCACCGGACCTGCCTGCGCGGCGGGGTCGGTGCTGTACGTGGAAGGCGTGTCGAACAAGGTGCGCATCGGCAGTACGGTACCGGTCACCACGCCTTGGGCCCGCCGTCGGGCAGCAGCTCGCGGCTCCGCTTGCGCTGGACCTTGCCGCTGGTGGTGCGGGGCAGGCCGCCGGGGCGCAGCAGGGTCACCGATGCGACGTGCAGCTGGTGCTCGTCGGCGACCGCCCGGCGGACCGCGGCGACCACCTCGTCGAACGCGACGCCGTCGCCGCCCGGCAGCCGCGAGACCCGGACCTGGCGGGCGGTCTCGGCGACGACGCCGAGCCGGCCGTCGTCGCCGAACTGGAACGCCGCCACGCAGTCCGGGCCGACCGCCGGGTGTGCGGCGCTGACGGTGCGCTCGATGTCGCTCGGGTAGTGGTTGCGCCCGTCCACGATGATCAGGTCGTCGATGCGGCCCAGGACGTAGAGCTGCCCGTCGCGCAGGAACCCGAGGTCGCCGGTCTTCAGGAAGCCGACGCCGGGGCGGTCCTCGAGCGTGCCGCCGAAACGGGCCTCGGTCGCCTCCGGCTGCCGCCAGTAGCCGGAGGAGACGCTGTCGCCGGCCACCCAGACCTCCCCCACCAGGCCTTCCGGAGCCGGTACACCGGCGGCGACGATCCTCACGTCGAGGTTGGCCGGGACGCGTCCGCACGCGACGACCTGCCGCGACGGGTGCCCCGGCCGCGCCGCGACGAGCTCGCCGCGCTCCGCCAGCGCCGAGGCGTCCAGGTCGACGTGGCGGGCGTCGCCCGGGAGGCGGGCGCCGCTGACGTACACGACCGCCTCCGCCAGGCCGTAGCAGGGCCGGAACGTCGCCGGGCTGAACCCGGCCCCGGCGAACGCCGACATGAACGCGGTGAGCGTGCCGTGCCGCACGGGCTCGGCGCCGTTGAGCGCGACCCGCCACGGGCTCAGGTCGAGCCGCGCCTTCTGCTCCTCGGTGATCTTCGCGACGCACAGCTCGTAGGCGAAGTTCGGGGCGGAGGAGACCCAGGCGCGGAAGCGGCTGATCGCGTCCAGCCAGACGAACGGCCGCATGAGCAGCGCCATCGGCGGCAGCAGCACGGCCCGGCCGCCCGGGTACAGGCCGCCGATCAGCTGGGCGAGACCCATGTCGTGGAAGACCGGCAGCCAGCTCACGACACAGAAGTCGGCGGGGTCGCAGGCCGGCGCCTCGACGAGGACCGCGATGGCGGCGGCGTTGGCCAGCACGTTGCCGTGACTGAGCACGACACCCTTCGGCGCGCTCGTGGAGCCCGACGTGTACTGCAGGAACGCCGGATCCGACGGCCGCACCCCGGGGTCGCGCCACAGCCCGGCGAGACCCTCCGGCACGTCGGCCACCACGATCGGCTCGACGCTGCCGAGGTCGGCGACCAGCGACGACTCGGCGTGCTCGGCGGTGGTGAGCACCACCGCGGGGTCGGCGTCCTTGACGATCCCGCCGAGCCGGCCGAGGGTCCGCTTCCCGCCGTGGATCGCGTCCGGGGCCGGTGACGGCACCGCGACGAGCCCCGCGTAGGCGCAGGCGAAGAACGCGACGACGAAGTCGACGCCGTTGGGCAGCATCAGCATCGCCCGGTCCCCCGGCTGCGCGGTCTGCTGCAGCAGCGCCGCGGTGTCGCGGACCCGCTCCTCCAGCTGTGCGTAGGTGAGGGTCAGCACCTCCTCGCCGTGGCTGTCCAGCTCGGTGCAGGCGGGCTGGTCCGGCCTGTTCGCGGCCTGGTGGCGCAGCAGGTCGACGAGGGTGCCGACGCCCTCGTGCACCTGGATCGGGTGCCGGGACGTCACAGCGCGCCCGCCAGCATCAGCCGGGCGCCGGGGAACAGCCCGTTGGCGGTCATCGCGTCGGCGGCCTTCACGACGGCCGCCTCGATCCTGTCCAGGTCCTCGTCGGTGTGGGCGAGGGACAGGAAGCAGTTGCGGCCCTCCCAGATGTACAGGCCGTCGTGGACGAGCATCGTGTGGAAGATCTCGGACCGCTCCGAGTTCGCGGGCTCCTCGACCAGCCGGAGCCGGAACAGCGAACCGAACCGGGCGACCCGGATCGGCACGCCCGCGCCCTCGAACCTCGCGTCGAGGCGGGCGCCGAAGGCCTCGGTCCTGGCGTTGAGCTCCTCCTGCAGCGCCGGGCCGCGGCGGACCAGCTCCCGCAGGACCGCCCGGGCGGCGGCCATCGACAGCGGGTGCTTGCAGAACGTGCCGGAGAAGAAGGTGCGGACCGTCTGCGGGTACGGCTGGTCGCCGAACTCCCAGGCGCCGCCGTCGATGGCGTCGAGGTACTTCGCGTCGCCGGCGACCACCCCGATCGGCATTCCGCCGCCGACGACCTTGCCGTAGGTGGTGATGTCGGCGGCGATGCCGAAGAGACCCTGGGCGCCGTTCGGGTGCATCCGGAACCCGGTGATGACCTCGTCGAAGACGAACGGGGTGCCGGCGTCGGCGGTGATCCGGCGGACCTCGCGCAGGAACTCGACGGGCTGGATGTCGGGGCGGCGGCTCTGCACCGGCTCGACGATCACCGCGGCGAGCTCGTGTACCCGCTCCCGCAGCACCTGCAGCGACGCCGGGTCGCCGTAGGGCAGCACGAGCGCGTTGGCGCTGACCTCCGGCGGGATGCCGGGCGCCATCGGCACCGACTCGCCGGAGGAGCCCTCGATGTCCTGCCGCGCCAGGATCGGGTCGGCGGTGCCGTGATAGGCGCCCGCGAACATTGCGATCCGGTGCCGCCCGGTGACCGCCCGGGCCAGCCGGACCGCCACCATCACCGCCTCGGAGCCGGTGTTGCAGTAGACGACCCGTTCCTTGCCGGTCAGCCGCCTGATGAGGTCGGTCGTCTCCGGTACCAGCGGCGAGTGCGGCCCGAGCTGCATGCCGTCGGCGAGCTGGGCGGTGATGGCCTCGTTGATGAACGGCTCGTTGTGGCCGAACAGGTTCACCCCGAAGCCCATGGTGAGGTCGACGTACTCGTTGCCGTCGACGTCCCACACCCTGGCCCCGTTGGACCGGGCCACCACGATCGGGTAGCGGGTCTCCTTGAGGTTGAGGTACGGCTGCGGCGCGTGCCGGACGTCGGCGTGGCCCAACCGCTCGGCGGCGGCCTGGGCGCGGGAGCCGGCGGTGCGGGCGCAGTACGCGCTGGACAGGTCGGCGATGAACGCCCGCTGGGCGTCGGTGAGCTTCCGCGAGGCGCCGCCGGTGCGGGGGCCGAACGCGACGAACGTCCCCTGCGGCGCGGCCGGAATCGCCGTGCGCTGCACCGCCTGCTCAACCGGCGCGGCAGGCGCGGGCGCCACAGCGGGCGCGGGCAACGCGGGTGCTGCGGAAGGCGCGGCGCCGGGCTGGCGGCGGCGGATCAGCTCGTACGCCTGATCCATCACCTGCGCGTGGACGTCGAGGAACCGGTCGACGGCGCTGCCCCCACCCGGCGCGACCGGCGGCAGCACCGCGGCGGCAGACGGCGGGCTGATCAGGGGCAGCGGGGCCGGCACGGCGGGCGGGGGCGGCTCACGCAGGGCCAGCACCGCGGCCGGGGCGTTGCGCACGATGTACCCCGCCAGCCGCCGCAGCGTGTTCACCTCCTCGAACAGCATCCCGATCGGGATGACCACCTCGTAGGTGCGCTGGATGCTCTGGATCGTGTGGAACAGCGTCATGGAGTCGGCGCCGAGCTCCAGGAACGACATGTCCGGGTCGATCGGCGCGTCGGACTCCAGCAGCGTCGTCACCACCTGGCCCAGCTCCGCCAGGACGCGGGCGTCCGCTCCTGCCGACGTCGGTTGTGCCACGTGCTCCTCAGCCCCTCTCTGGACGGGGATCGATGCCGGTGCGGGCTTCGGCAGGGTCGCCGTGGGCAGCCAGAACCGTCTGCGCTGGAACGGGTAGGTGGGCAGGTCGACCCGCCGGCGGCGGAACCCGTCGTGGAAGGCGGCCCAGTCGAGGTCGTGCCCGGCGGCGTACAGCTGGGCGAGCGAATCGGTGAGCACGTCGCCGTCCTCCGCGCCGGTGCGCAGCGACGGCAGCCACCGGGCGCCGGACACCACCCGGCGACCGGCGCCGAGCAGCACCTGACCGGGTCCGACCTCGACGAACGTGGTGCAGCCGGCCTCGGCCAGCCTGCGCACGCCGTCGGCGTAGCGGATCGTCGAGGTGAGGTGCCTGGTCCAGTACGCCGCGTCGGGGCGGTACTCGTCGTCGAAGAGCCGGCCGTCCAGGTCGCTGACCAGCGGGATCCGCGGTGCCCCGTAGGTCACGGCGGCGGCGACGTCAGCGAAGGCGTCGCGGGCCGCGGCCATCATCGGCGAGTGGAACGCGAGCGTGGACTTCACCGGCCGCACCGTCACCCCCGCGGCGGTCAGGTGCGCCTCGACGGCCGCGACGGCCTCGGCGGTGCCGGCGACGGTGACGTTTGTGCCGGCGTTGACCGCGGCGATCGCCAGGCTCGGGTCGGCGACGGCGGCGAGCGCGGCCCGGACCGTGTCCTCGCCGGTGAACGCGGCGAGCATCGCGCCGGGTGCGCTGCGCTCCTGCACGAGCCGGCCGCGGGCGGCGACCAGCCGCAGCCCGTCCTCGAGGTCGAAGACCCCGGCGACGCAGGCGGCGGCGAGCTCGCCGACGCTGTGGCCCAGCAGGTGGCCGGGGTGCACGCCCCAGCCGGTCCACAGCCGCGCCAGGGCGTACTGGAGGCAGAACAGCGCCGGTTGGGTGTAGCGCGTCTCGTCGAGCAGGTGCCGCTCGGCCGGCTCCGGGAACAGCACCGTCTGGAGGCCGCGGCCGATCAGGTCCCGGAGGATCTCGTCGCAGCCCAGGAGGGTGGCGCGGAAGCCGGCGTTCGTCACGTACAGCTGGCGGCCCATGTCGGCGTACTGCGACCCTTGCCCGCTGAACAGGAACGCGATGCCACCGGGACCGCCGGGCGGACGCTCGCCGGGGTGCAGGCCCTGGTGGGCCGTCCCCGAGGCGATCCGGTGCAGCTGTTCGGCGGCTTCTTCGCCGGTACGGGCGGCGAACGCGACCCGGTACCGGAAGTGTGACCGTCCGGTGTGGACGGAGGCGGTGAGGTCGGCGAGCGAAGGAGCGGGCCGCTGTTCGAGGCGGGTCGCGTACCGGGCGGCGAGCGCGGCGACCGCCGCCGGTGTCTTGGCGCTGACGGTGACCAGGTGCGATGTGCGGACGTTGCCCTTGTTCGCGGGCGGCTTCGCCGGGGCCGGCGCGGCCTGGAGGATGACGTGGGCGTTGGTGCCGCCGAACCCGAACGAGCTGACGCCGGCGGTCAGGGTGCCGCGCCGCGGCCGCCACGGCTGCCCGGTGGACGGCACGGTCAGCGGCGCGTCCGCGGGGATGCGCGGGTTGCGTTCGCACAGGTGCAGGTGGGCCGGCACGTGCTCGTGCCGCAGCATCAGCACGACCTTGAGCACCCCGGCGATGCCGGCCGCGGCCTCGGCGTGGCCGATGTTGGTCTTCACCGAGCCGAGCATCAGCGGCTCGCTCGCGGGCCGGCCGTCGCCGAGGACGGCGGTGAGCGCGGCCGCCTCGATCGGGTCGCCGAGCGGGGTACCGGTGCCGTGCGCCTCGACGTAGTCGACGTCGCCGGGCGCGAGGCCCGCGTCGTGCAGGGCGTCGCGCAGGACGTCCTGCTGGGCGCCGCCGTGCGGGGCGGTGAGGCCGTTGCTGCGGCCGTCCTGGTTGACCGCGGACCCGCGGACGACGGCGAGGATCCGGTCGCCGTCGCGAACCGCCGCGTCGAGGCGCTTGAGCAGCACCAGGCCGCAGCCCTCGGCGCGGACGTAGCCGTCGGCGGCGGCGTCGAAGGTCTTGCACCGCCCGTCGGCGGCCATCATGCCGGCCTGCTCGAAGACGTCGGTGCCGTCGGTGTCCAGCAGCAGGTTGACGCCGCCGGCGAGCGCGGTCTCGGACTCGCCGAGGCGCAGGCTGCGGCAGGCCATGTGCAGCGCCACCAGCGAGGATGAGCAGGCGGTGTCGACGGCGACGCTGGGGCCCTTGAGGTCCAGCGCGTAGGAGATGCGGTTCGCCGCGACGCTCAGCGCCTGGCCGGTCCCGGAGTACGGGGTGTGCAGGTGCGGCTCGCGGGCGATGAGCCGGCCGTAGTCGCTGCCACTGATGCCGACGAACACGCCGGTGCGGGTGCCGGCCAGGCTCGCCGGCACGACCCCCGCGTCCTCCAGGGTCTCCCACGCGACCTCGAGCAGCAGCCGGTGCTGCGGGTCGACGTGCCCAGCCTCCTTGCCGGAGACGGCGAAGAACTCCGCGTCGAACTGGTCGACGTCGGCGAGCAGCCCGTGCGGGCGGCCGAGCGGCGGGTGGCCGGGCACGTCGCCGCCGACGGCGTCGGTGCCGGTCTCCAGCAGCTGCCAGAACGCGTCGGGGCCGGTGGCGCCCGGGAAGCGGCAGCCCATGCCGATGACGGCGATCGGCTCGTTCACCTCGGGTTTCGCCGTGCGTTCGAGCGCCGCCACGGGTTCGCCGGCACCGGTGAGGTGGCGGGCCAGCAGCCGCGCCGTCGGGTACTGCCAGAAGACGGTCGCCTCGACGGGCCGGCCCAGCAGCTGCTGCAGGTCGCCAAGCAGCACCAGGGCGTCGCGGGAGGACAGGCCGAGGTCGGCGAGCACCGCGTCGGGCTCCACCGTGCCCGCGCCGACCTTCTCCGCGACGTGGCGCAGGATCCACGCCTCGACGTCCGCCTGCGTCACTGGTTGCACGTCTCGCCTCCCATGCTCGGTACAGAAGCATCGGCGATCGCGGTTAAGAGAACGCCTAGTTCGCCGAGCGCGCCGAGAGGGACGAGCACGCGACCGGTAGCGTATGAGTAGTGACCGCCGTCGAAACCCGCCGCCGCGCGGGCCTGCCGATCGCCACCGTGGTCGTCGCGTTGATCACCACACTCGGTGCCGCGGCCCAGCTCAACGACCCCGACGTCCTGGAACGGTTCCGGCGCGACTACCCAGCGCTGCACGACGGCGAGTGGTGGCGGTGGTTCACGCCGCTGCTCGTGCAGGGTTCGGGCTGGGGCCAGATCCTGTTCAACATCGGTTCACTGGTCGTCGTCGGCGTCATCGCCGAGCGCCGGTTCGGCACGTTGCGCTGGCTCGTGCTGTACATAGGGATCGGGCTGGCCGGTGAGGCCTTCGGCGAGCGGCTGGACCCGACCGGCTCCGGCAACTCCCTCGCCGTCTGCGGCCTCGCCGGCGCCCTGGCGACGCTGCTGCTCCTGCGCCCCGGCGCGGCGACCCGCCCGCACGCGTTCGTGGTGCCGTACTACGTGGCGTGCGTGGCCGGGCTCGGCTTCGGCGGCGTCGTCGGCGCGACCGTGGCCCCGACCGTCGTCCTGGTGGTGATGAGCATCCTGCTGCGCCGGGACCGCTACACCGGGATCGCGTTCGCCGCGGGCCTCGCCGCGCTGGTCGGCGCCGGTGCGCTCGCCGCCCGGCCTGACCAGCACGGCATCGCCCTGCTCTGTGGCGCGGTCGCCGGCCTGCTGGTCTTCCCGCCCCGCCACCGCGCCGGACGGGTCACCGACGACCGCCCGGCGCCCGCGCCCCGCCGCCCGTGATCCGAGTCGCCGGGTATCAGGCACATCGCTGACGGCACTGACCTGAGTCGCCGCAGACCCCGATACCGAGCGGGACCGCCACGGCACCTTTTCCGGGCACCGGGACCGGCCGGTCCGGCCCCGGTGCCCGGGGCCGGACCGGCCGTCGCGACGCGGTCGGGTCAGCAGCTGAGCAGACAGGTGCCGTAGCTCACCGAGCAGTCGGCCATGATGTTCACCCGCCGCTTGCGGCCGCCCGAGTTGGGGCAGGGCTCGCAGTACGACTGCGGGAGGCAGGACGCGCTGGCTGTGCTGGTGGGCAGCAGGCCGGCCAGGAGCCTGTCGGCGGCCAGGCGGACGATTCGGGTCATGGTTCCTCCAGGTCGGTGACGACGACGGGAGCGGACGCCCCCGCCGTTCCGGCCCGCGGGCCGGAGTCTGTGGCGTCGGGCCCGCGCGGTACGCGGTCGACGGGGTTCGCGGCAGTGAGCCGGCGCAGCACGAAACCGCGGACCGCGGCGGTGGGCAGCGGGCCAAGCTGGCGGGAGTCGTGGCTGAGCGCCGCGTTGTCGCCCAGGACGAGCAGGTGACCGGCCGGCACGACCGCGCCGGCCTGCCAGGGCGACCGTTGGCCGGGCAGCGCGGCGACCCGCTTCACCATCGGGCCGTGCGGTCCCTGCAACACCACGAGCCGCCCGGGCACGGCTCTGCCGTACCGCGCGACGAGCAGCCGGTCGCCCGCCCACAGCGACGGCTCCATGCTGCGCCCGGCGACGACGACCACGCCGAACAGCCGGCGGGCGACGAACCACAGGCCCGCCGCGAGCGCCACCGCGTAGCTCATGCCGCCGCCTCCGCTGATGGGCGGACCGGGCCGCTGTGCTGCCCGCTCATGCCGTCACCTCCGCTGCGCTCCGGCGCCGGCCTGAGCTCCACCCTGTGATCCCGATTCGCAGCCCTCCGCTGCGCTCCGGCCCGCTCATGCCGGCTCCAGCTGGTAGCCCTGCGCCTGCAGGCGGAACAGCCGCGCGTACCGCCCGTCGGCGCGCATCAGTTCGTCGTGCGAGCCGAGTTCCGCGACGCGTCCCCCGTCGAGCACCGCGACGACGTTCGCGTCGCGCAGGGTGCTCAGCCGGTGCGAGATGAGCAGGGTGGCCCGGCCGGCCCGGTGCGCGCGCAGCGTCCGGTGGATCTCCGCCTCGGCCTCCGCGTCCAGGCCCGAGCTGGGCTCGTCGAGGATCATGAGGTCGCTGTCGTCGCGCAGCAGCGCCCGGGCCAGCGCGACCCGCTGCCACTGCCCGCCGGAGAGCCGGACGCCGAGCCTCGGGTCGCCGGTGTCGCCGGCCCAGAAGAACAGCCGGGTCAGCGGCGTGTCGTACCCGTCCGGCAGCGCCGCCAGGGTCGCGTGCACGCCGGCGAGCCGGGCCGCGGCGGTGATCCGTGGCAGGTCGTCCAACCGGCGCACGTCGCCGACGCCGACGTTTTCCCGGGCGGGCAGGTCGTAGTCCTGGAAGTCCTGGAACACGACGGCCATCCGCCGGCGCAGCAGCTCCGGGTCGAGGTCGCGCAGGTCGACGCCATCCCAGGTGATCCGGCCGCGGGTCGGCTCGTGGAACCGGCACAGCAGCTTGACCAGCGTGCTCTTGCCGGCGCCGTTGAGCCCGACCAGCGCGACGGCGGCGCCCTGCGGGATGCGGAGGTCGACCCCGCGCAGCACCCAGTCGTGATCGTCGCTGTAGCGGAACCAGACATCGTGCACGACGATCCCGTCCCGCAGTGGCGCTGGCCGCAGGGCTGCTTCCGGGGTACCGGCGAGCGGTGCCGAACGCACGACGAACAGGAAGTGCGCGAAGAGCAACTGCGCCTCCAGCATCGCGGCGACCTGCGCGATGCCCTGGGCAACGGCGGCCTGCACGCCGGCCACCGCGACCACGAACACGGTCAGGTCACCGACCGTGTACGCCCCCGTGGCGGCCTGCCTGGTGAGCCAGACCAGGCCACCGCCGGCGACCACCGCACCGAGCGCGCCGAGCAGCACCTGCGTGCGCAACCGGCTGCGGTCCACCCGCCGCTCGGCCGCGTTCACCGACCCCAGGTCGGCCAGCATCCGCCCGCGGAAGAAGTCGCCGAGCCCGAAGAGCCGGACCTCCTTGGCCGCCTCCGCCGTGGTGAGCAGCCGTGCGTAGAACAGCTGCCGGCGCTGGGCGTGGCCGGAGCCGGCGACGACGGCCGCGTGCCGCCGGCCGAGCCGCAGGTGCGCCACCACCGCCGGCGCCGACGCCGCCACGACGACGGCTGCCACGATCGGGCTCAGCGCGATCAGGGTTGCCAGGAACCCTGCGAGCGCCGCCACCGACGACAGCAGGCCGAGCGATCCGCTCACCACCTGTGCCGGCGCCGAACGGCCCGCGGTGCCGGCCAACTGGACCCGGTCCTGGAACGTGGGATCCTCCAGCCGCTGCAGCCCGACGTGCCGTTGCAGCGCGGAGAACAGCCGCTCCTGCGCGCAGAGGCTGAGTCGGCGGTCGAGCTCGTTCGAGGTGTACTGCATGACGGGCGGGACGGACGCCAGCGCCACTCCGATCCCGGCGACGGCGAAGGCGAGCACCAGCGGGACGGCTCCGGCGACGAGCCGGTCCAGCAGGTCGCGGGTCAGCCAGGCCAGCACGACCGGCCCGACGCCGGCCCCCAGCGCTGCACCCGCCATGGCCAGGACCGCGCTCGGGGCCGCCCGCAGCCCCATCCGCAGCGCCTCCGTGACGTCGCCGGCGCGTACCTCAGACACGGGCCGGCACGCGCGGGAAGGAGCGGAAGTCGGTACCGCTGTGGGTGACGGCACCGGTGTCGTCCAGCAACGCCACCGCCGGGTACCCGGTGACCGCGAACGCCGTCGCCACGGGCCCGAACACCGGTTCGGTGGTGACGCGGGCCACGTCGCGCAGATCGGCGGTGAGCCCGCCGAGCTCGTGCGGCTCGCCGATGAGCACGGCGAGCACGCGCTGCCGGCCGACCGCGGTGGCGTAGGCGACGAACTCGGGCAGCCGCTCGGTGCACGCCGGACAGTCGGGGCTGAAGAAGCCGACCAGTCCGCTCGGGGTGCCCCGCAGCTCCTCGCCGTCGACGGTGGTGGCCTGGAACGGCTCCGGTGTCTCGCCCGGACTCATCACGACCTGCGGCGCGTGCGCGGCGGTGGCCCCGGTCATGGCGCGCAACCGGCGCACGATGCCGAGCGTCAACAGCAGGTTGAACGCGCCGAGCAGGCAGGCGAGGACGGTGGCCGCGGCCAGGTAGGGCATCGCTGCTCCTCCATGACGTCGAAGACTCTGGATGGCTGCAGCAAGAATCAGTAAGGTCTGTTACCAGATTCCTACCAGGCGTCACGCGGGGGGCAGATTGGTGGATTCGCACGGGGGCGAACTGCATTTCCGGCTGCTCGGACCGGTACAGATCGAGCATCGTGGCAGACCCGTGGACCTCGGTCCGCGGCGCGGCGAGCGATGCCTGCTCGGGCTGCTCCTGCTGGAGGCGACCTGCGGGGTGCTGCGCATGAGCCGGCTCCAGGGACTGCTGTGGGACGACGACCCGCCGGAGCGGGCACGGCGGACCGTTCACACCTACGTCGCACGCCTGCGGTCCCGGCTGCGCCCGCACGACGTGCAGATCGTCACGCACAGCACCGGCTACCGCATCGACGTCGACCCGCAACGCGTCGACGTGCACCGGTTCGTCGCGGAGATCGACCGGGCCCGGGCCCTGCCTGACCCGGCCCACCGCGCCGACGCGCTCGCCCGGGCCCTCACCCTGTGGCGCGGCCCGCTGCTCGCCGACGTCGCCGGCGACGACCTGCGGGCCCGCGTCGGCCTCGCCCTGGAGGAGCGACGGGCCCTGGCCATCGAGCTGCGGGCCCAGGCCGACCTGCAGTGCGGCCGAAACGACCAGGTCGCGGCCGAGCTCACCGAGCTGACCGCGCAGCAGCCGACCCGGGAGCGGCTTGCCGAACTGCTGATGCTGGCCTACTACCGGGCCGGCCGGCAGGCCGATGCGCTGGAGGTGTACCGGCGGTCATGGCGCTACCTGCACACCGAGCTCGGTGTGCAGCCGGGCTGGGGCCTGCGCGAGGTGCACACCCGGATCCTGCGCAGCGGCCCCGTCCAGGACCTCGTCGACGGCCGGCGCGCGACCCCGTGAAGCTTGTGCCGCCGGCCGGCACGCACGAACAGCCACCGGCCAGAGCACCGGCCGTGGAGCACGCCGGCGGTCAGGTGGCGTAGGCGGGCCGGTGGGCGGGGACCGCGATGCCGGTGAGGACCAGGCCGCGGTCGACGAGCCAGCGGCCGGCGAAGCCGGCGACCTCGACCCCGCCGACGACCGGGCCGGGCACCAGCAGCCAGGCGTGGAACGTCTCGCGCTGCGGCGCGATCGTCACCGTGGCCTCGGTGAAGTCCAGCCAGCGGCCGGTCAGCGGGTACCACGCCTTGAACACCGACTCCTTGATGCTGAACAGCAGCCGGTCCCAGTGGATCCCGGGCCGCTGCCCGTCCAGCTGCCGCAGGTGCCGGCGCTCCTCGACGAGCGTGATGCTGTCCAGGACCCCGTCGGGCAGCGGCGCGTGCGGCTCGGCGTCGATGCCGACGGTGGTGAGGTGCCCGGCGCGGGCCACCGCGGCGGCCCGGTAGCCGGCGCAGTGGGTGATGGTGCCGACCACGCCGGCCGGCCACACCGGCTCGCGGCGGGGCCCGGCCGGGATCGCGACCGGGCCGAACCCGAGCCGGCCGAGCGCCTCCCGGGCGCACCGCCGGCCGGTCATGAACTCCGCGCGGCGCTTCGCCACCGCGTTGCCGAGCGCCGCCAGCTCCTGCGGGAACAGCGGCGCCGGCAGCGCGTCGTCGAACGCCTCGACGACGGCCGTGCCGGCGGGCAACAGGCTGCCGAGCAGCGTGCGGGCACCCGTGCCGGCCGGTCCGGCCGCCGTCACGGTCACGGTGTCTGCGCTTCCGGGCCGTACACCTCGACGCCGTCGCCCTGGCGGCGCACGTGGATGCAGTCGCCGGGGCACTCGTTCGCCGAGTCGATGACGTCCTGCGCCGCGACCAGCGGCACCAGCACCGCCGTGCCGGGCGTGTGGCGCAGCTCCCCGTCGTCGCCCTTGACGTAGGCGAGCCCGTCCACGTCGAGCTCGAAGACGTCGGGCGCGTACTGCGCACAGATCCCGTCGCCGGTGCACAGGCCCTGGTCGATCCAGACCTCCAGCTGGTCCTGGCGCTGGTCCTGCTGCGGTGTCGTCGCTGCGGTCACCCGCGCTCACCTGCCTTGTCTTCTCGTACGGTGGCCGGCACGGTCAGACCCGCATCGGCTGGGGCGTCTCGCGGCGCGCGTGGTCCGGTCCGTCGAACTCGCGGATGATCTCGTAGCGGGTGTTGCGCTCGACCGGCCGGAAACCGGCGTTGCGGATCAGGTCGAGCAGGCTCTCCCGGGTCATCTTGTCCGGGGTGCCGAACTCGTCCGCGTCATGGGTGATCTTGTACTCGACGACCGAGCCGTCGATGTCGTCGGCGCCGTGGTTGAGCGCCAGCTCCGCGGTCTGCAGGCCGTGCATCACCCAGAACACCTTGACGTGCTGGACGTTGTCGAACAGCAGCCGGGACACCGCGAAGGTCTTCAGCGCCTCGGCGCCGGTCGCCATCGTGGTGCGGGCCATGAGCTTGTTACGGATCTTGCCGTCCCGCGAGTCGTGGAAGTCGTGCTGGTACCGCAGCGGGATGAACACGTGGAAGCCGCCGGTCTCGTCCTGCAGCTCGCGCAGCCGCAGCACGTGGTCGACGCGGTGCTTCGGCTCCTCGATGTGGCCGTACAGCATGGTGCACGGCGTCTTGAGGCCCTTGCGGTGCGCGAGCCGGTGGATGCGCGACCAGTCCTCCCAGTGGGTGGCGTGGTCGACGATGTGCTGGCGGACCTCCCAGTCGAAGATCTCCGCGCCGCCGCCGGTCAGCGACTCCAGGCCGGCGTCGATGAGCTCGTCGAGGACGTCCTCGGCGGACAGGCCGGAGATCCGCTCGAACCAGTGGATCTCGGTCGCGGTGAAGGCCTTGATCGCCACGGTCGGCGGCAGGGCCTCCTTCAGCGCCCGGATCGAGCGCGGGTAGTAGCGCCACGGCAGCGTCGGGTGCAGGCCGTTGACGATGTGCAGCTCGGTGAGCTGCTCGTTCTCCATCTCCTTGGCGAGGCGGACGGCGTCCTCGATCCGCATCGTGTAGGCGTCCTTCTCCCCCGGCTTGCGCTGGAAGGAGCAGTACGCGCACGACGCCGTGCAGACGTTCGTCATGTTCAGGTGCCGGTTGACGTTGAAGTGGACCACGTCACCGTTCTTCTCGGTGCGGACGTGGTGCGCCAGCCCGCCGAGCCACGCGAGGTCGTCGCACGCGTACAGCGCGATCCCGTCCTCGCGGCTGAGCCGCTCACCGGCGACGACCTTCGCCTCCAGTTCCCGCTTCAGACCTGTGTCCACCAACGACTCCTCATCGACTCTGTGTGGGGGTTTGCGAACGCGGCTCAGTAGAGCCCTTCGGGCGCGGCGGAGCTGATCTGCAGCGGCCGTACATTGGCGACGGCGTCACAGGGCCAGCCTTCGACCCGGTGCCGGACCGCCTGGTCGCGCTCCATGATGTTGGGCAGGAAGAGGTCGTCGTGCAGGACGGTGAGGCGCACCCGGCCGGTCTCGCCGTAGCCGACCGTCCGGCGCGGGTCCTCCTTGTCGACGACGGCCATCGTGACCTGCGGATAGTTGGGCAGGTACGGCAGGATCGCGCCGTCCCGCTCGACCGGCAGGCCCATAGCGCAGCCGAACGTGTTGCCGTACGTCATGCCGATCACGCCGCCCTGCAGCGCCTCGGCGATCTCCGTGTACATCGGCGGGGTCAGCTGGGTGCCGCCGAGGCCGACGCCCGAAAGGCCCGCGACCAGCTCGGGGCGGCGGGAGATGAGCGCCTGCATGATCGCCGGCGTCGTCTCCAGGTAGTGCACCCGGCCCGTCTCCAGCACGTCGGTCATCTGCTCGATGGTGTGCTCGACGTACATGTTCATCTCGACCAGGCGGCTGTCGCGGATCAGCGTCTTGATCCACCGCGGGTCGAGATCCATCGTGTACACGGTCGACTCGTAGAGCTCCGCGATCTGGTTCGCGCCGCGGCCGACGATGTGCGGGCCGCTCGGGCACGCGTACAGCCAGGTGCGGCCGGGCTCGAAGCCGCTGAGCCGCAGCCCCGCCAGCCGCCACGCGGTGTGGTGCTCGGCCATCGACGGGGTGTGGAAGATGCGGCACGGCTTGCCGGTCGTGCCGCCGGACTCCCAGATCCGCCCGGCGAGGGGCCGCGGCACGTCGGCGGGGACCAGCTGCACGGGGTCGAGCTCCCGCAGCGTGGCCAGCGAGAACGGCCCGAACTGCGCCAGGTCGTCGTAGCGGGTGATGTCGAGCGGGTCGAAACCGAGGTGCGGCCGGCGGGCCAGCCAGTACGGGCTGCCCGTCACCGGGTCGAAGTGCCGGCGGACCACGCGGACGGTCCACTCGTCGAGGTCGGCGGCCAGCCAGGCGTCGGTACGCGCCGCGGCGGGTTCCATGACGGTCGTCATCGATTCGTCCTTCGGGTGCCGGAAGCGATGGGTCCGGCTCGACGCGCCGGACACCGGGAAACAGGCAGCGGTCTCCCACAGCACTTGTGTTGCTGGCATCGTGCCGTGGCGCGGATTGGGGAAATCACCACACTTGATCCCCATGCGAACTGCGGGCCGCCACGAACCGGGACAAGCCGTGACCTTCGGCCGTAAGATCCGGGCCATGACC
This sequence comes from Dactylosporangium sp. NPDC006015, assembly GCF_040614215.1. Lineage (NCBI taxonomy): Bacteria > Bacillati > Actinomycetota > Actinomycetes > Micromonosporales > Micromonosporaceae > Dactylosporangium > Dactylosporangium sp. NPDC006015. Next base: position 24,528 of record NZ_JBEXUD010000085.1, read on the forward strand.
GAGCGGCCGCTGTCGATCGCTTACTCGCCGTGCCCCAACGACACGTTCGTCTTCCACGCGTGGACACACGGCATCCTGCCGGGCACGCCCGCGACGACCGTCACCCACGCCGACATCGACGTCACCAACCACCTGGCCGGCAGCGACCGGTTCGACATCATGAAGATCTCCTACGCGGCGCTGCCCGGCTTCCTGGACCGCTTCGCGCTCGTGCCCTGCGGCGGCGCCCTCGGCCGGGGCTGCGGCCCGCTGCTGGTCGCCCGCCCGGCGGGCACGGTGGAGCGGCTGCATGAGGCGGTCGTCGCCGTGCCGAGCGAGCAGTCCACGGCGTACCTGCTGCTGCGGCTGTGGGCGGAGCGCGCCGTGCCCGGCGGCTTCGGCGGCATCGTGGTCATGCCGTTCCACGAGATCATGCCCGCGGTCCGCGACGGCAAGGTCGACGCCGGCCTCATCATCCACGAGGCCCGCTTCACCTATCAGTCCTACGGCCTGCGGGAGCTGGTCGACCTCGGCCGGTTCTGGGAAGAGGACACCGGCCTGCCGATCCCCCTCGGCGCCATCGTGGCCCGCCGCGACCTCGGCGCCGGACGCATCGACGAGGTCGCCGGCGCGATCCGGGCGTCGGTGCGGCACGCGTGGGCGCACCCCGACGCGTCCCGGGACTACATCCGGCAGCACGCGCAGGAGATGGCGCCGGACGTGACGGCGCAGCACATCGCCCTGTACGTCAACGGGTTCACCGAGGACCTCGGCGACGACGGCCTGGCCGCCGTCCGCGCGCTGCTGGACCGGGCCGCCGCGGCCGGACTGTGCCCGGCCGTGCCGCCCAGCTCGCTCGACACGGTACAACCGATCCGCGTGCCCTGAAGCAGTCCCGTTCCACCGACCCGGAGGTACCCCCGCACATGAAGCCGTCCGTCGTGCGCCCGCTCGCCATCGCCGGCGCCGCCGTCCTCGCCCTGATCGTCTACTTCATCGCCCGTTCAGCCGCCGGTGACCTGGTGGTCAAGTCCGGCGGCAGCGAGCAGACGGTCAGCGCCGTCGCGGTCGTCGCGACCGTCGTCATCGCCGGCCTCCTCGGCTGGGGCCTGCTCGCGCTGCTGGAGCGCTTCACCGCGAAGGGCCGCACGATCTGGACCGTCATCGCGGTCGTGTTCCTGGTCCTGTCGCTGCTCGGCCCGCTCGGCGGCACCGACGCCGGCACGAAGGTCTCGCTCGCACTGCTGCACCTACTGGTCGGCGCCGTGATCATCACCGCGTTCACCCGGACGTCGCAGCGCACCTGACCGCGCACCGGTCCGGGGCCGCCCCGGACGACCGCCCGGCCGGCACGTCGAAGACCGAAACGCGATGGGACGCCCTGATGACGCCGCAGCCCGCCGAACTGGACCGCAGCACCGGCACCGTGCCGGCGCGCGGCGGACCGCCGCTGCTGCCGGACGTCGAGTCGGTCGCCGTCGTGATGGTCACCGGCGCCCCCGGCACGGGCAAGAGCACCCTGCTGCGGGCGCCGGCCGGGGCCGGTGTGACGGTGCTGTCCGCGACCTGCACGGAGGCCGGCGCCGCGGTCGAGTTCGCCGCGGCGCGGCAGCTGCTGCCCGTGCAGCCGCGGTCCGGCACCCAGCCGGCACCCGCCGACGGCGGTCATCGCACCGTGCTGCACCTGTACCGCCGCGCGCTGGGCCTGCTCCAGTTCGGCCCGGTGCGCCTCGTCCTCGACGACGCCCACTGGTGCGACAGCGCGACCCTGCGCTGGCTGCACTACCTCCTGCGGCGCTGCACCAACCGGCCGCTGCAGGTCGTCCTCGCCGTCGAGCCCCGCGAGCACCCCGCCCTCGACCCGCTCTTCTCCGACATCCTCGGCGGCCCGCGGCAGCGGATCCTCGACCTCGACGCGCCCGAGCACGCCGGCGCCGAGCCGCGCACCGACCGGCTGCGCCGCTTCCTCAGCCGCCAGCCGAACCTGCTGCGGGTCGCCGTCGCCGCGGCCGCCCTCCAGCAGACCGACGCCGACCTGGTCGGCGCGCTCGCCGGGCTGCCGCCGCAGCTGACCGTCGCCCGCCTCGCGACGCTGCGCAACACCGGGGTGCTCACCGGCGACCCCGACCGGCCGGTGCCACCCGCCGTCGCCGAGGCGCTGTCCGGCCTGCTCCCCGCCGACGAACTGCAACGGCTGCGGCGCCGGGCGGCGCACATGCTCAACGACGCGGACGCGCCCGTGCGGCACATCGCCGAGGTGCTGCTGGACCTCGACGACCTCGACGAACCCTGGATGCTCGAACGGCTCCGCGAGGCCGCCACCCTCGCCTACGCGCACGACGCGCCCGCCGCCGTCCGCATCTGGACCCGCCTGCTCGCCGCGCAGCCGCAGTCGCCGGACGCCGCCGTCGACCTGGCCGTCGCGCTGCTCAACGTCGACCCGTCGGCCGCGCTGGTGCACGCCCGGCAGGCGCTGCCACGCACCGGCGACGCCCGCACGAAGGCCCGGGCCGTGGTCTGCCTGGGCCTCGCCGCGCTCGTCACCGGGCGTGAGCCGACGGCGCCGTACCTGCTGCACGACGCCATGGAGACGCTGCGCCGCGCCGCCGGGAACATGCCCTCGCTGCGGGACCGCATCCAGCTCTCGGCCGTCGAGTCGACGCTCGCCGCCAACGCCGTCATCGGCGGCGCCACCTTCCACACCGTGCGCTCCCGCATCGGCGACTCGCCCGTCGGCGTCGCCGGGGCGTCGTCCAGCCACCGGATGCTCGCCGTGCACGCGCTCGCCACCGCCTACGAAGGCGTCGAGGTGGAGCAGGCCACCCGGTACGCCCGGCTGGTGCTGGACCGCCCGGTGACCGGCGACAGCTGGGCGCCGCTGACGGCGACACGGGTGCTGCTGATGGCCGACGACACCGCCGGCGCCCTGACCGCGGCGAGCCGGCTGGCCGCGCACCACCGCGACCGCGGCGAACCGTGCGCCGAGGCCGTCGCCCGGGCGACCTGGGCGCGGATACTCCTGGAGATCGGTGACCTCGAGGCCGCCTGGACCGAGGCGACCACCGCGCTGCGGCTCGCCGGCGACGGCGAGTGGGGCGCCGCGACCTGGTCCGCCCAGACGATCATCTCGCTGATCAACAGCTCGCAGGCCCGGATCCTCGCCGCCGAGCAGGCGCTGGAGCCGATGCAGGAGCGCACCTCCGACATGCCCCTGTGGGAGCAGGTGCAGGCGGTCGGGGCGACGGCGTTCGCCGCGTACTGGGGCCAGGACCACGACCGGGCACTGCAGCGGCTGCGCGCCTGCGGCCGGCTCCTCGAGGAGGCCGGGGTGGGCAGCCCGGCGTTCAGCAGCTGGTGGCTGGACGAGATCATCATGCTGGCGATCCGCGGCCAGCGGGCCGAGGCGCACCTCCGGCTCGAGCAGGCCGAGGAGCTGTGCCGCCGGTGGCGGACCCCGCGCACGGCGGGCATGGCGCTGCTGGCCCGGGCCGCGCTCACCGCCGAGGGCCCCAACGTCGAACTGCTGCTCGGCGCCCTCGCCGAGCTGGAGCGCTCCCCCGCCCCGCTGCACCAGGTGAAGGCGCAGCTGATGCTCGGCCGCACCCTGACCGTGCTGGGCGACCGCGCCGCCGCCCGCCGGCACCTGCGCGACGGCATGGTCCTGTCCAACCGTCTCGGCTACACCATGCTGGCCGCACACTGCCGCAACGTGCTCAGCTCCGCCGGCGGCCGCACCGGCACCGAGCTCGCCGCGTGCGGTGAACTGTCCAGCAGCGAGCGGGCCGTCGCCCGCCTGGCCGCCGGCGGCGCGACCAACCGGCAGATCGCCGAGGAGCTGTTCATCTCCATGCGAACCGTCGAGTTCCATCTCACCAACGTCTACCGGCGCCTCGGCATCCGCCGCCGCGACGCCCTGGCCGGCATCGTCGAGGCGACGCCCCTGTCCCGCCGGACCACCACCGTCGCCACAGCCCCCACCGACGGGAGCGCATCATGACCGCCGCCACCCGGTGGCGATCCGCGCCCGCCGCCGCGGACCTGGGCGTCGCCGCACACGCCGAGGCACTCCCTGCCGCCGCAGCTGGCGACCCCACGGCGCTGATCGCCGCCGACGGGGGTGCGTCGTGACCGCGCCGACCCGCACCGCGACCACCGCCACGCGGTGGAGATCCGCGCTTGCTGCCGCGGGTCGGGGGGTTGACGCGCACACCGAGGCGCTCCTTGCCGCCGCCGCGGCTGGGGACCCTGCGGTGCTGGTGGCCGCCGCGGCGGCCGGGGACCCGGCGGTGCTGCTGGCCGCGGTGCGTCGCTGCGGGCCGCACCCTGACCTCGACAGGCTCAACGCCGCGTGCCGGGAGGTGCGGCGCGACCGGGTCGCCGAGCGGCTGGCGGATCTGTCCGGCCCGCAACTGCGCTGGCTGCGGGTGCGGGCGCTGCTCGGGCCGGGGGTGCCGGAGCGCCTCGCGGGCCGGCTCACGCACGGGCTGCCCGGTTGCCCTGGGCTCGACCCCGCCGATCCGCTCGTCGCCGAGGTGGTGCTCACCGCGATGGACAGCACCGAACGGGCGGCGCTGCGCCGGCACACCGCCGAGGCCGCCCACGACAAGGGCCTGCCGCCGGTGCTCGTGGGCCGGCTGCTGTCCGCGACCGGGCCCGGCTGGCCGGGCTGGGCGCTGGACGCGTTGCTGGTCGCTGCCGCGTCCGCCCGCGCCGAACGCCGGTGGGAGGCGGCGGCGGCGCTGTACAGCCGGGCCCTGTCCGAGCCGATCGGCGACGAGGCGCGGCTGGCCACCCTCCTGGCGCTCGGCGACGTGCAGCTGAGCTGCGCGCCGGAGGCCGCCGACCGCACGTTCCGCACGGTGCTGCGGACGGCACCCGACAGCGCGGTCGCGGCCCGGATCGCGGCCGCCGACCGGCTCCTGGTCCGCGGCGACGACGAGGCCGCGCGGCGCGAGCTGGCCGCCGCCTACCATCACGCGCCCGCGACACAGCCATCCTGGACCGGCACCGCCATCGATCCCACCGCGGCACCACCGCCATCGGGGACCGGCACCGCCGCCGGTCCCGCCACGGCGCCGCCATCGCGGACCGGCTCTGCCACCGGTCCCGCCGCAGCGCCGCCGTCTCGGGCCGGCACCGCCACTGGTCCCACCGCTGAACGGGCGGCGTTGGCGGCGTTGTACTGGTTGGCGGCCGACCGGGCCGGCATCCCGCCGGAGCTCACCTGCGACCGGGTGCCGGCGCCGGGCGGCGCCACCGTCGACTCCGCCGACCCGGCCGGGCGTGGCGTCATGGCGTGGCGCGAGGCGGTGGCGGGCGAGGACCTGGACCGGGCCCGCAGGCACGCCCTCGCCGCGCTCGACCCGGAGGCAGGGGTCGTGGTGCCGGCCGCTGTACAGGTGGCGGCGGCTCGCACGCTGACCCTCACCGAGGACTTCGCCACGGCCGAGCACCGGCTGAACGGGCTCGTCGAGGCGACCCGGGGGGCGGGCTCCGCCGCCTGGCCGCTCGCCGCCAGGGCCGAGCTGTGGCTGCGCACGGGCCGCCTCGACGACGCCGAACGCGACCTGCACGACCTGCGCCAGTGCCTGCCGGAGCAGTCCTGGCACGCCGGCACCCTGCCCCGGCTGCGGGCGTTGCAGCTCATGCAGCTGCTGGCCACCGGCCGGCGGCGGAAGCTCCGTGCGGTGCTCGACGCGCCGCTGCCGCCGGGCTGCGAGCGCGGCATCGCCTGGGCGCAGCTGCTCTACGCCCGGGCGTTGGCGGAGGCCGCCGACGGTCAGGTCGACGCGGCCGTGGGGATGCTGCACGAGTGTGGCCGCCGGTGCCTGGCCGCCGGGTACCGCAACCCGGCCCTGCTGCCGTGGCGCTAATCTGCGTCGATGCGGAAGTCGATGTCCGGGTCGACGCCGGCCGATCGGTTCGGCGGGCTGTCGACGCCCGTGGTCGACGCCCTGTTCGC
>NZ_JBEXUD010000086.1:0-29086 GCF_040614215.1 Dactylosporangium sp. NPDC006015
CACGTACTGCGGGGTGTTGTCCTCGGGGTTCCACTCGACGCCGTGCTGGAGCAGGTCCCACGCCTCGTTGGCGTAGTAGACCTCGTCGAAGATCGTCTCCTTTGGATGTGCGAGGTTCACCATCCGGAGGAGCAGCCCGATCGCGGTGACCAGGATCGCCGCCAGCCAGAAGGCCGGGGTGGCGGGTCCGGGACGGGCGAGCCGGCGACGCACCGCGTCGGCGACCGGGTGGGCGGTTCCATCCCAGGACGGCTCCGCCGCCGGCGGCGGCGTCTCGCTTGCGTCGGTCAGCACCGAGGTCATTGCGCGATCGTAGGCGGTGGGATGCCACCATCGCACATGTGCCATTGATTCTGCTCGGAGCTCCTTTGGGTAATCCCGAGGACGCCTCGCCCCGGCTGCGCTCGGTCCTGGCCTCCGCCGACGTCGTCGCCGCCGAGGACACCCGCAGGCTGGGCCGCCTCGCCCAGCACCTCGGCGTGACGATCGGCGGCCGGCTCGTCTCCTACTTCGAGGGCAACGAGGAGCGCCGCACGCCCGAGCTCGCGGACCTGCTCGCCACCGGGGCGACCGTCGCCGTGGTGACCGACGGCGGCATGCCCAGCGTCTCCGACCCCGGGTTCAGGCTCGTCCGGGCCGCGGTGGCGTTGGGCGTACCGGTGAGCGCCGCCCCGGGCCCGAGCGCCGTCACGACGGCCCTGGCGGTGTCGGGGCTGCCCTGCGACAGGTTCTGCTTCGAGGGGTTCCCGCCGCGCAAGCAGGGCGAGCGGCGCACGTACTTCGCGTCCCTGGCCGCCGAGCCGCGCACCCTGGTCTTCTTCGAGTCCCCGCACCGCGTCGGCGACACCGTGCGCGACCTGGCCGCGGCCTTCGGCGCCGACCGCCCGGCGGCGCTGTGCCGCGAGCTCACCAAGACGTACGAGGAGATCCGCCGCGGCACCCTCGGCGAGCTGGCCGAGGACGCGGAATCGGCGCGCGGCGAGATCACCCTGGTGGTCGGCGGGGCGCCGGCGGTGCCGCAGGAACGTCCCTCCGACGCCGCGCTGTCCGCCTCGGTCGCCGCACTGGTCGCCGCCGGCACGTCCAAGAAGGACGCGATCACCGAGGTGGCGACCCGCTTCGGCCTCCCCCGCCGCGAGGTCTACGCCGCCGCTCACGCATGAAACTTCCGCCGCGATCCGGAGCCACGACCGCACAAGGTCTTCCGGATCACGCGACGCCCCGTGTACGAGTGCGCCCGCCGCCGTGATCCGGAAGAGTTCGTGCTGCCAGAGCGACACGAAGTCTTCCGGATCACGAGGCGGCAGCGACGGGGTCAGTAGGAGCTCACGAGGACGCCGAGGGCCAGGACCAGCGGGGCGGCGGCGGTGAGGGCGTAGGCGGCGAGGCGGGTGCGGAGGCGGCCCAGGCGACCGGCGCCGGTGGCCCAGCACAGGGCGGCGCCGCACAGCAGGATCAGCGCCAGGCCGACGGTCCAGCGGACGCGCAGCCCCATGGGGTTGCCGGCGTACGCGATCCGCCCGCCCTCGCGCATCCGGGCGTCGAGGACCGCGCCGGGAGCCTCGTCGGCGCCGACCAGGGGTACACCGGCGACCGCGGCACCCTTGTCGGGCTGGAACGTCACGTAGCACCGGCGCAGGACGCCGTCGCCACGGCAGCGGGTGACCTGGGCGTGGCCGGCCTCGCCCTGGCCCATGTCGAGGAAGAACGGCTCGGCGCTGGTCCAGGCGAAGAAGCCGGCCAGCAGCGCGATCAGCAGCATTGCAAGCAGGCCGGCCGCGGGGCTGCGCAGGCGCTTGGGCTTGCGCGGCAGGCGGACCGGCGGCGGGGAGGTGCGGGCGGCGTCGCGTGGCCGGCGCATGACCCGCATCGCGGGCGGCGGCCACGCGTCGCTCGCGCCGGACAGCTGCCCGCCGGACGGCTGCCCGCCGGACGGCTGCTCGCCGGACGGCTGCTCGCCGGACGGCTGCTCGCCGGACGGCTGCTCGCCGCCGGACAGTGAGGACAGCTGCGTCGCCGTCTCCTCCAGCTGGGCGGTGGCCTGCTGGAGGTGCTCGATGACGGCGGTCGCCCCCGCGTCGTGCGCCGCGGGGTCGACGAGATCGGGAGCGAGGCCCGCGGCCGCCGGCACCAGGTCCGTGCCCGGCTCGTCGTGGACCGGCGCCCGCACCGTGGTGGTCGACGTGGTCGGCCACAGCGGGAAGCCGTCGGCTGGTTTCGGTGGGATTCCGGCGGCCTGGCCCCGCCACCACGCTTCTTCGCTCACGTTTTCATTGGACAACGGGTCATACCGGAGATTTCGGACGTCCCCTAGCGTGTCGGGAGAAACTATCCGTTCGCCGAAGGTCAGGACGGGTCACTACGCTTTCAGGTCATGAGTCGTGTTCTCGCCGCGGTCGCCTGGCCTTATGCCAACGGGCCGCGCCACATCGGTCACGTGTCCGGCTTCGGAGTGCCCTCCGACGTGTTCAGCCGCTACATGCGGATGGCCGGCCACGACGTGCTGATGGTCTCCGGCACCGACGAGCACGGCACCCCGATCCAGGTCCAGGCCGACGCGGAGGGGGTGACCCCGCGCGAGCTCGTCGACCGGTACAACCGCGTGATCGTCGAGGACCTGCACGGGCTCGGCCTGACCTACGACCTGTTCACCCGCACCACGACCGGCAACCACTACCAGGTGGTGCAGGAGCTCTTCCAGGGCCTGCACGACAACGGGTACATCATCGCCAAGACGACGCTCGGCGCGCGGTCGCCGTCGACGGGCCGGACGCTGCCCGACCGCTACATCGAGGGCACGTGCCCGATCTGCGGCTACGACAGCGCCCGCGGTGACCAGTGCGACAACTGCGGCAACCAGCTCGACCCCGACCAGCTGATCAACCCGCGATCGAAGATCAACGGCGAGACGCCGGAGTTCGTGGAGACCGAGCACTTCTTCCTGGACCTGCCCGCGTTCGCGGAGCAGCTCAACGCCTGGCTCGACACGCGCGAAGGCTGGCGGCCCAACGTGCTGAAGTTCTCCCGCAACCTCATCGCCGACCTGCAGCCGCGCGCGATCACCCGGGACCTGGAGTGGGGCGTGCCGATCCCGCTCGACGGCTGGCGCGACCGCGACGACAAGCGCATCTACGTCTGGTTCGACGCGGTCATCGGCTACCTGTCGGCCTCGGTCGAGTGGGCCCGCCGCAGCGGCGACCCCGAGGCGTGGCGGAAGTGGTGGCAGGACCCGGACTCCGAGGCGTTCTACTTCATGGGCAAGGACAACATCGTCTTCCACTCGGTGATCTGGCCGTCGATCCTGCTGGGCTACTCGGCGCCGAAGCCGGGCTCGCTCGGCGCGCTCAACCTGCCGACCGAGGTCGTGTCGTCGGAGTACCTGACGATGGAGGGCAAGAAGTTCTCCTCCTCCCGCCGGGTCGTCATCTATGTCCGCGACTTCCTGCAGCGGTACGACGCCGACGCCCTGCGCTACTTCATCGCGGTCGCCGGCCCGGAGGCGACGGACACGGACTTCACCTGGTCGGAGTTCCGCCGGCGCAACAACGACGAGCTGGTCGCCGGCTGGGGCAACCTGGTCAACCGCTCGATCTCGATGGCCGCGAAGAACTTCGGGGAGATCCCGGCCGCCGGTGAGCTGACGGCCGAGGACACCGCGCTGCTGGAGGCGGTCCGCGCCGGGTTCGGCAGCGTCGGCGACCTGCTGGCCAAGCACCGGCAGAAGGCCGGGATCACCGAGGCGATGCGGATCGTCGGCGAGGTCAACAAGTACTTCTCCGACCAGTCGCCGTGGAAGCTCAAGGAGGACAAGGCCCGGATGGGCACCGTCCTGCACGTCGCCCTGCAGGCGGTGCGCGACTGCAACACGCTGCTCACGCCGTTCCTGCCGCACGCGGCCCAGCAGATCCACGAGCTGCTCGGCGGCACCGGCGTGCACGCGCCCATGCCGCGGATCGTCGACGTGGAGGACCTGGACAACGGCCTCACGTACCCCATCCTCACGGGCGACTACACGGACGGCGCGACGTGGGTGCCGGAGGCGATCGTCGCGGGCACGCCGCTGTCAGCGCCGACGCCGGTGTTCAAGAAGCTGGACGAGTCGATCGTCGAGGAGGAGCTGGCCCGGCTGCAGAGCTGACCGCGCTAGGGGATCTCCGCCCAGACGATCTTGCCGTCGGCGACGGCGCGGGTCCCCCAGCGGTCGGAGCTGGCGCGGACGATCTGCAGGCCGCGGTGGTGCTCGTCGTCGAAGGTCGGCTCGATCAGGAACGGCAGCCGGTTGTCCTGGTCGAACACCTCGATCGCGACGTGGGCCGGCAGCAGGTGCAGGCGCAGCTCGACGTGGCGGGTGCGGGCGTGGGTCGCCGCGTTGGCGAAGAGCTCCGCGACGACCGCGACGGCGGTGTCGGTGCGCTCGCCGGGCACGTCCCACCCGCGCAGGGTCTCCTGGACGAAGCGGCGGGCCGCGCGACTCTCGGACGCCACCGCCGGGTAGGCCGCGACCGCGGTCAGCGGCACCTCGGTCGGCGGCTGCCGGACATAGAGGACCGCGATGTCGTCCTCGTGATGGGCCGGGTCGACCATCCCGGCGACGAGGTCGTCGATCGCGGCCAGGGTCGGTCGCGGGTGCAGGGCGATCCGTGCCTGGAGGTCGGCGAGCCGGTCCTCGATGTTGCGGTCGCGCCGTTCGATGAGGCCGTCGGTGTACAGCAGGAGCGCCTCTCCCGGGGGGACCGCGACGACCTGTTCGGTGTACGGGAAGTCGGCCGTCCCGAGCGGCGGCCCGACGGGCCCGGTCAGCAGCCGGGTCGGCTGGCCGGCCAGGACGCCGACGGCGGGCGGGTGGCCGGCGTTGGCGTAGCTGAGCGTGCCGTGCACCAGGTCGTAGACCGCGTAGACGCACGACGCCATCTGCGTGTCGTCGTCGGCCGCGAGCAGCGTGTTGAGCTGGCGCATGAGCTGGCCGGGGGCGAGGTCCAGCGACGCGTAGGAGCGGATCGCCGTGCGCAGCTGCCCCATCACCGCCGCGGCGCGGATGCCCTTGCCCATCACGTCGCCGACGACGAGGGCGACCCGGCCGGCGGACAGCGGCACCAGGTCGACCCAGTCGCCGCCGACCTCGACGCCCTTCGCCGCCGGCAGGTAGCGCGACACGACCTCCATCCCGTCCACCCGCGGGATCCTGGGCAGGAGGCTGCGTTGCAGCTCGACGGCGGCGTCGCGCTGGCGCAGGTACATGCGGGCGTTGTCGAGCGCGACCGCGGCGTGCGCGGCGATGCCGACGGCGAGGCGCTCGTGCCGCTCGGTGAACCGGGCGACCTGCGGGTGGCCGAAGAAGAAGCCGCCGAGGACCTCGCCGGTGGAGGAGACGACGGGCACGGCCAGGTAGCTCACGACCTGCAGGTGCCCCGACGGGATGCCGGTGTACGGCGGGTTGTGCCCGTAGCGCGGGTCCTTCCTGATGTCGTCGCTGCGCAGGTACCCGACGCCCCGGAACGTCGGGTCGAACACGCTGGTGTTGCGCGGCAGCGGGAACTTCGCGAACGCTTCCTTGGACACCCCGGACAGCGAGTACAGCTGGTGCGACTCGCCGAGCTCGTCGGTGACGTTGTAGAAGAACGAGCCGAAGGCCGCGCCGGTGAGGCCGGTCGCGACGTCGGTGGCGCGCTGCACGACCCGGTCGACGTCGAGCTCCGACGACAGCTCGGTGCCGACGGAGTGCAGCGCCTCGACGAGGCTCGTCTCCTCCCGCAGCCGGCCTTCCCGCTCGCGCAGCTCCTGCTGGCTGCGGCGCAGCCGCGCGGCGGCGTCGGCGAGCTCGGCGACGGTCCGCTCCAGCCGGGCCGCCTGCCGCTCGGCGGCCCGCTCCACGGCGCCGAGCAGGTCGCCGTACGCCTCCTCGCGGGCGGCGGCGTCCCCTGGGTCGGCGTGGCGGTGCAGGCCGATCCGGAGGTTGAGGACGATCAGCTCGAACAGGTCGGCGGTCTGCTGGTCGAGCCGGACGGTGACGCCGGCGAGCAGGTGGTGGCCGGCGCAGCCGACGGCCAGCACGGTCCGCACCGGATCGTCGTCGACCTCGCGCAGCTGCACCCCCGCGGGCATCGCACCGGGCGCCCGCCAGTCGCCCGTCGCACCCCACCCTCCGGCCGGAAGGACGCCGGCGGGCGCGGTCGTGACGATCGTCTCTCCCGCGGCCAGGCGGAGCCAGGAGAAGGCGGACGGGCCGGCGGCACCGTCCCGAATGCGCTCGTGAAGCAGCTCCGCGACGTCATACAGGGCACCGGAAAGGTCGTCGCCCTTCGCCGCGACCGCACGCACCTCGGTCCCGCAGCGCACGATCTCGCTCAGGGAGAGGCTGTTGAGGTCGTACACCGGGCCTCCGGTCTTGGCACATTCACGGACGAACCATCCAAACCAACAACCTGCCCCGGGCGCAATGGTCCCAACCGCGGATCGGTCACGCAGCGCGCCCGGTTTGCCCCCAATGCCGGTTCCTGCGATGTGCAACTTGCAGAATGGCACGGGTTTGAGCGAAAAGCCCGATCGCGATGAGGAGTGTCGTTGATGACATCGTTGTAATTCTCCGTAAAAAACATCGATGTCATACGTCTCTATGAGTAGCTACAGACACCCACATGAGTAAAAAGCGTGTCGACATGCCGCCGCGGCACCAGGGACGATCGAAGAAGGCACGCGTGAAGGGTCCGGTTCCGGTCGAACCGGACCATTCCCCACACCCCCGCACAGCGCCGCGCGACTCCTCCAAACCAGGGCTCACGCTGTGTAGCCCCGAAGACTGTCCGTTAGAACTGACACGGACAGCAAAACTGGACAAATGCCATGTATCACCCCAGCGCTCGCACACCCGCTGTACGACAAGGTGCCGCTATTAATTGGGGGGTATCTATGAATAGAACGCTCAATCATGAGATGTTCGTCAATGTTTGTACTCCTACAATCGAAGCAGCCAAATATGGGGTCTCCCCTCCGGACGCGTGGAGATCTATGGTGGTCGGCGTCGGTTCTCCGACGAATTCCATCCCTCGGTGAAGGGTCGCCCAGCACGTCTCAAACGCGTCCCCGGGAGTGACGGTGCAGAGCAGCCAGCACGGCGGTCCACGCGAGAGCACTCTTGACAAGTTGGCGCACAACGACGCCGCCGAGCGGTTCCGCAGCTGGACAGGGCCGATCCGGCCGACCGAGGCACCCGCCACCGAGCGGCGCGGCGACGCGCCCGAGCTGCCGGCGGTACACCTCGCGCGAGACCGGCTCATGGAGCAGCTCGACGCCGCGGTGTCACACCCCGTGACATTGCTGTGCGCACCGACCGGCTGGGGCAAGACCGTCCTGGTGGCGTCGTGGATCGCCGCCGGCCGGGCACCCGGGCGCGCCGCGTACGTGCGGTTCGAGGCCAACTGCGGGGCCGGGGCATGGCGGCAGCTGACGAACGCGCTCACCGCCGCCGGCATCGCCGTCGACCCGGCCACCTACGCGTGGAGCAACGCCCACCACTACGAGCGCGCCGTCGTCGTCCTCGACGACCTGCACCACGTCGCCAACCACACCGTGCTGCGGCGGCTCGAGCGGCTCATCACCCGCCTCGGCGACCGGATCAGCTTCCTCATCCTCGCCAGGACCGAGCCGCCCCTGTCGCTCTACCGGTGGCGGGTCCGCGGCCAGCTCAACGAGCTGCGCACCGATCACCTCGCCCTCACCCAGGACGAGGTCACCGGCCTCGCCGACGGCTACGGGGTGCGCCTCGCCCAGCACTTCCGCTACGCGCTCTGGCACGTGACCGAGGGCTGGCCGGCGGCGGTCGCGGTGATCCTGTCGGCGATGGTCGGCCGGCACGAGCCGGAGCGGCTGGTCACCGACATCATCCTGGGTGAGGCCGGGCTCAACGAGGAGGTCGGGCTCAGCGAGTACGTCCGGCGGGAGATCCTGCAGCACCTCGACCCGGAGATCCGCGAGGTCATGCTGCGGACCTCGATCCTGGAGACGGTCTGCCCCGGCCTGGTCGAGGCGCTCACGGGCGGCCGCGGCGGCGCCCGGCTGCTCGCCCAGATGAGCCGCGCGAACTCGCTCGCCAGCTTCTACGGCGGCTCGCACTCCTGGTACCGCTACCGCAGGCTGCTGCGGGCGATGCTGCGCGCCGAGCTGCGCACCACCCTGTCCTTCGCCGAGGAGCGGGCCCTGCACCGGGCGGCGGCCGGCTGGTACGCGGCGAACGGGCTGCCCAGCGACGCCCTGACGCACGCCATCGCGGGCGGCGACTGGGTCTCGACCGAGCGGCTGTTCCTCCAGTACTGGCCGGAGCTGGCCGGCTCGGGGCCGCGGGCGCTGACCACCCGGGACGGGCCCCAGCCGCCGCACGACATCGCCGAGCGGCCGATGCTCGCCTTCGCGCTCGCCCTGTCGTGCCGCGACACCGGCGACATGGTCGGCATGTCGGCGTTCATCCGGCTCGGCGAGCGCGGCCTCGGCGAGGCGCCAGGGACTCTGCAGGCCGAGCTCCTCGCGGCGATGCGGCTCGCGGAGGCCGCCGCCACCGAGGACCCCGACCGTGCCCACGAGACCGCGGTGCGCCTGCTGGAGCGCACCGAGGACGCCGCGGGCGAGCACGTCTTCGCGGACTCCGCGGACGCGGCGCGGGCCGTGGCACACCTGACCTTCGCCGGCGCGGCCGTGGCGGGTGGCCGGCTCGACGAGGCCGACGCCGAGCTGGAGCGCGGCGCCGACCTGGCCCGCAAGTCCGGCTTCAACCTGCTCACCGTGCAGGCGAACCGCCTGCGGGCGGTCGCGCACCTCAGCCGCGGCCGGCTGTCGGCGGCGGCGGCCTGCGCGCGGCGGGTCCTCGACGGCTGCCGCGACGCGGGGATCGCCGAGTCGCGCAACATCAGCTACGCCCGGCTGGTGCTCGCCACCGTGTGCCGGGAACGCGGCCAGCTCGACGAGGCCCGCTTCCACATCGAGGAGAGCGTCAACGCCAACGCGGTCCCCGACCCCAACGGCTGGGTCAGCGGGTCGATCGCCCTGGCGCTGCTGCTCTTCGACCGCGGCGACCACGCCGGCGTGCTGGAGGCGCTCGAGCCGCTGATGGACACCGGTGCGGGCGTGATGCCGCGCTACGCCGACGTGACAGTGCGGGCGCTGCACGCGGACCTGTGCCTGCTCGACGGCCGGATGGACCAGGCGCACACGGTCATCGCCGAGGCGCTGCGGCACTGGCCCGGCTCCGACGAGCCGCTGCTGGCGCTCGGCCGCCTGCACCTGGCCGAGGGGCGGCCGGCGGCCACCGCGCAGGTGGCCGAGCGGATCCTCGACGAAGGGCCCGGGTCGCTGGTCACCGCCGTCTCCGCGACGGTGCAACTGGCCCAGGCGCTGCGGCAGCTCGGCGACCTGGCCGGCGCGTCGGAGCAGATCGACCAGGCGCTGCGGATGGCCGGCCCGGAGGGGATCCGCCGGCCGTTCGACGGGCACGCCGGCTGGATCGCGGAGGTCCTCGCGTCGCCGCCGGTGCTCACCCCACCCCGGCAGCGCGACCCGGAGCCCGCCGACCCCGAGCCTCTCGCGGCGGCCCCCGTGTCCCCTGCTGCGTCCCCTGCTGCGTCCCCAGTCGCGTCCCCAGTCGCGTCCCCTGCTGCGTCCTCAGCCGCGCAGGACGGCCTCGCGGCCTGGTCCGCGCCCGCGGGGGAGCCGATGCCCGACCCGCTCACCGAGAAGGAGGCGCAGGTCCTGCTCTACCTGCGCAGCATGCTGTCGGTCGCGGAGATCGCCGCGGTGCTCAGCGTGTCGACCAACACCGTCAAGACGCACGTGCGGCACGTGTACAGGAAGCTCGGCGTCAGCCGGCGGCGCGACGCGGTGCGCCGGGCACGGGAGCTCAGCCTGATCTGACGCCTCACCCGCCAGTGTGGGACCGGCACCTCCGCCAACCACCCTCTGCGGGCGAGCCACCCACCCGGCCGTGAGGGCCACGATATGGGCGGTCGCCGGTGTTCCCGCCGCCGACCGACGTAGGCCTCAGGGGTGTGACGTGGTGACGACGGATGTTGCGGTCAACGGCGTGCGGGTCGGCGTGCGGTACGCAGTGGCGGACAGGATCGCCGGGGTCGGCGGTGACTGGTTCCTCGGCACCGCCCTGCCGGGCGGCGACGTGCTGCTGGCCGTCGGCGACGTGATGGGCCACGGCCCGGACGCGGCCGGCACCATGCGGCAGCTGCGGGCGTCGATGACGGCGCTGGCCCTGGCCGGCGACGAGCCGGGCGTGATCCTCGCCGCGCTCAACCGGATGCTGTGCCGGCGCCGCGCGACGGTCCTCGCCACCGCGGTCTGCGGCCGGTTCCGCCCCGCCGACCGGATGCTCGTCTGGGCCCGCGCGGGCCACCTGCCGATCCTGCGGGCCAACACGGACGGCGTCGGGCCGCTGCGCCAGCCGCCCGGGATGGCGCTCGGCGTCGAGCCCTGCGCCGTGTACCCGCAGGCGGCCGTGCGGATCGAGCCCGGCGAGCTGCTCTTCATGTACACCGACGGCGTCGTCGAGCGCCGCGACCAGGCCATCGACCAGGGTGTCCAGGGCCTCGCCGACGACGTCCGGGCCGCGATGCGCGCGTCCGCGCCCGCCGAGCACCTGGACCGCGCGCTGGACGGGGTGCTGGACATGGCCTGGCGCGGCAACCTCGACGACGACGCCTGCCTGCTGGCCGCCGAGCCCGTGGCCTGGTAGCCCCACCCGCGGCGGCTCCCCCATCCGCGGCGCCCCCACCCGGAGCGGCTCCCCGGTTCCTCCGGCGCCTCACCCATCGAGGGTGATCCCTGATCACCCGCCTCCCTCGAATCATCTTCCCCAGGCACGACGTGGACGTTCCGGGCGCGCGGGCGGCGCGTCCGGAACGACCATCCGGGCCTGTTCCGGGGGGAACAGAGAAACAACGGGGGAGATAGGCCGTGCCGGTCCTGGTTTCGACCGGGGCCGGCACGGCCCACACGTATTCCCGGACTGTTTCCCACTTGAAACCGATCCTGCACACGGCAGAGGCAGTAGGGAGAGTACGGCGGATGGACAGCGGCGGCGGTGTGGTGAAGGAATGGACCACGTTCGGCACGACGATGCTCGCGCTCGTCGGCACGTTGAACGTCTCGCAAGGGCTGCTGGTGGGGTTCGCCAGCGGTGGTATCGGGTTCAACAGGAATGACGTGGCGTTCACCAGCGCCACCACATGGGCCACCGCGACGGTGACCCTCGGCGTGCTCCTCGGCGTCACCGGGTTCGCGCTGCGCGCCCGCAAGACCAGCGCCCGGGCCGTCGCGGTCAGCATCGTGGCGCTGCACGCGATCTCGCAGCTGGCCATGCTCCGGGCGTACCCGGCATGGTCGCTGCTGATGATCACGCTCGACGTGATCATCCTGTTCGTCCTGACCGTGCCGAAGGGCAGGGCGGCCGCCGCCGGCGTTGAGCCGGAGGAGGCGCCGATCGCGTCGGTCACGAAGCTGGCGCTGCGGCGCAACAGCCGCAACGACCGGTACCGGGGCCGCCACAAGGCCGGCCGGCCGATCGTGCGCCACGAGGACGTGATCCTGGTGGACATCGTCGAGGAGCTCGAGCCCGCGGTCGGCAGGGTTCCGGTGGGCACCGACGTCGACGTCATCGACCTCGACTCGCCGCAGGTGTGGGTCCGGGCGGTCGGGCACGCCACCGTCCCGATGATCGTCGCCGAGCCGGTGCACGAGATGGACGACTCGTTCATCGCCGTGCAGTGCGCCTCCCTCGACCCGCTCATGGACCCGCTGCCGGTGCTCATGGCCGCGCAGGCGGACACGGCGATCATCGAGGGTGTGATGGTCGAGGACGACGAGGAGATCTCGGAGGAGCTGGCCGCCATCGGCGCCCGCCCTTACGTCACCCAGTAACTCGAACACCCCACCGCCGACGGCGGCGGCGCCCCCAATGGAGTGGGCGCCGCCGCTGTTTTGTGTCCGTTCGGGTGTCCCCGTACGGTGTCCGCCGGTGGTCCCGCCCCGCAGACCGAACGGCGCGGAGCAGCGCCGTTCGGGGGAGGCCGGGACGACGCGACGCGAAGCGACGGCCCTCCGAGAACCGGACGGCGCACAGCGGCGGCCGCACCGGAGGCCGGACGGCGCCACAGGGGCGGGCCCGTCCCGGGAACTGGACGGCACAAAGCAGCGGCCCCCGGGGGATTCCCCGGGGGCCGCTTGCCATGGCCGGCGAGCTGTCCTGTCAGAGCAGGTTCAGCTCGCGGGCCCGTTCGATCACCTCTCGCCGCCTGCCGACCCCCAGCTTGCGGTAGATGTTCTTCATGTGCGTCTTCACCGTGTTGACGGACACGTAGAGCATCGAGGCGATCTCGCCCGCGGACAGGGTGCCCTGCAGGTAGCGCAGGACGGCCAGTTCGCGTTCGGTGAGGGGCTCCGCCAGCTCGCCCGCCGCGGCGGCCGGGCGGCCGAAGCCGTTGAGCTCGGTGGCGATGTCCTCGGCGACGCCGCGGTAACCGCTGCCCGCCGGCAGGTAGGTCACCAGCAGCTCCCGGACCGGCTGGCCGCCGGCCACGAACGGCCAGCGGATGCCCTCGTCCTCGGCGCAGCGCAGCGCCTGCTCGAGGGCCCGGCCGGCCTTGCTCCGGTCGCCGAGCGCGCGGAGCGCGCGGGCGCAGGTGAGGTTGGCGTCGACCGTCCACACCAGCGAGCCGGTGGTGTACTCCAGGAACGGCTGCACCGCACCGAGGGCCGCCGCGGGGCGGCGCTCGGCGAGGGCGGCCTTCGCTCGGACGACACCCAGCCACGGCTGCAGCAGATCCACCGGCTCCAGGTTGAGCAGCCGCTTCGCCGCCTCCACGTCGCCGGCGGCGAGCCGCAGCTCCGCCTCGGCGAGCGTGACGCAGTGCTGGAGCCGGGGCGTGTACCGCCAGTCCGCGAGCTGCCGCCGGATCGCGGCCAGCTCGGTGCAGGCGGCCCTGGCGTCGCCGGCGGCGGCCCGGATGTGTGCCCGGGACATCGTGGCGACCGCGACCAGGCCCGGGTCGGCCAGACCACCGCCGTCCAGTGCCCGGTCCAGGTAGTGCTCGGCCGCCCGCACCCTGGCCTGCAGGTAGCAGACCTCGGCGACGGTGAGCTGCGCCCAGACCACGTCGCTGCCCTGCGTCTGCCCCTCGCGGTCGGCGAGGGCCAGGGCCTCCTTGCCGTAGCGCATCGCCGCCGTCAGCCGCCCGCGGGTCGCGTTGAGCTGCGCGAGCTGCCGCAGCGCGGCCAGCTGCGACTGGATCCCGCCGCAGCGGCGGGCCAGGTTGAGCGCCTCGGTGAGCGCCAGCTCCGCCGCCCCCAGGTCGCCCTGCAGCAGGCGCGCGCCGCCGACGGCGACGAGCGCGAGCGCCCGCATCCGCGCGGTGTCCTGGTCGTCGAGGCCCATGTCGTCGCGCAGCAGCTGCGGCGCCGTGGCGAGGATCAGTTCGGGCTTGCCCGACTGGTGCGCCTCGGCCATCCGGAAGCTGTCGACGATGGGCTGCAACGCCGTGCGGGCCGACTCGACCAGCGTGTGCTGCGAGCGGTCGACCAGGTGCAGGAACGTCTCCGTGCCCTGCGGGTCGCTGGCGTCCAGGCGCTCCGCGGCGAAGGCCAGGGCCAGCCGCGGGTCGTTGCGGACCTCCTGCGGCGGCGGCGGGACCAGCTCCTTGATGGTCCGCAGCCGCGCCCCCGGCACCAGCTCCTGCCAGCTCGCGGCGAGCAGGTCGGAGGCCTGGCCCCAGTTGCGGGCCGCGAGCGCGTGCCGCAGCGCGTCGGCCGGCGAGTCGTGCGCGGCGAACCAGTCCGCGGCGCGGCGGTGCAGCTGCCGGACCTGCTCGGGCCGGCGGTGCCGCAGCTCGTCGTACAACATGAGACCGAAGAGCGGGTGGCACCGGTACATGCCGGCGTTGCCGCTGCCCTGCACGACGAACAGGTTGGAGTGTTCGAGCTGTGCCAGGATGCGGGCGCCGTCGACGCGGCCCGTCAGCGCCTCCACGAGCTCGGCGCTGACCTGGTCGAGCACCGAGGTGCAGAGGACCACCTCGCGGATGTCCTCCGGCAGGGTGTCGAAGACCTCGCCGACGAGGTACTCGCCGAGCGCCCGGTCCTGCAGCGCGAAACGGGGCACCAGGCTGTCAGGCTCCGGGTGCCCCTGCACGGCGAGCGCGGCGAGTCGCAGCCCCGCCGCCCAACCTCGCATCACCGCGTGCAGCTCCACGAGGGCCGACTCGGCGAGCCGGACGCCGTGCGCGTTGAGCATCTGCGCGGTCTCGTCGAGGGTGAAGCCGAGCGTCCCGTTCCGCAGCTCGGCGAGCGCGCCGCGGATGCGGAAGCGGTACAGGGTGAGCGCCGGGTCGGTCCGGCAGGCGATGACGAGACGCAGGCGATCTCCCGCCTGGGAAAGCAGCGTCTCCAGCTCCCCCCACACCCGCGGGACGGACAGCTCCTGCAGGTCGTCGAGGATGACGACGACCGGCGGGCCGGGCCGCCGCAGCAGCACGACCAGCTCGTCGAGTGCCTCGCCACCGTCGGTCGCCGCCGCGGTGACCTGGTGCTCCGCGGTGGCCGCCGCGACCGCACCCAGCACGTGTTCCCAAAAGCGTGGGCCGTGGTGTGCCTCGACGGTCAACCACGCCAGCGGCCAGGGAGATCGCCCTGCCGCCACCCATTCTGCCAACAGGGTGGTCTTGCCCCACCCCGCCGGAGCGGAGATCAATGTCAAATGCCCCGCCACCGCACGATCCAATGCGTCCAGAAGACGCGGTCGTGGCACGTGATAGCGGGGCGGCTCAGGCACTGCGAAGTGCAGTGCGGGACGGGTGATGGTGTCAACGAGCGTTTTCTGCCCCAACGTTTTTCGCCCCCTCCCACCCACCGCAGCACGGCGGATGACCACGGGATTGTGAGGCGATTAAAGGTGAGGTCGCCTCACCCGTAGGGGGTGAACAAATAACAGTGCGTGTTCACCCGAGTCGGCGAACGCAACGAAAACCGACGTGACAGCTGCCGTTGTCGACCGCCTCCGGCTGTCGCGCCGCGGGGCGGAACCGGTGGTCATAGCCGGTGGAGCACAGGTAGGAGCCGCCTTTGACGACCCGGCTCGCATAGACGGCCGCCCCTGCCGGGGTGTCCACCCGCGGGTTGTCGGCGATCTCACCCTGGGGCTGGAGAGGATCGTCACCCACGTCGAATCTGGCATTTCCGGACCGGTAGTAGTCCGACGTCCACTCCCACACGTTACCGACCACGTCGAAGAGGCCGTACGCGTTGGCGGCGAACGCCCCGACGGGGCTGGTGCCGTGGCCGCCGTCGCTGCGGTCCAGCCACGGGAAGATGCCGTGCCAGATGTTGGCCCGGCCCGGCTCGGGATCGTCACCCCACGGGTAGATCGCCTGGTCGAGCCCGCCGCGGGCGGCGAACTCCCACTCCGCCTCGGTCGGCAGGTCCTTGCCGGCCCACCTGGCGTACGCCGCGGCGTCCTCGTAGGCGACGTGGACCACCGGGTGCGCCGACTGGCCCCGGATGTCGGAGTCCGGCCCCCACGGATGTCGCCAGGACGCGCCGGGGCGGAACTCCCACCACACCCGCCAGTCGCGGAGCGGCACAGGTCCGGGCGGCTGTACGAACACCATCGAGCCGGGCTGACCTTCGTCCTCCGGCTGCCGCTCCGCCACCGTCTCGTAGCCGGTCTCCGTCGTGAACAGGGCAAACTCGGCGTTCGTCACGGGATGCGAGTCGATCCAGAAGCCGTCGACGGTGACCTTGCGCACCGGCGCCTCTTCCGGATAAAAGCCGTCCGCACCCATGGCGAACGCGCCACCAGGTATCCAGGCCATCTCCACGACCGCATTGTGCTTGCGCCGCCGGGTGAGAAGTCCTCACCCGGTGCGGGTGACGGGCGGTCCATCGATGGACGGGCGATCCAACTCACACGGGCCGGGTGATGTCCGGTCATCCGGTCGCCCCGAACGATCGGCTCAAAAGCACCGGTTCGCAATTTCCGCAAGGGAGGGAGGTCGCCACACGAGCTTCGCCGGATCCGGCCGCGGCGCCTCCTCTCTTGTCCGCCGCGGCCGGACGACGAACCTGCTCTCATTGGTCAGACCTGCCAGACCCTGCCTCCTGCCGGTGCCCCGCTCGTGCAGAGGAAGGAACACAGTGGCCATGACCAAGAGCAGAGCCGTGTGGTTCGGCTGGGTCACCTTCGCGGCCGTCATGCTCGTCGTGATCGGGCTCCTCAACGTGCTCGAAGGACTCGTCACGCTGCTGCAGAACCAGGTGGCGTTCATCGACAACAACAGTCTCGTCGTGGTGAACCTGACCGGCTGGGGCATCCTCATGCTGGTCTTCGGCGGGCTGATGCTGGCCGCCGGGATCGGGCTGCTGTCCCGCAACAGCGTCGCCCGGGTGGCGGCGATCGCCATCGTGGCGGTGCACATGGTGATCCAGGTCGGCTGGCTCGGCGCATACCCGGTGTGGTCGCTGTTGATGATCACACTCAGCGTGGTGGTCCTCTTCGCGCTCACCGTCCACTGGTCGGAGTCCATGCCTCCCGCCGTCACGCCGGCCCCGGCGAGCCACCGGGCGGCCGACCGGGACTACCAGGCGGTGGACTACCAGGGGCACGGCAGCGGCATCCCGATGAACGCGCCGACCTCACCGCACCACCCCGCCGCGCAGACGTCGGGGTCGGCGGCGTACGGGCCGAATGTGGGGCCCTACCCACCGAGCGGGCCGTATCAGGCGGGGCGGCCGGGCCCCGCGGCGCGGCCGAACGAGGGCGCGCACAGCGCGGCGGAGGCGAGCCAGCCGAGCCAGCCGGGCCGGCACGGCGACATGCCCGCGACCGGTGAGGCACCGCAGCCGCCGCGGTACGGCGACGTCGGCGGGCCGGGCGCGCACTCCCGGCACGACGAGACGGCCCGGTGGTCGTCCGACCCGCCCCGGCACGCCGCACCGACCTCGGACCACGGCGTGATCTGAGGGACCGCGCGGCACACAGAAAAGAACTGGGTGGCTGCCCCCGTGGCAGCCACCCAGTTCTGTGTCTGGAAACGCTTGAGGCGCCGACGCGGGCCTGGGAGCGCGTCGGCGCCTCTCGCGCCGTCCTTCAGTGTTCAGACGTCTTATCGGGCCTGCTGTGTGACTTGCGATGGGTGGGCGGCCTCCTCCGGATCAGCCGCCCACCCATCGGCTCCCGCCGCCCTCGCTGAAGAGCGCCCAGTGCGCAGGATGCGGGCCGTGTTCACCGCTCGTCCTGCCCCGTTGAGTACCCCCTGCTCAACGGTGTTCACCTGACGCCCCAGCTGGGTCGTCACGCCGGGGACCACCGACGACGTGACGCCCGCGGCTGGCGGGAACGGGCGGACCGTCATCGACGGTGCAGCAGTCACCATCAGGGCCGCCCGCAGTTCGTTCATGGCAGGAATCCTGCTGGCTGTCAGAGTGATGCGTCCTCACCCCGGTGGGGTGATCGGCCAGCGGGCACATCGTCACTCCGCACAGGTGGGGCCGGGCACGTCCAGCGCAGCGACGCTCGTCAAGGAATGCCCGACTCACGGAACGGAGCACGACCATGGCCACGTTGACCGTCTGGAAGTTCGACACCCCCGAGGGGGCGTCCCGCGCCGCCGAGAAGCTCCAGGGCCTCGCGAAGCAGGGCCTGGTGAACATCGAGGACGCCGCGACCGTCTCCTGGGAGGAGGGCGCCAGCAAGCCCAAGACCCGGCAGATGCACAACCTGACCGGCCGGGGCGCGCTCGGCGGCATGTTCTGGGGCATGCTCTTCGGCCTGATCTTCCTCATCCCACTGTTCGGCATGGCCGTCGGCGCGGCCGCCGGCGCCATCGCGGGCTCACTGAGGGACGTCGGCATCGACGACGACTTCATCAAGCGCACCCGCGACGAGATCCAGCCGGGCACGTCCGCGCTGTTCGTGCTGACCACCGACGTCGTGGTCGACAAGGTCCGCGACGCGTTCGCCGGCGACCGGCCGAAGCTCCTGCACACCAACCTGTCCAAGGAGCAGGAGGACCACCTGCACGAGGTCTTCGTCTGAACCCCCTTCCCCTCTCCCCGGAGACGGTGACGCCCGGTGGTCCACTGTGGACCACCGGGCGTCTCGGGGCAGAACGTCTTCAGGCATTCGGCAGGTCGGCCATCTCCTTCTCCGCGGACTCGACCTCCGCGGTCAACTTGGCGTGCTGCTCGGACAGGGCGTCGAGCAACTTCTTGGTGGTCTGCAGGCTCTCGGCACCGATGGATCGGGTCGACGCCAGGAGGTTCTCGGCCGCCTCGCGTTGCCGCTGGCGGCGGGTGTCCCACTGCACGCGGCGGGCCTGCTCGGCGCGGGCCTCCTCCGAGCGACGTTGCGCGAGCGCGGTCTGGAAGTCGCGGATCGCGTCCTCGGCGTGCTTGCGGGCGTCGGCGAGCAGCGCCTCCCCCGCGGTCCGGGCGCCGTCGAGCTCCTCGGCGGCCCGCTTGCGCAGGTCGTCGGCCTCCTGCTCGGCCAGCTCGATCATCTGCTGGATCCGGCCGCCGACGGCCTTCGAGGTCTCGTCGCCGCACGTGCACTGGCGGACCTGCGTGTTGAGCCGTTCGACCTTGCCCGCGAGCTGCTGCTCCCGGTAGCGCGCCGAGGCAAGCTCCGTCTCCACGGTGGTCAGCCGCATCTGCAGGGTGGCGATGTAGCGATCCACCTGGCCGCGGTGGTAACCCCTCAGGGCAAGCTCGAACCCGTTCTCGCCGCGGAGCTCGATCTCACCGACAAGCGCGCTCATCCTGGGCTCATCCCTCCCCGCCCGTCGACGCGACGGGCGATAGCGGGAACGCTGCCGACCAGTGTGGTGACCGCGCGTCATCCGATCCGGGTGAGCCTCCTGCACGCGGCGCGCCGGTGCAGCGATGTCGATGGAACCGTTGCTACGCAAGGCAAACAGCCACATCGGCCGAGGGAAGACCACCCAGGCAGGGTGAGGCCCCGCAGCTTGGAGCGGTGCTTTGCTCGTCACGTTTGGCGAGGTATGAAATCGGGGGGCACCGAGTGTCGCAAGCGTTGGTACAGCAGGATCGCCGTGGAACGGCCCCGTCGACGTTGGCGGTGCCGGACCTCCCACCCGGATACGTACTGCGCGACCGGGTCGTCGCGCAGCTTGACGCAGCTGTGCGCGCGCCGCTGACGCTGGTGACCGCGCCCGCCGGATGGGGCAAGACCGCCGCCCTGGTCGCGTGGGCCCGCACCGTGCGGATCGGTGACGAGGTGCCCGTCGTGAGCTGGGTGACCGCGCACTCGCCGGACGGCGCCGACGTGCCCGGCCGGCTCCGCGGCGCCCTCTCCGCGGGGGATCACGCGGCGCCCGCCGGGGACCTGAAGCCCGACCTCTACGCCGAAGACCTGCCGCGCGCCGTCGACGCGCTCGACCGCCCCCACGTCGTGGTCGTCGACGACGTGCGCGAGATCAGCGACCAGGCCGCGCTCGCTGAGCTGGAGTCGCTGGTGCGGCACGGCATGGGCCGCCTGCACCTGGTGCTGTCCTGCCGGCGGGATCCGGCGTTGCCGTTGTACCGCTGGCGGGTCAACGGCTCGCTGACGGAGGTGCGCACGACCGACCTGTCGCTCACCATCGCCGAGACCGCGCAGCTGCTGGCCGCGCACGACGTCGTGCTGCCGGGCAGCACCCTGTACGCGCTGCACTCGATGACCGAGGGCTGGCCGGCCGGGGTGCGGCTCGCCGCGATGGCGATGCGCGGGCACCCGGAGCCGGAGCGGGTCCTCGACGACGGCGGCGCCTACAGCACCGCCGTCGGCGACTTCCTCACCGGCGAGGTCATCGAGACGCTGCCCGCCGACACCCGCCGGCTGCTGCTCGACACGGCGGTCGCGACGCGCCTCAACGCCGGCCTGGTCGAGGCGATCACCGGCCGCGACGACGGCGCGCGGGTCCTCGCGGAGCTCAAGGGCTCCAACGCCTTCCTGACCCGCAACGCCGGCCCCGGCGGCTGGTACCGCTTCCACCCGCTCTTCGCCCGCACCCTGCACTCCGAGCTGCAGCGCCGCAACCCCGAACGCGTCGCCGAGCTGCACCGCCGGGCGGCCGCGTGGCACTCGACCTACGGGATCCCGGCCGAGGCGATGCGGCACGCGCTGCTCGCCGAGGACTGGACCGGCGCCGTCGAGACGCTGGACCGGCACTGGCCGGACATCGTCGGCGGGGTCCGCTACGACCGCCCCCACGAGGCCGCGCCGCACCCGCCGGCCGGCGACGAGCACGCGGACCCGCGGCTGGCGCTGGCCTTCGCCGCGGAGCGCCTGCGGGTCGGCGACCTGGAGGGCACCCGCGACTACCTGCGCCGCAGCAACCGCGCCGCCGACACCCCGCCCACCTCCAGCACCGGCCCCACGAACCCGACCGCCCCGACCGCGACCGGCCCGACCGCGACCGGCCCAACCGCGAGCAGCCCGACCGCGAGCAGCCCAACCACCACCGGTCCGGCTGCGAACGGGACGACCACGACGGCTACGAACCCGACCGGCCCGACCGCGACCGGGACGTCCGCAACAGGCACGAACGGCCCCACGACCTCCACGCCCGCCAGCACCACCGGCACGACCTCGACCGGGCCGGCCGCCACCGCCACCAGCGGTGGGGGCGCCGGAACCACGGACGCGCCCGGCAGAGACGGCGGCAACAGCCCCGCCGGCGGCGCCGGAGCCACCAGCACCAACGGTACGAACGGCGGCAACGGCAACGGCGAGACCGCGCCGGCGAGCGCGACCACCACGAACACCGGCACCGCGTTCGTCACGAACACGAACGGCACGAACGGGATCGTCACGAACGCGTCCGGCGGAGACGGCGGCAAGAGCACCGGCACCGGGCCCGCGAACGTGGCCGCCACCGGCGGCTCCGCGGGAGGGACCTCCGCGAGCGGTCCGGCCGGCATGAACCGCGCGGCGTACGGGATGGGCGCGAACGGACCGACCGGCAACGTCGGCGCGACCGTCGGGCGCTCCGGGCCGGCCGGGTCTGGTGTGCCGGCCGCGCTGCACGTCCCGGCCGCGAACGGTGGCGGTGCGACGGCCGTGATGACCGCGCCCGCGCCGAGCGGGACGTCCGCCGGTACACCCGCCGCTGGACCGGTCGCGGCAGCCGGCGGCACATCGAAGGAGCCCGCCGCGGCCAAGGCGCCGGCCCGGGTCAGCGCGCGGATGATGGCCGGGTTCATGGCCGCCGAGGCGTGGCTGTCCGGCGACCCGCGCAGGACGCTCGCCGCCCTCGGGGAGCTCAACCGGCCCGAGGACCAGACCGACGAGGTCCGGGCACTGTCCATGTTGGACGAAGGCGCGGCCCGGCTACGGCTGGGTGAGCTCGCCGCCGCCGGGTCTCCCCTGCACGGGGCTCTGGTGCTCGCCCAGCGCACAGGCATGGCGCAGACGCAGGTGTGCGCCGCGGCGCAGCTGTCGGTGCTGGAGGCGGCCCGCGGCAGGCTGCGGGCGGCGGCTCGGCTCGGCCGGCAGGCGCTGGTGACCGCGGACCGCTTCGGCATCACCGACGCGACCGACCTCGGCTGGGTCCGGATGGCCCTGGCCAGCGTGTACGGCGAATGGGACCGCATCGCGGAGGCTGACCGGCTCCTCGACGAGGGCCTCGACCTGGCCGCCGGCGACCCCGACCTGCTCGTCGCGATCGCGACGGTGCGGGCGAAGCTCCGCCACGGCTCGGGCCGGCTCGCCGCCGCCCTGGAGGTGCTGCACACCGCCCGCCGCGAGCTCGGTGGCGCGCCGCTCACGCCCAGCGTGGAGCGGGCCCTGGCCCTGACGGAGGCGGAGCTGCGAATCAGCGGCGGGGACCTGGGCGCGGCCCGGCGACTCGTCGCGACCGGCGGCGACCCGGACGTGTACCCGGGATGGGCCGCCTGTGTCGACGCGTCGGCGGCGCTGGTCGAGGGCAAGGCTGCCGCCGCCGCGTCGACCGCCCAGCAGTACGCGACCCCGTCGGTGGACACGGCGCTGACCTGGACCGTGCACGCCGCGATCCTGACGTCCCTCGCCGGCCGGGCGCTCGGCGACCGCAACCGGGTGCTGCGTGGCCTGGAGGTCGCCCTGGACATCGCGGAGGAGGAGAGCTTCCGCCGGCCGTTCCTCGTCGGCGGGCACCCCGTCCGGGACCTTCTGGCCAACTTCGCGCCGCTGCTGCCCGTGTACCACCCCCTCGCGGCCGAGCTGGCCGCCGGATCGTCGCCGCTGGCGGGCGGCGGGCGGGGCGCCGACGGCAGCCTCGTCGAGCCGCTCACCGAGCGGGAGCTGACGGTGCTGCGGTACCTGCAGGGCACGATGTCCAACCTGGAGATCGCCTCGACGCTGTACGTGTCGGTCAACACCGTCAAGACGCACGTCAAGAACATCTACCGCAAGCTGCACGCCGGCCGTCGGCGCGAGGCCGTCGAGCGGGCGCGGGAACTGCGGCTGCTGTGATGCTCGTCCGGGCCGTCGACGAGGGAACCGGACCGGCGACGGCCGCAACGCACCGCTGTGTCTGGGCGGCGCTCGCGGCCACCGTCGCCTGGCCGGCGCTCAACGTCGGCGGCGTCACCCACCCGCAGGCCGCCGCCGTCGGGGTCGGCCTGCTCACGGTGCTGCCGCTGCCGGGGCCGGCGCTGGGCATCGCGTTCGCCGCCGGGCTGGTCCTGATGACCGGCCAGCCATTCGCACCGCTGTTCGCCCTGGCCGCCGCGTCGCTGATCGCGCTGGTGGGCGTGCCGGCGCAGCACCTGCCGGGCTGGATGGGGCCGCTGTCGCTGCCGACGCTCGGGGCGACGGCCCTCTTCGCCGGGCTCGTCGCCGGACTGCCCGGGGTCCTTGCCGGACTGCTGCTGGCGAGCGCCACCTCGGCGCTGATCCGGCGTGCTTGAGTACCTCCGCGGGCGGCGTACCGCGATCGTGCGCCAGCAGGCGGGCGCGGCGCAACGGGCCCTCGCCGGCGCGTCCGGGCAGCCGCGCGTCGGCCCGTTCTGGCCGGCCGACAACTGGGTGTTCGTCGCGTACGCGGCGGCCCTCGCCTGCGCCGCGATCGCCGCGCTGGGCATCCACTGGCTCGGCGCGCCGCCGCTGGGCCGCGCGGTCCTGGCCGCGGTCGCCGCCACGGGGTTCCTGCTCGCCGGGCTGCACCTGGTGAGGACGCCGGCGAGCCGGGAGCGGTCGCTGCGGCAGTACCTCACCGACCCCCGCGACCGGTCCATGTTCGAGGAGGCCGCCGCGTACGCCGACCGGATCGTGCTGACCTGGCCCGCGCTGGAGCGGCTCGGCGACCCGACCGATCCCCACGACACCCTGGAACGCACGCTGTGGGACCTCGCGCACGCCCTCGCCGAGCGCGGCGAGCTGCGGACCGCCGCCCGGGCGCTGCGCGCGTCGGTGGGCGAGCCGATCGGCGCGGGGCTGCTGTTCGCGGCCGTCACCGACAGGCAGGCGGAGCTCACGCAGCGGCTGACCGAGGTCGACGCCGAGGTGAGCCGGCGGGTCGGGCAGCTGCGGCACCTCGCCGCGCTGTGCCAGGGGTTCCTGGACCAGCGGGCGGCGCAGTCGCGGGCCCGCGTGCGGATCGACGCCGCCGACGCGCTGCTCGGCGCGATCAGCGGCCGGCCGCCCCGCGACGCGGAGCCCGCGGAAACACTGACAGAACGGACTGAAACGGTACTAGCCGCATACCGCGAACTGGCCGACGAATTCGAGTAGCTACCCTGCCGTGGTGTTGAAAACCAGGCTGTTGATTGGTTCGGGGATCGCCGTCGCAGCCGTGGGGCTGTTCTTCGCATACCTGCGGATGGCGTACGCGTTCCCGATCAACAGCGACGGCGCGAGCAACGCGCTGCAGGCCTGGGACATGTTCCACGGCAACCCGCTGCTGTCGGGATGGACGCTGTCCGACGTCGCGTTCTACCCGACGGAGCTGATCCAGTACGCGATCGTCCAGGTCTTCACGGGGCCGACCGTCGACCAGATCCACATCGCGGCCGCCATCACGTACACGATGATCGTGCTGCTCGCCGCCGCCCTCGCGAAGGGCCGCGCGACCGGGCTCCAGGCGTGGCTGCGGGTCGGGGTGACCGTCGCGATCCTGCTGTGCCCGGTGCCCGGCACCGGCTTCCAGACGCTGCTGTCCTCGCCCAACCACACCGGCTCCGCCGTGCCGCTGCTGCTGGCGTGGGGGGCGATCGACCGGATGCGCGACACGAAGGCGAAGCCGGTCGTCGTGGCGCTGCTGCTGGGCTGGGGCGCGTGGGGGGACCCCCTCGTCACGTTCGTCGGCGCCGTCCCGCTCGCCCTGGCCTGCCTGGTCCGTGCGCTGCGGCTGCCCGGGCCGCTCCGGAGCCGCCTGACGAGCATGGACTTCCAGCTGGCGCTCGCCGCCGGCGCGTCGGTGGCCCTGTCGCACCTGGCGACCTGGGCACTGCACGCGATCGGCGGCTACCACACGCCGAAGCCGCCGATCGAGCTGTCGCCGTGGGACGAGTGGTTCGGCCGGGCGCACATGACGGCGCGGATGCTGGGCGTGCTGTTCGGCACCCACCGGCCCGGCTGGCAGGGCAAGTGGATCCAGCAGGGGGTGTCCTACCTGCACCTGATCGGGTTCGTCGTCGCGCTGGTCGCCGTCGCGATCGTGCTGCTGCGGACGCTGCGCGGCACCGCCGACCGGGTCGAGTCCATCATGGCGATCGCGATCTGCTGCGACATCGGCGCGGAGATCGTGTCGACGCTGCCGGTCGACCTGATGGCGGCGCGGGAGATCTCGCCCGTGCTGCCGATGGCCGCGGTCATCGCCGGTCGCGTCGTCGGGCCGCGGCTCATGGCCGCCGACGGGCCCACCGGCCAGCGGTTCACGGCCCGCTGGCGGCAGGGCGTGCTGGCCGGCGTGCTGGCGCTGCTCACGCTGAACCTGGTGGCGTACTCGCCGCCGCGCGCCCAGGCGTCCGAGGGGCAGGAGGTCGCCGACTGGCTGCAGGCCCGCGGGCTCACCTACGGCCTCGGCGCCTACTGGGTGTCCAACAACATCACCGTCACCACACACCGGAAGGTGACCGTCGCGCCGGTGATCGGCGACCACGACCGGGTGATCCCGATGTGCTGGCAGTCGAAGACCGACATGTACGACGCGGCGCACGACGCCAGGTTCATCGTCTTCGAGAAGGACCGCCCGTTCTACGGCACGCCGGCGCAGGCGATGCGCATGTGGGGGTCGCCGAAGCAGCGCTTCGACAGCGGCCGCTACGCGGTGCTGGTGTACGACGTCAATCTCCTGGCAGGGTTCCCGCCACCCTGCTGACGCCTCAGGCTCACCGGACGTTTATACAATCGTCGATGTGCGCCGGTTCGTCGTCTGGGGTGACAACGCTCTCGCACGGCGGCTGGTCGGCGAGCTGATCAACAGCTACGGCGCTCAGGTGACGGCCGTGGTCCCGTCGCTCACGCAGAACCTGGCGCCCGAGATCGCCGAGCTGTGCGCGCCCGACCCGTGGTCGATGGTGGTGCAGGAGCGGCGCCTGACCGCGGCCACGTTCCTGCGGCCCGAGCTCGCCGACGCCGAGGCGATCGCGTTCGTCGACGCCGACGACGTCGCCAACGTCGACGCGGCGCTGATCGCCCGGGAGGTGCTGCCCGACGTCCGGGTCGTGCTGCGGATGTTCAACACCGTCCTCGGCGCCGGCGTGGCGTCGCGGGTGCGCAACTGCGCGGTCCTGTCCGCGTCGGAGATCGCCGCGCCGGCGTTCGTCGCGGCGGCGCTCGGCGACAACACCCCGACGTCGATCCAGCTCACCGACGGCCAGCGGCTCGCCGCCGTCGACCGCGCGCTCGCGAACCCGGCCGACATCCGGTGCGGCCTGGCGGACACCGCCGGCGGCACCACCCTGCCCCCGGACGACGCCGCCGACCTGGTCCTCGTCAGCGTCTACGGCCAGGTCCAGCCGGCGCCGCGGCGCGACGGCCGGCACCCGCTGCGGATGACCCGGCTCGTGCTCAAGGGCGGCCTGCGGCGAGTCCTCGTCGGCGTGTTCGCCCTGATCGCGACCGGCAGCGTCGTGGTCGCCACCGTCCGGGACCTGAGCCCGTGGCGGGCGCTGTACGTCACCGTGCTCACGACCCTCGGTGGCGCCAACGCCGACCTGGAGGCCGGCCGGATCAGCCAGGCCGTCGACCTCGCGCTGGTCTTCGCGGGTGTCGCGGTCATCCCGGCGGTCACCGCCGCCGTCGTCAACACCCTCGTCAAGGCCCGCCTGAAGATCGCCGCCGGCGGCCTGGCCGTGCCCGTCGGCAACCACGTGATCGTCGTCGGCCTCGGCAACGTCGGCGCGCGCGTCGTGCAGGGCCTGCACGACCAGGGCATCGACGTGGTGGCCGTGGACCGCGCCCCGACCGCCCGCGGCGTGGCGGTCGCCCGGGCGCTCGGCATCCCGGTGATCCTCGGCGACGCCAAGGACACCGAGACCCTCGAGGCGGCGTCGGTGGCCACGGCCCGCTGCCTCGTCATGGTCACCACCGACGACGTCACCAACCTGGAGGCGGCCCTGCTCGCCCGTTCGCTGCGCGCCGACCTGCGGGTCGTGCTGCGGCTGTTCGAGGAGGACTTCGCCCGGCGGATCAAGGTCGCCTTCGGCATCAACCACTCCCGCAGCGTCTCCTACCTGGCCGCCCCCGCCTTCGCCGCGTCGATGGTCGGCAGCGAGGTCGTCGACACGATCCCCGTCGGTCGCCGCGTCCTGCTCGTCGCGGAGGTCCGCGTCGGCGCCCGCTCCCTGCTGGAGGGCCGCCCGTTCCACGAGGTCGGCGTCGCCGACGAGCTCCGTCTCGTCGCCGTCCAGACCGGCCGCCCCGGCCTCGGCCAGGGCGTCCAGACCTTCTGGTGGCCCGAACGCAACCGCGGCCGGACCCTCGACCGCAGCCACACGATGATCGTCGTGGCGACCCGCGCCGGCCTCGTCTCCCTGCTGGAGCGCGCCGCCACCCGCCCCTGACACCCGCCGGTCACCCTTCGCGGGTGCTGGCGGGTCACCCGGCCCGGGCGACCGTCGAGGCATGGAATTCCCACCTGTCGAAGGCCACGGCCTCCCTCGACGAGATCTGGCGCCTGTACGACGAGACCCGGGACTTCTGGCGGACCTGGGTGGGGCGCCCCACGTACGACGGCTGGAAGGGGCTGGCGGAGACCGTCGACTGGCTGTGCGACGTTCACTCAGCGCTACGACCGGCGAGCAGCTCGGCAACTTCCCGCAGGCGTTCTCCCACCTCGGCCTCATCAACGCCGCGATCCGCCTGGACGAGGCCCTGCGCTGACCCGCGGCGCAGAGCTGGTTCACTTGCCGGTGTGAACCCGCGGCGGTACGGCGCCATCGACGTCGACTATCCGGACACCGGGGGCGCCCGGGGTGCGCTGGTGGTCGCCGGCGAGCCGACGTTCGGCGCGCTGCTCGACGAGCGCGTCGCCTGGCTCGACGACGTCGCCCCGTATGAGCCGGGCGCCTTCTACAAGCGCGAGCTGCCGGCGGTCCACGCGCTGCTGGATCCGCTGCCACCGCTCGACCTGCTCATCGTCGACGGCTACGTCGACCTGGACCCGGACGGCCGCCCGGGCCTCGGCGCGCACGTCCGCGACGCGCTCGGCATCCCCGTGGTCGGCGTGGCGAAGACCGCGTTCCGCAGCGCCACCCACGCCGTCGCCGTGCGCCGCGGCGGCGCGGACCGCCCCCTGTTCGTCACCGCGGCGGGGGTGCCGCTGCCCGACGCGGCCGCGATGGTCGCGGCGATGGCCGGGGCGTTCCGCCTGCCGGACGCGCTGCGCCGGGTCGACGCCCTCGCCCGGGGGCGCGGCACACCTTTCCAGCGATAGTCTTCATATGTAGAGTTTCAGGTATGCCGAGGTTGCCGCACTCGTCGCCACAGACGCTGCACGTCTTCGAGGCCCTGCTCGCCGCGCCCGACGCGTGGCGGTACGGGTATGACCTGAGCCGCGAGACCGGGTTGGCGTCCGGTTCGCTGTACCCGATTCTGATGCGCCTCGCGGAGGGGGCGCTGCTGGAGACCCGCTGGGAGCCGGCGGAGCAGCCCGGTCGTCCCCCACGCCACCTGTACCGGCTGACCCAGGACGGCGCGTCGCTGGCCCGCTCGCGCCTGGCCCGGCGCGCGGCGCAGGCCACCGCTCCGGCGCCGCGCCTGCACCCGCGGACCGCGTCGTGAGCGCCGTCCACCGGCTGGCCCGCGGCGTCCTGACCGTGGCACTGGCGGGCAGCCGCAGTCCGTGGGGCGCCGCCGTCATCGCCGAGCTCGACGAGGTCAAGGGCACCTGGCCGGTGCTGCGCTGGACGGCCGGCGGCCTGTGGGTCGCGGTGCGGGAGCGGCGCCGGGTCCGCCGTGCCGTCGTCGCGGCCCTGGTCGCGACCGCCGCGCTGGCCGCGTTCCAGCTCCGCTCGATCCCGTCGGGCGCGATGGCGCCGACCCTGTCGATCGGTGACCACGCGGTCGTCGACCGGCTCTCGTTCCGGCTGACGGGCATCGACCGCGGCGACATCGTCGTGCTGCGCGCCCCGTCGGGCGTCGGCGGCTCGTCGGGCGTCGGCGGCTCGTTCACCGCCGTCGACAGGGTCATCGGCCTCGCCGGCGACACCATCGACTGCGCCGGCGGCAGGGTGCGCCGCGACGGCACGCCGCTGGACGAGCCCTACGTCCACGGCGCGGCCACCGACTGCACGCCGGTGACGGTCCCCGACGGCATGCTCTACGTCCTCGGCGACAACCGCGAGGTCGCCCGCGACTCCCGCCACTACGGCCCCATGCCCGCCTCCGGCGTCACCGGCCGCGTCCTGCTGGTGTGATCCCCGTGGCACGTTTCGGGGATTCGACGGTCCGCAAGATTGACTAACGTTGTCTTCGACAGCAACGGAAAACACACCGGACACCGGGGAGAAATGCAATGAGCGAGTGGGACAGCGGCGACCACGGGTACGACGGCGGCACCGACTACGGTCACGTGGAGACCGGTGCGGACCACGAGTCGCTGAACCAGCTGCACGAGGTGAA
>NZ_JBEXUD010000087.1:0-27083 GCF_040614215.1 Dactylosporangium sp. NPDC006015
CGAGCGGCCTGCCCCGCGAACAGCTCCGGCAGCGACACCCCGGCCACCACGGACATGTCGTTCCACCCGAACAGCACCTGGTCGCGCTCGTCCGCGTCGAGAATCTCCACTGTGGACACCGGCATCGACGGGTCGGCCAGCATCGCCTCGAGGGCCCGCAGCCACCACCGCGCGATCGACTCCACGGTTGCCGCGTCGAACAGGTCCACCGACCCGGTCAGCGCACCTCGCAGACCGGCCGCCGCGCCGGTGGCGTCGAAGGTTTCTCCGATCACCCAGTCGAGGTCGAACTTCGCCACGCCCAGCTCGGCCGCCCGCGCGGCGTCCGCGAGTGCCGTCCCACCGGCATTCGCGTTCGTGTCGGTGGCGGCGTCGGGCCGGTCGAGCACCGCGGTGGTGTTGTTCTGGAAGGTCAGCATCACCTGGAACAGTGGGTGCCGGGCCAGGGAACGGACCGGGGACAGTTCCTCGACGAGACGTTCGAACGGCACGTCCTGGTGCTCGAACCCGGCGAGCGATGTCTCCCGCACCCGCCCGAGCAGCTCCGCGAACGTCGGGTCACCCGACAGATCCGTGCGCATCACCAGGGTGTTGACGAAGTACCCGATCAGGTCGTCCAAGGCTTCATCGGTCCGCCCGGCCACCGCGGCACCGATCGGAATGTCCGTGCCGGCGCCCAGCCGCGACAGCACTACCGCCACGGCGGCCTGGAGAACCATGAACACCGTGACACCTTGCGCCCGGGCCACGTCCGCCAGCCGCGCATGCACCGCCGCCGGCACACTCACCGGCACCACGTGACCGCGCAGACTGCCGACCGCGGGACGCCGCCGGTCCGCCGGCAATGCCAGCTCCTCCGGTGCACCTGCCAAAGCGCCGCGCCAGTACGCCACTTGCCGCGACATCACGCTGCCGGGATCGGTCTCGTCGCCGAGCAGCTCGCGCTGCCACAGGGCATAGTCCGCGTACTGCACCGGCAACCGGGACCACTCCGGCGCCCGGCCGTCGAGCCTGGCCGCATATGCCGCCGACACGTCCGCGGTCAGAGGACGCTCCGACCAGCCGTCGCCAGCGATGTGGTGAACCACCAACACCAACAGCCGCGCATCCGCACCATCGCTGAACAGCCATGCCCGGATCGGCACCTCCGCCGACAGATCGAACTCATACCGTGCCGCAGCACCGACCGCGTCGGCCAGCGACCTGCCGGCCTCCACCCGGGTAACACCCCACTCCAGCTCCTCCACCGGAACCACCTGCTGGAACGGCACACCATCAACACTCGGGAAGACCGTCCGCAGCACCTCGTGCCGACCGATCACATCCCGCAGCGCCGCCTCCACCGCGGCCTCATCGGCCCCGCCCGGCAAACCCACCACCATCGGGATGTTGTGCGTCGCGCTCGGCCCCTCCAGTTGCCACAAGAACCACAACCGCTGCTGCGCGAACGACAGCGGCAACCGCGCCGGCCGCGTACCCGACACCAGCGCCGCCCGCGCCCGCTCCACCCCCGAACCCAACCGCCGCGCCAGACCCGCCACCGACGGCGCCTCGAACAACGCCCGCAGCGACAACTCCGCACCCAGCACCACCCGAATGCGACTGACCAGACGCACCGCCAGCAGCGAATGCCCACCCAACGCGAAGAAGTCGTCGTCGACCCCGACCGCGTCCAGACCCAGCACCTCGGCGAAGGCCTGACACAGCAACTCCTCCCGCACGTTGGCGGGGCGACGACCGGTGGTGGTGAGGTCCGGCGCGGGCAGGGCCTGGCGGTCGAGTTTGCCGTTCGGGGTCAGCGGCAGCGTTTCGAGCAGGACCACGGCCGACGGCACCATGTAGTCCGGGAGTTGCTCTCCGGCCAGTGCACGCAGCAGCTCCGGCAGCCCGGCGCGATCAGTGCCGGTGGCCGGGACGACGTACGCGACCAGGCGCCGGTCGTCGGCCGTGTCCTCGCGGGCGATCACCACGGCCTGAGCCACCCGCTCATGGCGGGCGAGGACCGCCTCGATCTCGCCCGGCTCGATCCGGAACCCGCGCACCTTGATCTGCTCGTCCGCACGGCCCAGGTACACCAGGTCGCCGTCGGCCGACCAGCGAACCACGTCGCCGGTCCGGTACAGCCGGCCGCCCGCCGCGTCGAACGGGTCGGCGACGAACCTCTCCGCGGTCAGCCCCGCCCGGCCAACATACCCCCGCGCCACCTGAACCCCAGCGATGTACAACTCACCCGGCACACCCGGCGGCACCGGCGCCAAACGCTCATCCAGCACATACAACCGCATATTCGCGATCGGCCGCCCAATGGGCACCTGCTCCGCGACCGCCTGACCAGCGACCACCCGGTACACACAACAGCCGACCACCGCCTCGGTCGGGCCATACTCGTTGACCACCACCGACCCCGGTGCCCGGTCCAGCCACTGCCGCACCGGACCGCCGGCGAGGGCTTCGCCACCCACCACCAGTACCCCGGCCGCATCCCGGGCGGCGTCGTCGGTGAGGTACTCGCCGAGCAGCGGCAGGTGCGCCGGCACCACCTTCAGCACGTCGAAGCCGTCCGAGGCGTTCACCAGCCCGGCCAGGGCCTCGGCGCCGCCGTCCACGCTGACCACGACCCGCGAACCAGTCGTCAACGGGACCACCACACTCGTCACGGTCAAGTCGAACGCCAGCGACGAATGCAGCACCGCACCCCGGCCGGCCGGCCCGTACTCACCGGCCGCCCACACCACGTAGTTCGCCAGCCCAGCGTGCGTGACCGCGACACCCTTCGGCCGTCCCGTCGAACCCGACGTGTAGACGACATACGCCGATTGGTCCGGCAGCGGCCGGCCCGGGATCACGCCACCCGGCACGTCGTCCATCGGGTGGTCCAGCAGCACCACCGGCGACCCGGCACCGGCCAGGACCGAGGCCACCGACGACACCGTCAGCACGCAGACCGGCGCCGCGTCCGCGACCATGAACCCGACCCGATCCGCCGGATACCCCGGGTCGATCGGCACGTACGCGCCACCGGCCTTCCACACCGCCAGCAGCGCCACGACCATGTCCACGCCCCGCGGCAGGCACAACCCCACCACCGATTCAGGACGGACTCCCCGGGCCACGAGCGACCGGGCCAACCGGTCGGCGCGCGCATCCAACTCGCCATAGGTCACCGACACGCCGTCACACACCACTGCCACGGCGCCCGGTTCCCGCGCCACCTGGGTCGCGAACAGCTCCGGGACCGTCGCCGGCGGAATGTCCGCCGCTGTCGCGTTCCACTCACGCAACACCCGGTCACGTTCGGCCGCGTCGAGCACCGACACCGCGGAGAGCGGCGCCGACGGTTCCGCGAGCACCGCCTCCAGCACTCGCACCCAACGCGCGGCGATGGCGGCGACCGTGGCGGGGTCGAAGAGATTCGCCGACCCGATCAGCGCGGCCCGCAGTCCGGCCCCGGCCCCGGCGCCGTCGAACAGTTCGGCGACCGCCAGTTCGAGGTCGAACTTGGCCGCCGAGGTCGTCTCCACGGCTGTCGTTTCCACGGTGCCGCCCGGGCCGTCGATGCGCACACCATGCAGGTCCAGGGCGGCGGCAGCGTTGTTGTCGACCGTCAGCATGACCTGGAACAGCGGGTTGCGGGCCAACGACCGGACCGGTGACAGTTCCTCGACGAGGCGCTCGAACGGCACATCCTGATGGGCGAACCCGGCGAGCGAGGTTTCCCGTACCCGCGCCAGCAGCTCGACGAACGTCGGGTCACCGGACAGGTCCGTCCGCATCACCAGGGTGTTGACGAAGAATCCGACAAGATCGTCCAGGGCCTCATCGGTTCGCCCCGCGGTCGCGACCCCGATCGGGACGTCCGTCCCGGCGCCCAGCTTGGACAGCAACACCCCCAGGGTGGCCTGCAACGCCATGAACGTCGTCGCGCCCTGCGCGCGGGCCAGCTCGAGCAGCCGGCCGTGCAGTTGCGCCGGAATGTTCAGCGGCACCACGTACCCGCGATGGCCGGCCACCGCCGGTCGCGGCCGGTCCGCCGGGAACGCCAGCTCCTCGGGCGCACCGGCCAGGGCCTGCCGCCAGTAGCCGATCTGCCGGGACATCAGGCTGTCCGGGTCGTCTGCGTCACCGAGCAGTTCCCGCTGCCACAGCGCGTAGTCCGCGTACTGTCCCGGCAGCGGTGCCCATTCGGGTGGCCGGCCCTCGCGACGCGCGGCGTAGGCCGTCGACAGGTCCCGGGCCAGCGGGCGCAGTGACCAGCCGTCGCTGGCGATGTGGTGCAGCAGGATCACGAGCACCTGGGTCGGCCCGGACGTGAACAGCCACGCGCGGATGGGCACCTCGGTCTCGAGGTCGAACACGTGGCTCGTGGCCGTCTCGATCGCAGACCTGAGGTCACCTACTTCGGCAACCTCCAGCTGCCACGCGAGGTCGTCGAGTCGGACGATCTTCTGGTACGGCTCGCCGTCTGCGGTCGGGAACACCGTGCGCAGCACCTCATGGCGTCCGATCACGTCCCGCAACGCCGCGCCGAGCGCCGCCGTGTCGACGGCGCCGGAGAGCTGCAGCGCCATCGGGATGTTGTACAGCGTGCTGCGGCCTTCCAGCTGACCGATGAACCACAGGCGACGTTGGGCGAATGACAGCGGAAGCATCAGGACTCCTCGGTGTTGCGCATCGACCGGAACGCCGGCCGGTTGGTCTTCTCGTTTCCCATGCGGGTGGCCAGCTCGGCCACCGTCGGTGCCTCGAACACGAATCGCACGTCCACCTCGACTCCCAGGGCGGCGCGGATTCGGCTGACGAGGCGTACCGCCAGCAGCGAGTGGCCGCCGAGTGCGAAGAAGTCGTCGTCGACGCCGACCTGGTCGCGCCCCAGTACCTCGGCGAAGGCTTGGCACAGCTGCTCTTCGCGGGCGTTGGCCGGGGCCCGGTAGGAGGCGGTGGCGTGCAGCTCCGGCGCGGGCAGGGCGCGGCGGTCGAGTTTGCCGTTCGGGGTCAGCGGCAGCGCGTCGAGGACGACCACGGCGGCGGGGACCATGTAGTCCGGTAGCTGTGCCCGGGCGAGGCCCTGCAGCTGGTCCGGCAGTCCGTCTCGGTCGCCGTCGCCGGTGGCCGGGACGACGTACGCGACGAGGCGCCGGTCGTCGGCCGTGTCCTCGCGGGCGATCACCACGGCCTGAGCCACCCGCTCATGGCGGGCGAGGACCGCCTCGATCTCGCCC
The DNA here is from genome assembly GCF_040614215.1 of Dactylosporangium sp. NPDC006015. NCBI lineage: Bacteria > Bacillati > Actinomycetota > Actinomycetes > Micromonosporales > Micromonosporaceae > Dactylosporangium > Dactylosporangium sp. NPDC006015. The sequence goes on from NZ_JBEXUD010000087.1 coordinate 5,220, forward strand.
GGCTCGATCCGGAACCCGCGAATCTTGATCTGCTCGTCGGCGCGGCCCAGGTACACGAGGTTTCCGTCGGGGTTGTACCTGGCCACGTCGCCGGTCCGGTACAGCCGGCCGCCCGCAGCGTCGAACGGGTCGGCGACGAACCTCTCCGCGGTCAGCCCAGCCCGGCCAACATACCCCCGCGCCACCTGAACCCCAGCGATGTACAACTCACCCGGCACACCCGGCGGCACCGGCGCCAAACGCTCATCCAGCACATACAACCGCATATTCGCGATCGGCCGCCCAATGGGCACCTGCTCCGCGACCGCCTGACCAGCGACCACCCGGTACACACAACACCCGACCACCGCCTCGGTCGGGCCATACTCGTTGACCACCACCGACCCCGGCGCCCGATCCAGCCACAGCCGCACCGGACCTGCCGTCAGCGCCTCGCCACCCACCACGAGCACGCCGGCCGCATCCCGGGCGGCGTCGTCGGTGAGGTACTCGGCCAGCAGCGGAAGGTGCGCCGGCACCACCTTCAGCACGTCGAAGCCGTCCGCCGCGTTCACCAGCCCGGCCAGGCCTTCGGCGCCACCGTCCACGCTGACCACGACCCGCGAACCAGTCGTCAACGGGACCACCACACTCGTCACGGTCAGATCGAACGCCAGCGACGAATGCAGCACCGCACCCCGGCCGGCCGGCCCGTACTCACCGGCCGCCCACACCACGTAGTTCGCCAGCCCAGCATGTGTGACCGCGACACCCTTCGGCCGTCCCGTCGAACCCGACGTGTAGATCACGTAGGCGACCTGGTCGCCCAGTACCGACGCGTCCAGCCGGTCTCCGGACTGGGCGGCCACCGAGGCGGCCACTCGCGGGTCGTCCAGTGCCACCGACCGGACCCGGCCGACCGGCAGCTCGTCCAGCACGTCCTCGAAGCCGAGCACCACCACCGCCCGGGCGTCGGACAGCATGAAACCGATCCGTTCCGGCGGATATTGCAGGTCCACCGGCAGATAGGCGGCGCCCACCTTCCACGACGCCAGCAGGGCGACGATCATGTCGACCCCGCGTGGCAGGCACAGACCCACCACCGACTCCGGCCCGACCCCTTGGCGCTGCAAGTACCGGGCCAACCGGTTCGCCCGCGCATCGAGGTCCGCGTACGACGCCGACCCGCCGTCACACTCCACTGCCGTGGCCTCCGGCGACCGCCGCACCTGCGCCTCGAACAGCTCCGGCACCGACTCGGACCCGACCTCGACCGCGGTGTCGTTCCACTCCAGCAGCACCCGGTCCCGCTCGGCGGCGTCGAGAACCCGCACGGCGGAGAGCGGCGCCGACGGCTCCGAGAGCACCGCCTCCAGCACTCGCACCCAACGTTCCGCGATTGCGGCGACGGTGCCGGCGTCGAACAGGTCCGCCGAACCGGTCAGCGCACCCCGCAGCCCGGCGGCGGCGCCGGCGGTGTCGAACGTCTCGGTCAGGATCAGATCCAGGTCGAACTTCGCCGCCGCGAGCTGCTCAGACAACGCCGCCGGGCCACCGATGTCGACGCCGGGCAGGTCGAGGACGGCGCCGGCGATGTTCTGCACCGTCAGCATCACCTGGACCAAGGGGTGCCGGGCCAGGGACCGCGCCGGCGACAGTTCCTCCACGAGGCGCTCGAACGGCACGTCCTGATGCTCGAACCCGGCGAGCGAGGTCTCCCGCACGCGGGCCAGCAGGTCGACGAACGTCGGGTCGCCGGACAGGTCGGTCCGCATCACCAGGGTGTTGATGAAGAACCCGACCAGGTCGTCCAGTGCCTGGTCGGTGCGGCCGGCGATCGCGGCGCCGATCGGCACGTCGGTGCCGGCACCGAGCTTGGACAGCAGCACCGCGAGGGCGGCCTGCACCACCATGAACGCCGTCACGCCCTGCGCCCGGGCCACCTCGGTCAGCCGGGCATGCAGGTCGGCGCTCACGTGGACGGGCACGGCGTAGCCGCGGTGACCGGCGACGGCCGGTCGGCGCCGGTCCACCGGCAGCGCCAGCTCTTCCGGCGCGCCGGCCAGCGCTTGGCGCCAGTAGGCGACCTGGCGGGAGATCACGCTGTCCGGGTCGTCCTCGGCGCCGAGCAACTCCCGCTGCCACAACGCGTAGTCGGCGTACTGGACCGGCAACGGTGCCCATTCCGGTGCCCGGCTCGCCGTCCGGGCCGCGTACGCGGTCGACAGGTCCGCGGCGAGGGGCCGCATCGACCAGCCGTCGCCGGCGATGTGGTGGACCACCATGGCCAGGACCTGTTCCCCGCTGTCACCGGTGAACAGCCACGCCCGGATCGGCACCTCCGTGGCCAGATCGAACGCGTACTCGCCGGCCGCCGCCACCGCATCGCCGAGCTCCGCCGATGCCACCTCGACCAGCTGCAACTGCCATTCCAGCTCGTCTGCCGCGATCACGTGCTGGTAGGGCTGACCGTCGACGGTCGGGAACGTCGTGCGCAGCACCTCGTGGCGACCGATCACGTCCCGCAGCGCCGCACCCAGTGCCGCGGCGTCCACCACGCCGCGCAGGCCGAGCACGACAGGGAGGTTGTACGTCCAGCTCGGCCCGTCCAGCTGGCCGATGAACCACAGGCGTCGCTGCGCGAACGACAACGGCAACCGCTCCGGGCGTTCCCACGGCACCAGCGCCGAGCGGGCCTGCTCCGCGCCAGGCAACCGTTCGGCCAGACCGGCCGGGGTCGGCGCCTCGAACAGGGCCCGCAGCGACAGCTCCACCTTGAACACCGCGCGCACCCGGCTGACCAGGCGGACCGCGAGGAGGGAGTGGCCGCCGAGGGCGAAGAAGTCGTCGTCGACCCCCACGGTGTCCAGGCCGAGAACCTCGGCGAACGCGAGACACAACAGCTCTTCCCGGGCGTTCGCGGGCCCGCGACCGGACCCGGCCAGCGCCGCGAAGTCCGGCGCGGGCAGGGCTTTGCGGTCCAGTTTGCCGTTCGCGTTCAACGGCAACTCGTCCAGCGTCACCACCGCCGCCGGCACCATGTACTCCGGCAACCGCGACCCGGCGAACTCCCGCAGCAGACGGCCGTCGACGTCGCCCACGACATACGCGACCAGACGCTTGTCCCCGTCCGCGTCCTCCCAGGCGATGACGGCGGCCTGAACCACCTGCTCGTGGCCGGTGAGGACGGTTTCGATCTCGCTGGGCTCGATCCGGAACCCGCGGATCTTCACCTGTTCGTCGGCGCGGCCCAGGTACGTCAGGTCACCATCGGCGCCCCACCGGACCACGTCACCGGTGCGGTACAACCGGCCGCCCTCGTCGAACGGGTCGGCGACGAACCGTTCCGCGGTCAGCCCAGCGCGGCCCACGTAGCCTCGCGCCACCCCGGAACCGGCCAGATACAACTCCCCCGCCACGCCCACCGGGACCGGCATGAGGCGGTCGTCCAGCACGTACGTCCGCGCTCCGCCGATCGGCCGCCCGATCGGCGGCACCCACCCCGGCTCCCGCGGCCCACCGTCGTCGAACCACGCCGTCGCGTACACCGTCGCCTCGGTCGGGCCGTAGATGTTCGCGACCGTCGCGTCCGGCCAGGCGGCCCGCACTGCCCCGAGCACACCCGACGACAGGCCCTCACCCGCCAGGACCACCGTCCCGGTCGGCGCCGCGGCGGCCCGGCCGTCCAGCACCCGCACCAACGCCGACGGCACCGCGCTCACCAGCGACACCTCGCCCGGTCCCGCGCCGTCGTCCGCCAGCACCAGCAGGTCCTCGACCACGCGGACGCAGCCGCCGACGCTCAACGGACCCCACAGCTCGAACACCGACACGTCGAAGCTCAGTGACGTCGACGCCAGCACCCGCTCGAACTGCCCGTCCCCGAACCGCGACCCGGCCCACTCGACCAGCGCCGCGACCGACCGGTGCTCCACCGCCACGCCCTTCGGCAGGCCCGACGAGCCCGAGGTGTACATCACGTACGCCGCACAGCCCGGCCTCGCGTCCGCCGCCGCCAACGGCTCCGCCGCCGCCACCTCCGGCCCTTCCAGGATCACCGTCGGCACCGCGGCGACCACCCCCGCGAGCGTGTCCTGCAGCTCCGCCACCGTCACCACGCACACCGGCGCGGCATCCGACAGCATGAACCGGATCCGGTCCAACGGATATCCGGGATCCACCGGCAGGTAGGCGCCGCCGGCCTTCCACACGGCCAGCACCGCGACCACCAGGTGCACGCTTCTCGGCAGGCACAGCGCCACCACCGACTCCGGCGCCACCCCGAGAGCACGCAGGTGCCCCGCCAGCCGGTTCGACCGCTCGTCGAGCTCCGCGTATGACAGTGACTCGCCGTCATCCGCCACGGCAATCGCGTCCGGTGTCCGGACCACCTGTGCCGCCACCAGATCCGGCACCGTCATGGCTCGCTCGGCGAACCCGGTCTCGTTCCAGCGCACCAGCACCCGGTCGCGCTCGTCCGCATCGAGCACGTCGACCGCGGACACCGGCGCCGCCGGGTCACCGAGCACGGCCTCCAGGACACGGATCCATCGCTGGACGATGCCGGCGACGGTGGGCGCGTCGAACAGGTCGGCGTGGCCGATGAGCCCGCCCAGCAACCCGGCCGCGCGGCCGTCGGCGCCGAACGACTCCGTCATCGTGACTTCGATGTCGAACCTGGCCGCCGTCAGCCCAGCGGCCGGCAGGACCGGCCCGTCGGGACGCGCGCCGGGCAGGTCAAGGGTGTCGGTGTTCTGGAGGGTGAGCATGACCTGGAAGAGGGGGTTTCGGGCGAGGGATCGGGTTGGTGAGAGTTCTTCGACGAGGCGTTCGAAGGGGACGTCTTGGTGTTCGAAGGCGGCGAGGGATGTTTCCCGGACGCGGGTGAGCAGGTCGTTGAAGGTTGGGTTGCCGGTGAGGTCGGTGCGGATGACGAGGGTGTTGACGAAGAACCCGACGAGGTCGTCGAGGGCCTGGTCGGTGCGGCCGGCGACGGCGGATCCGATGGGGATGTCGGTGCCGGCGCCGAGTTTGGACAGCAGCACGGCGAGGGCGCCCTGCAGCACCATGAACACCGTGACGCCCTGCGCGCGGGCGACGTCGAGGAGCCGGGCGTGCAGGTCGGCGGGCACGGCCACCGGCACCAGATGCCCGTCGTGGCCGGCGACGGCAGGGCGGCGCCGGTCGGTCGGGAGGCTGAGTTCCTCGGGGGCTCCGGCGAGGGTGTGTCGCCAGTAGGTGACCTGTTGGGTGATGAGGCTGTCGGGGTCGTTGTCGTCGCCGAGGAGGTCGCGTTGCCAGAGGGCGTAGTCCGCGTATTGGACGGGCAGTGGCTGCCAGGGTGCGGCCTGCCCGTCGAGGCGTGCCCGGTAGGCGCTGGTCAGGTCCGCGATCAGCGGTCCCATGGACCAGCCGTCGGCGGCGATGTGGTGCACGACGAGGACGAGGACCCGTTCGCTGGCGAACAGGCTGGCGCGGATCGGGATCTCGGTGGCGAGGTCGAACGTGTACCGGGTGGCGGCGTCCGGGGTTTCGGTGGGGTTGGTGTGCAGCTGCCAGGTGAGCTCGTCGACGGGGATGACCTTCTGGTAGGGGCGGCCGTCGACGGTGGGGTAGACGGTGCGCAGGACCTCGTGCCGGCCGATCAGGTCGCGGAAGGCGGCGTTGAGGGCGTAGGTGTCGACCCGGTCGGGCAGGGGCAGCGCTGTGGTGATGTTGTAGGTGGCGGTGGGGCCTTCGAGCTGGCCGATGAACCACAGTCGCTGCTGGGCGTAGGACAGTGGCAGGTGCTGTGGGCGCTGCCACGGGACCAGTGCGGTGCGGGCCTGCTGCGCGCCGGGCAGCCGTTCGGCGAGCCCGGCGGGGGTGGGCGCTTCGAACAGTGCGCGGGAGGCGAGTTCGACGCCGAACACGGCCCGGACGCGGCTGACGAGTCGCACCGCGAGCAGGGAGTGCCCGCCGAGGGCGAAGAAGTCGTCGTCGACGCCGACCGAGTCGACGCCGAGGACCTCGGCGAACGCCATGCACAGCAGCTCTTCACGCAGGTTCGCCGGTCCGCGTCCGGCGCCGGCGGCAGACGCGAAGTCCGGCGCCGGCAACGCCCGCCGGTCCACCTTCCCGTTCACCGTCAGCGGCAACGCATCGAGCACGACGACCGCGGACGGCACCATGTACTCCGGCAGCCGCGCAGCCGCGACCTCCCGCAGCTCCCCGGCCAGCCCGTCACCGTCCGCGGCCGCGACGACATACGCGACGAGACGCTTGTCCCCCGGCTCGTCCTCCCGCGCGATCACGACGGCTTGCGCCACCCGCTCATCCGCGGTCAGGATCGCCTCAACCTCACCAGGCTCGATCCGGAACCCACGGATCTTCACCTGCTCATCCGCCCGACCCACGAACACCAGGTCACCATCGCCGGTCCACCGCACCACGTCACCCGTGCGATACAACCGGGCCCCGAATGGATCGAACGGGTTCGCGACGAACCGCGTGGAAGTCAACCCGGCCCGGCCCACATAACCACGAGCCAGCCCAACCCCGGCCACATACAACTCGCCGGCGACCCCCACCGGCACCGGACCCAACCGGTCATCCAGCACGAACACCCGCGTGTTCACCACCGGACGACCGATCGCCACCAGCCCAGCGTCCGAATCGCACCGCCACAACGTGGCATCCACCGTCGTCTCGGTCGGACCGTACGAGTTGAACATCCGACGCCCGGACGCCCACCGCGCCATCACCTCCGGCGGGCACGCCTCACCCGCCACCACGACCGTCACATCCGGACCGATCGACGCCGGATCCAACAACGCCAACACCGCCGGCGGCAACGTCACCACCGACACCGACTCACGCGCCAGCAACCCCGTCAACGCCGAACCAAACCGCTGCCCAGCAGGAATCACCACCAACGCAGCACCCTGCAACAGGGCCATGCACCACTCCCAGCCGAACGTGTCGAAACTCGCCGACGCGAACTGCCCCACCCGATCACCAACACCCACACCGAGCAGGCGCGCGTGACCAGCCGCGAAACTCGCAAACCCCGCATGCGACACCAACACACCCTTCGGCCGACCCGTCGACCCGGACGTGTAGATCACATACGCCGGATGCGCCGCCACCAACCCCGCATCATCAACCCGTCCCACCGGCAGGCTCGCCTCGTCCAGCACCAGCACCGGGACACCCACCGACCGGCCAGCCCGGGTCACCACACCCGCCGACGACGCCGCCAACACCACCGCCGGACCGGCGTCGGCCAGCATGAACTCGACCCGCTCCACCGGCAGATCCGGATCGATCGGCAGATACGCACCCCCCGCCTTCAACACACCGAGCAGGACGACCATCAACTCGACGCCACGCTCCAAGCACACGCCGACCACGCGCTCCGGCCCAACCGCGAGTCCGCGCAGCATCGCCGCCACCCGGTCCGAACGAGCGGCCAATTCCCCGTACGAGACCGACACCCCGTCACAGACCACTGCCGCGGCGCCCGGGTCCCGCGCCACCTGCGCGGCGAACAGTTCCGGGAGCGTCATCTGATCAAGCGGGACAGCCGTGTCGTTCCACTCCCGCAGGACCCGGTCCTCATCCATGGCGCTCAGGACGGGGATGTCCGACAGCAGGATCCGCTCGCCGCGCTCCAACGCCGGCACCAGACCCGCCACCACCGTGTGCAGCATGTCCGCGACCGCGACCGGGTCGATCGGGCCGACCGCGTCCACGACCAGACCGAACCCGGCACCGTCGTCGTCGATCGACACCGACATCGGGTAGTTGTTGCTCTCCCGCACGAACACCGACCGCACCCCGGCGAACACGCCACCGTCGGCCTGACCACCGCCGCCCGCATCGGGATTGTTGTGCCGGTAGTTGAACAGCGTCGTGAACAACGGCAGATCGCCCGGCACACCACTGGCCTGCTGCGCCAGCACCAACGGCGCATGCTCATGCTCCAGCAGCCGCGCCAACTGCACCCGCATCGCCGCGACCGCCGCCAACACATCCAACCCAGCGGTCGACACCCGCACCGGCAGCGTATTGATAAACAACCCAGGCACCCGATCAGCACCCGCACCCGCGTTCATCCGCCCGAACAACACCGTCCCGAACACCACATCATCACGACCCGCCAACACCGCCAACAACCGCGACCACGCCACGTGCATCAGCGTCGCGGGGCTCACGCCGAGCCGGCGCCCCACTTCCCGCAGCCGCACACCCAACCCCGCGTCAACCCGCACACCGGCCCGCACCACACCCGAACCGTCACCACGGACATCCCGCACCCCGAACGCCGCCGTCGGCTCCTCAACCCCCGCCAGCAGCTCCCGGAAGAATCCCTCATGATCACCACTGGCCGACGCCTGCGCCACAAAGTCCCGGAACGGCAACGGCACCGGCAAACCATCCGCACGACCCGCCAACACCGCCTCGATCTCCGACAACACCACATCCAATGTCGTGTGGTCCTGCACCATGTGATGGATCCGCAGCAGCGCCAACCATCGGCCTTCACCCGTCTCCGTGATGTGCAGGTTCAGCAATGGCGCCCGGTCGAGACCGATCGACAGGCCCACGTCCGTCAACAGTCCGGCCACCGCGTCATCGATGCCGGCCGTCAGGGTCACCTCGGTGACCGGCAGCGTCGCCGACCGCCACACCACCTGCACCGGCACCCGCAGCCCGGCCCACACGACCGACGTACGGAACACGTCATGCCGGTCGATCACATGCTGCAGCGCGCTGATGAACCGGTCGAGCCGGTCACGGTCCGCGAACTCGATCACTGACTGGGACACGTACGCGTCCTCGCCGCCGTCGGCGAGCACATGGTGGAACAGGATCCCCTGCTGCAACGGAGCGAGCGGGTAGATGTCCGCGACGTTGCCCGCGCCGCCCGCCACCGAACCGGTCACCAGGTCGATCTCGGCCTGGGTGAGCTCCACCAGCGGCAGCATCTCCGGCGTGATCACGTCCGCGCCGGCCGGGATCAGGTTCGCCGGGACCTCCACCGCCTCCACACCGACCGCCGTGGCCAACCCTGCCGGCGTCGGCGACACGAACAACGCCCGCACCGACACCGACACACCCCGCACCCGCAGCCACTCCACCAGCCGCACCGCGAGCAGCGAATGCCCGCCAAGGGCGAAGAAGTCGTCGTCGACACCCACCGCGTCCAGGCCGAGTATCTCGGCGAACGCCTGGCACAGCAGCTCTTCCCGCACACTCGACGGGCCACGACCAGCACCAGCCGTGAAGTCGGGCGCGGGAAGGGCCTTGCGGTCCAGCTTCCCGTTCGCGGACAGCGGCAGTTCGTCCAGGACCACGACGGCCGACGGGACCATGTACTCCGGCAATCGTCCGGCCGCGAACTCGCGCAGTGCCGCGCCGCCGACCGTCCCGACGACGTAGGCGACGAGCCGCTGATCGCGGGCGACGACCGCGACCTGACCGACCTGCGGGTGGGTGGCGAGCACCGCCTCCACCTCACCCGGCTCGATCCGGAACCCGCGGATCTTCACCTGGTCGTCGGCGCGCCCCAGGTACAGCAGCTCGCCGCCGACGCTCCACCGTACGACGTCGCCGGTCCGGTACAGGCGACCGCTGTCGCCGAACGGGTCGGCGACGAACCGGTCACTCGTCAGACCGGGCCGGCCGACGTACCCGCGGGCCAGCTGGACGCCGGCGAGGTACAGCTCACCGGGGACCCCCACCGGCACCGGGGCGAGGCGGTCGTCGAGGACGTACACGCGAGTGTTGGGAACCGGGCGGCCGATCGGCACCGGACCTGTGGCCGGAACCTCACACGTGATCACTTCGACGGACGCCTCGGTCGGGCCGTAGAAGTTGAACAGGGCGACGCCCGGCAGCACCTCGAAGAAGCGGTCGCGCACCGCCTGACCGAGCGCCTCACCGGAGCACACCACCCGTGTCAGCCCGCCACACTCCGCGGCCTGCGGCACCGCCAGGAAGGCCTCCAGCATCGACGGCACGAAATGCGCCGTGTCCACCCGGTCCGCGCGGATCAAGTCGGCGATGTAGCCCGGGTCGCGGTGACCATCCGGGCGGGCGATCACCATCGTGGCGCCCTGGATCAGTGGCCAGAACAGCTCCCACACCGACACGTCGAACCCGAACGGCGTCTTGTGCAACACCCGGTCACCCTCCTGGATGCCGAACCGGGACTGCATCCAGACGAGCCGGTTCACGATGCCCTCGTGCGGGACGGCGACACCCTTCGGCACGCCGGTCGAACCGGACGTGTAGATGACGTATGCCGCATGACCCGGCAACACGACGACATCCGGAGCGGTGTCCGAACTACCCTCGGGCACCTCTTCGATCACGCACACCGCACCCGCGGTCATGAACGCGACCCGTTCGGCCGGCAGGTCCGGGTCGATCGGCAGGTAAGCGCCACCGGCCTTGTGCACCGCCAGCAGCGCCACCACCATGTCGACGCCGCGGGGCAGGCGCACACCGACGACCGAGTCCGGGCCGACACCACACTCGACCAATGCACGCGCCAGATGGTTCGCGCGGCCGTTCAGCTCCGCATAGGACACCGACGTGCCCTCGAACACCAGCGCCGGAGCATCCGGGGTCCGCGCCACCTGCGCCGCGAACAAGCCCGGCAGCGTCGCCGCCGACACCTCCGCCGCGGTGTCGTTCCACTCGTGCAGGACCTGGTCCAGTTCGGCGGCGTCCAGCACGCTGACCGCCGACACCGGTGCGGACGGCTGGGTCAGCACGGTCTCCAGCACGCGCAGCCAGCGCCGCGCGATGTCCGTGACGGTGTGGGCGTCGAACAGGTCGGCCGCGCCCGTCAGAACACCGCCGAGGCCAGCCGGGGTGCCGTCGCCGTCGAACGCCTCACCCAGCACGAGCTCCAGGTCGAACTTCGCCGGCGCGGTCGTAGGTGCCGGGGCGGAGGGTCCGCCGGGGTCGGTTCCGGGCAGGCCGAGGACGGCGTCGGCGTTGTTCTGCAGGGTGAACATGACCTGGAACAGGGGGTTGCGGGTCAGGGACCGGCTCGGGGCGAGCTTCTCGACGAGCAGTTCGAACGGGGCGTCCTGGTGTTCGAAGCCGGCGAGGGTGGTGTCGCGGACCTGGTCGAGCAGCTCGGTGAAGGTGGGGTCGCCGGTGAGGTCGGTGCGGGTGACGAGGGTGTTGACGAAGAACCCGACGAGGTCGTCGAGGGCCTGGTCGGTGCGGCCGGCGGTCGCGGCGCCGATGGGGATGTCGGTGCCGGCGCCGAGCTTGGACAGCAGCACCGCCAGCGCGGCCTGCAGCAGCATGAACACGGTGACGCCCTGGGCTCGCGACACCTCCAAGAGCCGGGCGTACAGGGCGGCGCTGACGCGGATCGGCGCGACATGGCCGCGGCGGCTCGCCACCGCCGAGCGCGGCCGATCCACCGGCAGCGCCAGCTCCTCGGGTGCGCCGGCGAGGGCCTCACGCCAGTAGGCGACCTGCCGGGAGATGAGGCTGTCCGGGTCGTCCGCGTCGCCGAGCAGGTCCCGCTGCCAGAGCGCGTAGTCGGCGTACTGCACCGGCAGCGGCGCCCACACCGGCGCCCGGCCTTCCAGGCGGGCCGCGTACGCGGTGGACAGGTCCGCGGCGAGGGGCCGCAGCGACCAACCGTCCCCGGCGATGTGGTGCACCACCAGAACCAGCACCCGTGCACCGGCGCCGCCGGTGAACAGCCACGCCCGGACCGGCGCCTCCACCGCCAGGTCGAACGTGTACGCGGCCGCCGCCGCCACGGCTTCGCCGAGCTCTGCCGCGGGCACGTCCGACACCTGCAAGCGCCAGTCCAGCCGATCGAGGGGAATGATGTCCTGGTACGGCTGGCCGGCGACGGTCGGGAACACCGTGCGCAGCACCTCGTGCCGGCCGATGACGTCCCGCAGCGCCGCGTCCAGCGCCGCCGGGTCGACGTCGCCCGACAGGCTCAGCACCATCGGGATGTTGTACAACGCGGTCGGGCCTTCGAGCTGTCCGATGAACCACAGTCGTTGCTGCGCGAACGACAGCGGGACCAGGTCCGGCCGTTGCCACGGGGCCAGCGCCGCCCGTGCCTGCCCGCCCTCCGCCAGCCGGCCGGCCAGACCGGCCACGGTCGGCGCCTCGAACAGCGTCCGCAGCGACAGCTCGACGCCGAACACGGCACGGACCCGGCTCATCAGCCGCACGGCCAGCAACGAGTGCCCACCGAGGGCGAAGAAGTCGTCGTCGACGCCGATCGCGTCCAGGCCGAGCACCTCAGCGAACGCCAGGCACAGCAGCTCCTCCCGGACATTCGCCGGAGCACGGCCCGCCCCGGCCGCGGCCGCGAAGTCAGGCGCCGGCAGCGCCCGCCGGTCCAGTTTCCCGTTCGCGGTCAGCGGCAGCCCAGCGAGCACCACCACGGCCGCGGGCACCATGTAGTCAGGCAGCCGCTCAGCAACGAACCCGTGCAGCATCCCCGGCAGATCATCACCGGCCCCATCGGCGGGGACCACGTAGGCGACGAGGCGCTTGTCGCCGGTCGTGTCCTCCCGCGCGACGACGGCCGCCTGCGCCACCTGTGGATGCGCCAGCAGCACGGCCTCGATCTCGCCCGGCTCCACCCGGAACCCGCGGACCTTCACCTGCTCGTCGCCGCGACCGACGAACGCGAGGGTGCCGTCGCCGGTCCAGCGCACGACGTCGCCGGTGCGGTACAGGCGGCCACCGGCATCGTCGAACGGGTCGGCGACGAACCGTTCGGCGGTCAGTCCACTCTGCCCGACGTATCCGCGGGCCAGGCCCGCACCGGCCACGTACAGCTCACCCGCGACGCCCACCGGCACCGGCGCCAACCGCTCATCCAACACATACGCCTGAGTGCCGGCGATCGGCGCACCGATCGGCACGCTGCCACCATCCGCCACGTCCTGCGCCCGGACCGAGTGCACCGCCGTGAACGTCGTGTTCTCCGTCGGCCCGTACCCGTTCACCAACCGCACCTCCGGCAGCCGCTCCAGCACCGCCCGGCACGCCGGCACCGACAACACGTCACCACCGGCAAGGAGCTGCCGCACCGACGCCAGCGCCTCGACATCGGCTCCGACCACCTGATGGAACCAGCCGGCCGTCATCCACGCCGTGCCGACCCGGTACTCGGCGAGGAACGCGCGCAGCTCCGCCACCGACATCGCACCCGGCCGCGCCACCGCCAGGGTCGCGCCGTTGAGCAGCGCACCCCACACCTCGAACGTCGCCGCATCGAACGACGCCGACGCCAGATGCGCAACCACATCACCGGATCCGATCTCGACGAACCCGGCCTGCCACACCAGACGCACGACCGCCCGGTGCGGCACGACCACACCCTTCGGCACGCCGGTCGACCCCGACGTGTACATCACGTACACCGCCTGATCCGGCGACACCGGCACGTCGAGCGGTGCACCGGACAGGCGTGCGACCGCACTCGACACCCGCGGATCGTCCAGCGCCACCGACCGCGCCCGGCCAGCCGGAAGCTCGTCGAGGACGTCCTCGAAGCCGACGACGACGGCCGCCCGGGCATCGGCCAGCATGAACCGGATCCGCTCCACCGGCAGCTCAGGATCGATCGGCAGATACGCACCGCCGGCCTTCACCACCGCCAGCACCGCCACGATCAGGTCGGCACCCCGAGGCAAGCACAGGCCGACGATCGACTCGGCGCCGACGCCAGCACCCGCAAGGAACCGTGCCAGCCGGTTCGACCGGGCGTCCAGCTCGCCGTACGACAACGACAGCTCAGCGGCCACCAGCGCCGTCGCGTCCGGGGTCCGCGCCACCTGCCCCGCGAACAACTCCGGCAGCGACGCCTCGGCCACCGGGGACACGTCGTTCCACCCGAACAGCACCCGGTCGCGCTCGGCCGGATCCAGCAACTCCACCGCGGACACGGGCATCGACGGATCCGTCAGCAGCGCCTCGAGCACGCGCAGCCACCACCGCGCGATCGACTGCACCGTGCCCGCGTCGAACAGGTCCACCGACCCGGTCAGCACACCCCGAAGGCCGGCCGCCGCGCCGGTCGCGTCGAACGTCTCACCGATCACCCAGTCGAGGTCGAACTTCGCGACACCCAGCTCGGCGGCCCGCGCCGCCTCCGCGAAGGCCGAGCCGGCCTCGGCATCGGGCCGGTCCAGCGCAGTGGATGCAGTGTTCTGCAGGGTCAGCATCACCTGGAACAGCGGATGCCGGGCCAGGGAACGCACCGGGGACAGTTCCTCCACGAGCCGCTCGAACGGCACGTCCTGATGCTCGAACCCCGCCAGGCTCATCGCCCGGACCCGAGGCAGCAACTCCGCGAACGTCGGGTCACCCGCCAGGTCCGTCCGCATGACCAGGGTGTTGACGAAGTAGCCGACCAGATCGTCCAGCGCCTCGTCGGTACGACCGGCCACCGCCGCACCGATCGGGATGTCCGTACCGGCACCCAGCCTGGACAGCAGCACAGCGATCGCCGCCTGCAACACCATGAACACCGTCACGCCCTGCGCCCGCGCCACGTCCACCAACCGCGCATGAACCGCCGCCGGAACGGTCACCGGCACGACATGCCCGCGCAGACTCGCCACGGCGGGGCGCCGCCGGTCGACCGGAAGCACCAGCTCCTCCGGTACCCCAGCGAGGACATCACGCCAGTACGCCACCTGCCTGGACATCAGGCTGTCCGGGTCGGCCTCGTCGCCGAGCAGCTCCCGCTGCCACAGCGCGTAGTCCGCATACTGCACCGGCAGCGGCGTCCACGCCGGTGTCCGGCCTTCGGCTCTGGCCGCGTACGCCGCGGCGATGTCCGCGGTCAGGGGGCGCTCCGACCAGCCGTCGCCGGCGATGTGGTGGATCACCACGACCAGCACCCTGACACCTGAGCCGTCATCGATCAGCCACGCCCGGATCGGGACCTCCACCGACAGGTCGAACGCATACCGGGCCGCCGCCGCGACCGGAGCAGCCAGCGACCCAGCAGCCTCGACCCGGCTCACCGCCCAGTCCAGTTCGTCCGCCTCGATCACCCGCTGGAACGGCACCCCATCCACACTCGGGAACACCGTCCGCAACACCTCATGCCGACCGATCACATCCCGCAACGCCCCCTCCACCGCCGCCACATCCACCCCACCCGGCAACCCCACCACCATCGGAATGTTGTGCGTCGAACTCGGCCCCTCCAACTGCCACAAGAACCACAACCGCTGCTGCGCGAACGACAACGGCGCCCGCACCGGCCGCACACCAGCCACCAACGCCGCCCGCGCCCGCGCGGCACCGGATCCCAACCGCCGCGCGAGACCCGCCACCGACGGTGCCTCGAACAGCAGCGGCAACGACAACTCCAAGCCCAGCACCACCCGAACACGGCTCAGCAGACGCACCGCCAGCAGCGAATGGCCACCCAATGCGAAGAAGTCGTCATCAACGCCGACCGTGTCCAGACCGAGCACCTCGGCGAACGCCTGACACAGCAGCTCCTCCCGCACGGTGACGGGGCCACGACCCGAGGTCGCCATCGCGGCGAAGTCCGGGGCGGGCAGAGCTTTGCGGTCGACTTTGCGGTTCGGCGTCAACGGCAGCGCGTCCAGCACCACCACGGCCGCCGGCACCATGTAGTCCGGCAGCCGGTCGCCGGCGAACCCGCGCAGCAGTGCCGGCAGGCCCTCGTGGTCGCCGTCGGTGGGCACCACGTATGCCACCAGCCGCTTGTCACCGGCGACGTCCTCACGCGCGACGACCACGGCTTGGACCACCCGCTCATGCCCGGCGAGTACGGTTTCGATCTCCCCCGGCTCGATCCGGAACCCGCGGATCTTCACCTGCTCGTCCGCGCGACCCACGAACACCAGGTCGCCGCCGGCGGACCAGCGCACCACGTCACCGGTCCGGTACAGTCGGCCGCCCGTGTCGAACGGGTCGGCCACGAATCTGCCCGCCGTGAGGCCGGCCCGGCCCACGTACCCGCGCGCCACCTGCACACCGGCCAGGTACAGTTCGCCCGCCACGCCCACGGGGACCGGTGACAACCGGTCGTCCAGCACGAAGGCCCGGGTGTTCGCCACCGGCGCCCCGATCGACGAGGCGGCTCCGGCGCGGTCTTCCAGATCCTTGGCGGTCGCCCAGATGGTGACCTCCGTGGGGCCGTAGACGTTGGTGACCGCGGCGGCCCGGTCAACCAGGGCGGTCGCCAGCCCTTCCGGCAACGCCTCGCCGCCCACCAGCACCCGGACGCCGTTCCACAGCCCTTCGCCGGCATCGGTGTCGCCGATCAGCGCCTGCCACAGGCTCGGCGTACCCTGCATGATCGTCGCGCCGCTCGATCCCACGAGATCGCGCAACTGCCGCGGGTCGCGGACCTGCTCCCGGCCGGCCAGCACCACGACCGCGCCGTGCACCAACGGCAGGAAGAGCTCCAGGCCGGCGATGTCGAACCCGATGGTCGTGACCGCGACCAGACGGTCCTGCGGTCCCACGCCGAACCGCGCCTGCATCGCCGCGAGGAAGTTCGCCAGCGCGTCGTGGGTCACCGCAACGCCCTTCGGTGTGCCCGTCGACCCGGACGTGTAGATGACGTACGCCAGCTGGCTCGGCGCGATGGTCACGTCGGGCCGCTCACCCGGCAGCGCCGCGACGGCATCCGTCAACGAAGGTTCGTCCAGGCACGCCAATGCGATCGCGGCACGGTCCACACCGGCCCCGGTCAGCACGGCCTCGCAGGCCGCGTCGGTGAGCACACACACCGCTCCCGCGTCCGTCACCATGAAGCCGACTCGATCCGCCGGGAACTCCGGGTCCACCGGCAGGAACGCGCCGCCCGCCTTGAGGACCGCCAGCAGCGCGACCACCATGTCGACGCCGCGACTCATACACACCGCCACCACGGACTCGGCGCCCACACCCCGGCCGATCAACCACCGGGCCAGGCGGTTCGCCCGGCCGTCCAGGTCGGCGTACGAGACGCGATCCGTTGCGTGCAGCACGGCCGGAGCGTCGGGCGTCCGCCGTGCCTGCGCCTCGAACAGGGCCGGCAGCAGCGCGGCGCCGACCTCGACGGTGGTGTGGTTCCACTGGTGCAGCACCCGCGCGAGCTCCGCCTCGTGCACGACCTGCACCGCCGACAGCGACGTCGGTGCGCCGGTGTCGAGCCCGGCCTCCAACGCGGTCACGAGACCGGACAGCGCGGCGATGGTCATGCCGGCCACGGCGTGCGGGTCGATCGGGGCGACGGCGTCGACGACGACGCCGAACCCGTCGCCGACGTCGTCGACGGACACAGACAGCGGATAGTTCGTCAGGTCACGCGACAGCACCTCACGCACCATGATCGGGACGTCGGTGTCGTCGGCGCCGCGAGCTCCGTGCGTGCTGTGCCGGTAGTTCAGCAGCGTCGTGAACAGCGGGACGTCGGCCGGCACGCCGACCACGCGCTGGGCCAGCGCCAGCGGCGCGTGCTCGTGCTCCAGCAGCCCGGCGAGCTGGCCGCGCATCGCGGTGACCGCGGCGATGACGTCGAGGTCGCCGGTGCGCACCCGCACCGGCAGCGTGTTGATGAACAGCCCCGGCACCCGGTCGGCGCCCACCCCGGCGTTCATCCGGCCGAACAACACGGTCCCGAACACCACGTCGTCGCGCGCCGCGACCACGGCCAGGACCCTGGACCACGCGACATGCGCCACCGTCGCGGGGCTCGCCCCGAGCCGCCGGGACACCTCACGCAGCCGCGCGCCCAGCTCCGACTCGATCACGGCCTTGACGGTGACGGCGGCCGAGCCGTCGCCGCGCACGTCGGTCACGCCGAACGCCGCGGTCGGCTCGTCGATGCCGTCGAGCTGGTCGCGGAAGTACGCTTCGTGGTCGCCGTTGGTCAGGCCGGCCCGGGCCTGGGCCACGAAGTTGCGGTACGGCAGCGGCGCGCTCAGGCGCTCCGTCCGGCCGGTCAGGATCGCGCGCAGCTCGTGGTACAGCACCTCGAACGCGGTGTGGTCCTCGGCCAGGTGGTGGATCCGCAGCAACGCCAGGCAGCGGCCGTCGGCCGCCGTGGCGACGTGCATGTCCATCAGCGGGGCGCGCCCCACGTCCATGGACAGCCCGACCGCCGACAGCAGCTGCGCCGCCGGGTCCTGCGCGCCGGCCGCGATGTCGACGTCGGTCACCGGGAGGGTCGCCGAGCGCCGCACCACCTGGACCGGCTCGCGCAGGCCCGCCCACACGACGGACGTCCGGAACATGTCGTGCCGGTCGATGACCTGCTGCAACGCGGCGGCGAGCTGGTCGACGGCGGCCCGGTCGGACAGTTCGACCACCCGCGCCAGGGCGTAGACGTCGTCGTTGCCGTCGGCGAGCAGGTGGTGGAACAGGATGCCTTCCTGGAGCGGGGCGAGGGTGTAGATGTCGGCGATGTTGGCCGCGCCGCCCTCGACCGTCCCGACCACCGTCTGGATCTCGGCCTCGGTCAGCTCGACCATCGTCAGCATGTCCGGCGTGATCACCTGAGCGCCGGCCGGGATGAGGTTCGGCGGCACGTCCACGCTCACCGGACCGGCCGACGCCGCCAGCCCGGCCGGTGTCGGCGTCACGAACAGCGCCCGCACCGACACGGACATGCCACGCGCCCGCAGCCACTCGACCAGCCGCACCGCCAGCAGCGAGTGCCCGCCGAGGGCGAAGAAGTCGTCGTCGACGCCGACGGAGCCGACGCCGAGGACGTCGGCGAACGCCTGGCACAGCAGCTCTTCGCGGACGTTGGCGGGGCCGCGACCGGACCGGCCGCCCGCAACCTCGGGCGCGGGCAGCGCCTTGCGGTCCAGTTTCCCATTCACCGTCAGCGGGAGCGCGTCCAGCGCCACCACCGCCGACGGCACCATGTAGTCCGGCAGGCGCTCAGCGGCGTGCCCGCGCAGCACCGCACCGTCGGCGGCACCGACGACGTACGCCACCAGACGCTTGTCGCCGGGCGTATCCTCCCGGGCGACGACCGCAACCTGCTCGACCTGCTCGTGGGCGGCCAGCACTGCCTCGATCTCGCCGAGTTCGATCCGGAACCCGCGGATCTTGACCTGTTCGTCGGCCCGGCCCAGGTACACCAGGTCGCCGTCTGGGGTCCACCGGACCACGTCGCCGGTCCGGTACAGCCGGCCACCGCCGGCGGCGTCGAACGGGTCCGCGACGAACCGGGTCCCGGTCAGGCCCGCCCGGCCCAGGTAGCCCCGGGCCAGCTGTCCGCCCGCGACGTACAGCTCCCCCGCCACGCCCGGCGGGACCGGCGCCAACCGCCTGTCCAGCACGTACACCCGCAGCCCGGCCAGCCCGCGGCCGATCGCGCTGTCCCCGGTCTCACCCACAGCCAGCGGACGGTGTGTGACGTGGACGGTGGTCTCGGTGATGCCGTACATGTTGACCAGGCGCGGCCGGTCCGGCCGGCGGGCCCACCAGTCCTCCAGGCGGCCCAGGTCGAGGGCTTCGCCGCCGAACACCACGGTCCGCAGCGCGTCGGCGATCGGCCGGTCGGCGCCGGCCGCGATCAGCTGGTAGAACGCGGACGGGGTCTGGCTCAGCACCGTCACCCGTTCCCGCTCCAGGAGTTCCCAGAACTCGTTCGGCGACCGCGACACCTCGACCGGCACCACCACGACCCGGCCGCCGTGCAGCAGCGCACCCCACAGTTCCCAGACCGAGAAGTCGAACGAGAACGAGTGGAACCAGGTCCACACGTCCTGCGGCCCGAAATCGAACAACGCCCGGGTCGCGGTGAACAGGCCCACCACGTTCCGGTGGGTGACCACCACGCCCTTCGGGGCGCCGGTCGAGCCCGACGTGAACATCACATACGCCGCGCCGTCCGGCCCGGCCCACACCGCCTCGCCCGCATCGGACGTCGACCTCAGCGCCGCCACCACCGTGGGGTCGTCCAACACGACGGCCGGCACGCCGGACACGAGCCCGGCAGATGCGGCATCGGTCAGGACGCGCGTCGCGCCCGCGTCCGACAGCATCAGCGACACCCGTTCGGCGGGCAACGCCGGGTCGATCGGCAGGTACGCGCCGCCCGCCTTCCACACGGCCAGCAGGGCGACGATCAGGTCCGCGCCGCGCGGCAGGCAGACGCCCACGACTGACTCGGCCCGGACTCCGTCTTCGATGAGCAGCCGGGCCACGCGGTTCGCCCGGGAGTTGAGCTCCGCGTAGGTGGCCGTCGTCCCATCGCACACCAGCGCGATCGCGTCCGGTGTCCGGGCCACCTGCGCCTCGAACAGCCTCGGGATCGTCTCGGCGGGCACGTCGAGCGTGGGGGCGTTCCACTCGGACACGACCCGCTGCAGCTCGGCGGCGTCGAGCACCGGCACCGCCGACAGGGGCGCCGCCGGTCCGCCCTCGAGGCTCCTCTCCAGCGCCGACACCAGACCGGCGACGGCGGTGACGATCATGCCGATCAGGGCGCGCGGGTCGATCGGCGTGGCCGTGTCGACGACCAGTCCGAATCCCTCGCCGTCGTCGTCGACGGACACCGTCACCGGGTAGTTCGTGCGCTCGCGCAGGAACAGCTGCCGGATCGCGACCGTGGTGCCGTCGTCGGCGGCCGCAGCCTCCTGGGTCCGGTCGATGCTGTTGTGCCGGAAGTTGAAGAGCGAGTTGAACAGCGCCGCGCCGGCCGAGACGCCACTCGCGCGCTGCGCCAACGCCAGCGGCGCGTGCTCGTGCTCGAGCAGGCCGGCCAGTTGGCTGCGCATCGCGGCGATCGCCGCCACGACGTCGAGGTCACCGGTTCGCAGCCGCACCGGCAGGGTGTTGATGAACAGGCCCACATGGTCGGCACCGGCGGCCATCCGCCCGAACAGCAGCGTGCCGAACACCACGTCTTCGCGGGCGGCCACCGCCGCGAGCACCCGCGACCAGGCCACGTGCATGACCGTCGCCGGACTGGCCGCCACGCGCACGGCCGCGGCGCGCAGTCGTGCGGCCAGGTCCGGGTCGAGGATGTGGCCGGCCCGTTCCAGGCCGGAGCCGTCGCTGCGCACGTCGGTGACGCCGAACGCCGCGGTCGGCTCGTCGATGCCGGCCAGCAGGTCGCGGAAGTACTGTTCGTGGTCGCTTCCGCGCAGGCTGGCCCTGGCCTGGGCGACGAAGGTGCGGAACGGCAGGGGGGTGGTGAGCTCGTCGGCGCGGCCCTCCAGGATGGCCCCGACCTCGTTGTACACGATCTGGGCCGCGGTGTTGTCCTCCACCAGGTGGTGGATGCGGAGCAGGACAACGAGGCGGCCGCTGGGCGTGTCGGCGACGTGAACGTCGATCAGCGGGGCGCGGCCCAGGTCCATCGCCCATCCCACGACGGACAGCAGTGCGGCCGCCGGGTCCTCCACGTCGTCCGGGAGGTCGACCTGGATGACGGGCAGGGTTGCCGTGCGCCACACGACCTGGACCGGTTCGCGGAGACCCGCCCACACCATCGACGTCCGGAACACGTCGTGCCGGTCGATGACCTGTTGCAGCGCGGCCACGAAGGCGTCGAGGGTCGCGCGGTCGGGCAGTTCGAACGCCCGGGGCACGGCGTAGGCGTCGTCGCCGCCGTCGGCGAGGATGTGGTGGAACAGCAGGCCTTCCTGCAGCGGGGCCAGGGGGTAGATGTCGGCGACGTTGGCCGCGCCGCCCTCCACCGTGCCGACGACCGCCCGGATCTCCACCTCCGTCAGCTCCACCAACGGCAACATCTCCGGCGTGATCACCTGCGCACCCGCCGGGATCAGATTCGCCGGCACCACCACCGCCGGCGCCCCCGCGGCCGCGGCCAGACCCGCCGGGGTCGGCGCCTCGAACATCCGACGCACCGACACCGACAAGCCCCGAACACGCAACCACTCC
>NZ_JBEXUD010000088.1:0-25414 GCF_040614215.1 Dactylosporangium sp. NPDC006015
GGCGGCAGGCGCGGCGGCGGGCACAGCAGCGGGCACGGCCGCGGCGGGCGCGGGAGCAGCGGCAGCCGGGGCGGGGGCGGGAGCAGGGGTGGCGGGGGCGGGAGCAGGGGCGGCGGGGGTCGGGGCAGGGGCGGCCTCGACGACGACCACCGGCTCGACCACCACGACCTCGACGGCCGGCGTCGGGTCGACGACGGTGCCCGACACGGCCGGCGGCACGGCGTCAGGCGCGGGGACGGCGGCAGCGGGGGCGGGAGCGGGAGCGGCGGCAGCGGGAACGGCGGCAGCGGGAGCGGGCGCCGACCCGTCGGTGATACAGGCGTTCACCGCGGCGATCACGCCCGAGTCGTCGCCCTCGAGCTCCTGCCCGTGCTCCTCGATCTCCGACAGCAGCCCGCGGACCGTGTCGACCATCCGCAGCAGCGCGTCGGTCGTCGAAGGCGTCATGCCCTGCGCGCCGTCGCGCAGCCGGGACAGCAGCGACTCGCCGACGTGGGTCACCTTCTCCAGGCGGTTGAACGCCAGGAAACCTGAGGTGCCCTTGATCGTGTGGATGGTGCGGAAGATCGACGACAGCAGCTCCCGCGATCCCGGTGCCGCTTCGAGCGCCACCAGGTCCCGGTCCAGCTGGTCCAGGTTCTCGTGTGACTCGACGAGAAACTCCTGAACGATGTCACCCAAGTCGCTCACGGCCAGGCTCCCTTCAGCCCTCACCGGGACAAACCACGCGTCGGGCCACGGCCCGGCGAAGCACCCCGGAACCGGCCGAACTCACAGGGACAATCGGCACGTTCGGGTGCCGGTCAAGGAGATTCGTGGCGCTACGGTAAGCAGACCGTCACGTAGGGTATTGCAGCTCTGCCGGGCGTGGACCGTCCACCGGATCGCGGCGCACCAGGGTGGCCTGCCGGATCAGCCGGCGCGACGTGCTGAGCTTCGGCTCGCAGGTGACGAGGGTGAGCAGCGGCCCGGCGCCGGGCGCGGGCGGCGCGAGCACCTCGCTCTGCTCCGGCCGCACCACGCGCGCCTCGACGACCCGGTAGACGAGCCAGGTGTCGCGGGTCTCGACCACGACCGGCGCGCTGACCTCCAGCTCGCCGAGGTCCCAGAAGACGCCCGGGTAGCGGTGCCCGGCGATGCCCGCGTTGCCGGTCTCGCCGAACGCGGCGGTGCCGGGGATGTGGCCGGGGCCGAGCATGAGGTGCGCGTCGTCGGACCCTTCGACCACGAAGAGCTTCAACCGCAGCGTCGGTACGTGCAGCACCGCCACCGGACCGCCATCGCCGCGCGGCTCGCCCGCGAGCGCCATCGGGGCCGGCGGGCGCCGGCCGGCGGCTCCCGCGGCGGCGGCCACGGCCGCGTCGGACCGCCGGGCCGGTGAGGCCCACTCGGCGGCGAGCCGCTCCTGCGCGGCGTGGACGGCGCGGACCCGGCCCCACCAGCTCCAGGCCGTCACGCCACCGGCGACCACGCCGGAGGCGAGCAGCAGGACGGCCGCGAACAGGAGCAGGCGGGTCGTCCGGTCGCCACGCCTGCCGGTATCCACAAAAAGGACTATAGGCCGCGCAATTAGGGCAGAAAGCGCTTCACTCGCCATTCGCACCCAAGGGTGCAACCTGCCCGCACCCCGTATCCTGCTGAATGGAAGCGTGAGGATCTGGCTGTGGTTCTTGACGTGCGCCGCCGTGGCGTCCGCCGTGGCCGCCGCCGCGCACCCGGAAGGCTTCGGCGTGTTCTGGGTCGCGGTGCAGGCCGCCTGCTTCGGCGCCGCCGTGGCCGGGCTGCGCCGGCACCGGCCGGACCCCGCCGCCGTGTACTGGCTGCTGGTCGCCGGCGTCGGCACCTCCACCGTCACGACCGCCGTCACGACCGCGGCCCCCGCGCTGTCGCCGGAGGCCGAGGCGGGCTACCTGCTGTGCTACCCGCTGACCGGCGTCGCGCTGTGGCTGCTCGCCCGCCGCCTGCGGCCATGGTCCTCGACGCGGCTGCTCGACGCCGCCATCGCGCTCATCGGCATGGCGCAGCCGGCGTGGGCGTTCGTGCTGTATCCGCTGCTGTCCCGGGCCGGCCTCGACCAGGCGTCCACCGCCGGCATCACCGGCCTCGCCGTCTGCGACCTGCTGGTTGTGTCGATGCTGCTGCGGGTCGCGTTCGCGGTCCGCCCCGGTGTCGCGTCCGGCCTGCTCATCGCCTCGACCGCGGCGATGCTCCTCACCGACGCCTGTTACGTCGTCATGTACGTGTGGGGCCGCGGCGGCGCGGTCGTCAGCTCCGTGACCTCCGTCGGATGGCTCACGTGGAGCTTCCTGCTCGCCGCGGCGTGCCTGCACCCCGGCATCCGCGACGTGGGCGGGAGCGCCCGCACCACCGACGAGAGCGCCACCCCGATCGGCGGCTTCATCGCCCTGGCGGTGCTCGGACCCGCCGTCCTCATCGCCGACATCGCCCTGCACCGCGGCGCCGGCTCGTGGTCGCACGCCCTCGTCCCGGCCGCGCTCACCGCGGTGCTCATGGTGCTGATGGTGCTGCGCCTCGGCCGGGCACTACGGGAGCGCACCTCCCTGCAGCGGGAGCTGGCGTTCCGCGCCCAGCACGACGTGCTGACCGGCCTGGCCAACCGGGAGGAGTTCCGCACCCGGCTCCAGGCCGGCATCGCCGCCGAGGCCGGCATCGGGCTGCTCATCGTCGACCTCGACGGCTTCAAGGACGTCAACGACACCCTCGGCCACCCCGCCGGCGACGAGCTGCTGCTGCAGGCGACCGCCCGGCTGCGCGCCCTCGCCGGCCCCGGCGACCTGCTCGCCCGGCTCGGCGGCGACGAGTTCGCGGTCGTCTCCCCCGACCTGGCCGGCCTCGACGACCTCGCCGCCCGGTGCGTCGCCGACCTGGCGTGCCCGTACCTCGTCGACGGCCGCGAGCTGCGTCTCACCGCCAGCGTCGGCGTCTACTCCGGCTCCCCCGCCAGCACCGGCGAGGCGCTGCAGAACGCCGACCTGGCCCTCTACGCCGCGAAGGACGCCGGCCGCAACCGTGCCGAGCGCTACGACCCGAAGCTGCGCGCCGACCACCTCGCGCATGCCGCCCTCGCCGACCAGCTCCGCGCCGCGGTCGACGGCACAGTCGCCGGCACAGTTGCCGGCACGGGGGGCTTCGCCGTGCACTACCAGCCCGTCGTCGACATCCACACCGGCCGGGTCGCCGCCGTCGAGGCCCTCCTGCGCTTCACCACCCCCGACGGCACGGCCGTCTCGCCGGCCCGGTTCGTGCCCGTCGCCGAGGAGACCGGGCTGATCGGCCGGCTCGGCGCCTGGGTCCTGGAGCGCGCCTGCACCGACGCCCGCGCCTGGCACGCCACGCACGGCATCTCCGTCACCGTCAACGTCTCCGGCCGCCAGCTGCGCGCCCCCTCCTTCGCCGACGACGTCCTCGCCACCCTCAAGCGCACCGGCCTGCCCGGCGCCGCCCTGGTCCTGGAGATCACCGAGACCGTCCTGGTCACCGCCACCGTCGAGGAGACCGAGGCCGTCAGCCGCCGCCTCGCCCGCCTCCGCGCCCACGGCATCCGCATCGCCATCGACGACTTCGGCACCGGCTACTCCTCCCTGGCCTACCTGCGCACCCTCCCCATCGACGTCCTGAAGATCGACCGCGCCTTCGTCTCCCGCGTCGCCGACCGCCAGGAGAAGGCCCTCTTCCGCGCCGTGGTCGAGCTGGCCCGCAGCCTGTACCTCCAGCCCGTCGCCGAGGGCGTCGAGACCGACGAGCAGGCCGCCGCACTCCGCGAGCTCGACTGCGGCTACGCCCAGGGCTTCCTCTTCGCCCGCCCCATGCCCGCCCCCGCCCTCCAGACGCTGCTGACCACCCAGCTCACCCCGACCCCCTGAGCCGTGGCGTCTACTGTGGACAGAAACTGGCCACGGCCGGCGTGGCCTGCTTCGTGCTGAAGGCCGCACAGCCTTACCTGAATTCGCCGGCGGAGGCTCGGTCGCGCCGCAGGGCGGTGACACCCTGGAGTCGGGATCACGCCGGCCGGCGTCCGGGCGCCGGGGCCCTCGCGGCCCGGTTCGCGTGCCGCGGTGGCGGGGCCTGCTGGCCGCCGGGCCGGTGGCGGCACGGCTCGGCAATGGGAAAGGCCCAGGTCCGGCAGGAGTGCCGTGGCCTGGGCCTTTAGTGCTGTACGCCGCGTAGGACTTGAACCTACAACCCGCAGATTAAGAGTCTGCTGCTCTGCCAGTTGAGCTAGCGGCGCCTGGCTGAACGGAGGAAACTCTAGCACGCCCTTCGCGCGCCCCAAAAACGAGATACCCCCGTCCGGCCTGTGCGCTGCGTTACTCCTCGTCGTCCTCCCAGAAGAAGTCCGTCGGTGTAGGTTGCTCCGGCTCCTGTTCCAACAGGTCGGTGTCGGGGCCGATCAGGTCCTCGAGCTCGTCGTCCGGCTGCTCCCAGGTAACCGGCATCTCGGTCATGTCACTAACCCCCTGAGGTACTCCCGAAGGAAATCCAACGGCCCGCGAGCTACCCGGTCCGTGCAGTCCTAACCGCAACGGGCCAGGTAGAGGCCCGTAGGACGAGGGTGGTGGGCATGAGGAGCTCTTCGGGGGTCCAGTCACTGACGGTCATGGCGCGGCGGAGCATGCCGGCGGCGAGGACGCCCTGCTCGAAGACGCGCTGGCGGACGGTGGTGAGGTCGAGGAGGGCGCTCAGCTCGTGGTCGTCGAAGCCGATGACCGAGACGTGGCGGCCGGTGCGGCGCAGGGCCGAGAGGGCGCCGAAGGCCAGTTCGTCCGACTCGGCGAAGACGGCGGTGGGTGGGTCGGGGAGGGCGAGGAGGCGGCGCATGGCCTGTTCGCCGCCGTCGAGGCCGTGCGGGACGGACATGACGAGCTCTTCGCAGAAGGGCACGCCGGCGGCGGTGAGGGTGTCGAGGTAGGCGCGGCGGCGCTCGTGCGCGACGGGAAGGAACATCGCCTGGTCGGCGTAGGTGGAGATCATGCCGATGCGGCGGTGGCCGAGGCCGAGGAGGTGCTGGACGGCGGAGGAGGCGGCGGCGACGTCGTCGATACGGACGCAGCCGGCGCCGGGCACGTCGTGGCCGACGGCGACGATCGGGACGCCGAGGCTGCGCAGGTCGGCGATCTCGGGGTCGCTGAACTGCATGGCGACCACGAGGACGGCGTCGACGCGGCGGCGCAGCGGGAGCTGGCCGAAGAAGCGTTGCCTGGCCGCGGCGTCGCCGAGGTTGTACAGCAGCAGGTCGAGGTCGTGCTCGCGCAGCACGGACTCGGCGCCGGCGACGATCTGCCCGAAGAACCAGCGGGCGGCGTACGGGACGATCACCCCGACGGTGTGGGTGCGGCCGCTGGCGAGGCGGGAGGCGATCGGTGAGACGACGTACGACAGCGACGCCGCGGCGTGCAGCACGCGGTCGCGCGTCTCGTCGGAGACGTTGGGCAGCCCTCGGAGGGTGCGTGACACGGTGGCGGTGGAGACCCCGGCCAGCCGGGCCACGTCCTCCATGCTCACGGGCACGGGAACGTCGGCCACACGGGGAGGCTAGCAACACTGACGGCAAAGGCAATGTGTCCACCGTGTTGCTAACTCGTTATCGATCAATAGTCCCGAAGGGCTCGACAAACCGACCTTGCAAACGCTTACATCCGAGGGACACAGCACACCGGTACGTGGGCGGAGCTGTTCGCCCGGACCGGGTCTAGCCAAAGGAGGCTAACCATGGCTGTCCTTTCGAGGCGGCGTCGGGCGTTCGCGCTCGCCGGTGTGGCCGCGCTGGCACTCATCGCCGCCGCTTGCGGCGACGATGCCGGCGACACCGGCACATCCAACGCCGACAAGCCCGAGTGCGCGCCCTACGCGCAATACAAGGTCGACAAGAAGAAGACCGTCTCGATCTATGCGACGATCCGCGACGCCGAGGCCACCAAGCTGACGGATTCGTGGAAGCAGTTCGAAGAGTGCACCAACATCAAGATCGACTACGAGGGGTCCGGCGAGTTCGAGACCCAGATCAAGGTGCGCGCCGACGGAGGTCAGCCGCCGGACATCGCGGTCTTCCCGCAGCCGGGCCTGCTGGCCTCGTTCGCGACGAAGAACCAGCTCAAGGAGCTGCCCGCGCCGGTGAAGGCCAACCTCGACAAGAACTGGTCGAAGGACTGGGCCAAGTACGCCACCGTCAACGGCAAGGTCTACGGCGTGCCGCTGGGCGCGAACGTGAAGTCGCTGGTGTGGTACTCGCCGCAGCTGTTCAAGGAGAAGGGCTACAAGATCCCCACCACGTGGGATGAGATGATCAAGCTCTCCGACGACATCGCTGCGACCGGCATCAAGGCGTGGTGCGCGGGCATCGAGTCCGGTGACGCGACCGGCTGGCCGGCCACCGACTGGATCGAGGACATCGTCCTGCGCGACCAGGGTCCGGACGTGTACGACCAGTGGGTCAACCACACGATCCCGTTCAACGACCCGCGCATCGTCTCGGCCGCCGAGCGGACCGCGTCGATCCTGAAGAACCCCAAGTACGTGGGCAACCCGAAGACCATCGTGACCACCTCGTTCCAGGAGGGTGGCCTGCCGGTCAAGGACAAGAAGTGCGGTCTGCACCGCCAGGCCAACTTCTACTCCAACCAGTGGGCGAAGGGCACGAACGTGGCCGAGGACGGCGACGTCTTCGCCTTCTACTTCCCGGCCGTGGACCCCTCCAAGGGCAAGCCCGTCCTGGTCGCCGGCGAGTTCGTCTCCGCGTTCTCCGACCGCGAAGAGGTCGTCAAGGTGCAGACCTACCTCGCCTCCGCCGAGTGGGCCAACAGCAAGGCCAAGCTCGGTGACTGGATCTCGGCCAACAAGAACCTCGACGTCAGCCTGGTCAAGGGCACGATCGACCAGCTGTCGGTGAAGATCCTGCAGGACCCGGCCACCGTGGCCCGGTTCGACGGCTCGGACCTGATGCCCGCCGCGGTCGGCTCGAAGTCCTTCTGGACCGGCATGACCGACTGGATCAACGGCACCAAGGACACCAAGGCGACGCTGGACTACATCGAAAGCACCTGGCCCAAGTAGTGAACTGAGGTCCGGCACCGGCGCTCGCAGGCGTAGGCGGAAGCCAGCGCAGCGGCGCCGGTGCCGGCCGGTCGGAGGACACCCCCATGGAATATGACTTCTCCGAAGACATCGCCAAGATCTGGCCGGCTCTGCTGTTCATCGGCGCCTTCATCGCCGTGGTCGGCGGCCTGCTGTTCGTGCTCGACATCCTGCCCAGATGGGGGAAGGGCAAGGAACGGCTGCAGATGCTGGGCTTCCTCGGCCCGGCGCTCGTCCTGCTCGGTGTCGGGCTGCTCTACCCGCTGGTCCGCACGGTCACGCTGTCGTTCTACAACAACTCCCGCGGCTCGTTCGTGGGGCTGGACAACTACAGCTGGATCGTCACCAACGACGACACACTGATCATGCTGCGCAACACCCTGTTCTGGGTGGTGTGCGTGCCGCTGCTCGCGACCGCGTTCGGCCTGATCTACGCCGTGCTGGTCGACAAGGCCCGCGGCGAGGGCATCGCCAAGTCGCTCATCTTCATGCCGATGGCGATCTCGCTCGTCGGCGCCACGATCATCTGGAAGTTCATCTACGCGTTCCGCGAGGCGGACCAGGAGCAGATCGGCCTGCTGAACCAGATCCTCGTGTGGTTCGGCATGGAACCCCAGCAGTTCCTCACCAGCTCGCCGAGCAACACGTTCTACATGATCGTCATGATGATCTGGATCCAGGCGGGCTTCGCGATGGTCATCCTGTCCGCCGCGATCAAGGCGATCCCGGCCGAGATCGTCGAGGCGGCCAAGCTCGACGGCGCCAACCCGTGGCAGATGTTCTGGAAGGTCACGATGCCGAGCATCCGGCCGGCGGTCGTGGTGGTCACCATCACCATCACCATCGCCACGCTGAAGGTCTTCGACATCGTCCGGACGTCGACCAACGGCAACTTCAAGAGCAGCGTGCTCGCCTTCGAGATGTACAACCAGGCCTTCCGGCTCAGTGACGACCCCAGCGGTGAGGGGCGCGGTGCCGCGCTCGCCGTCGTGCTGTTCCTGCTCGTCGTGCCGGTCGTCGCCTACCAGGTCCGGCAGCTGCGGAAGCGAGCGGAGATCCGATGAGCGACGTTTCCCTCGACAAGAACGAGGACAAGAACAAAGCCACGAACCAGGCCGCGAACCTGAGGAAGGCCGAGGCCGGCCCGCTGTACAAGAACGGGCACGGCGGCGAGGACACGATGGCCGCCCGGGTCCGCCGCAAGCTGACCTCCCGCGTGGCCAGCGCCGTGGCGATCGTGATCGCGATCGTCTGGACGATCCCGACGTTCGGGCTGTTCGTCTCGTCGCTGCGGCCCGAGGAGGACATCAAGACCACGGGCTGGTGGAAGTTCTTCAGCAACCCCAGCCTGACCCTGGAGAACTACAACGAGGTCGTCTTCGGCACCTCGGCGAGCTCCGGCCGGCTGGCCAGCTACTTCATCAACTCGCTGGTCATCACCGTGCCGGCCGTGGTGTTCTCGGTCAGCCTGGCGGCGATGGCCGCCTACGCGCTGTCCTGGCTCAACTTCCGCGGCCGGGACTGGATCTTCGTCGGCGTGTTCACGCTGCAGATCGTGCCGCTGCAGATGGCGCTCATCCCGCTGCTGCAGCTGCTGGGCGACTACACCAAGTGGGGCGGCGGCTTCTTCGCCGTGTGGTTCGCGCACACCTGCTTCGGCCTGCCGCTCGGCGTGTTCCTGCTGCACAACTTCATGTCGGAGCTGCCGAAGGACCTGTTCGAGGCGGCCAGGGTCGACGGTGCCGGCCCGGCGATGACGTTCCGGCGCGTCGTGCTGCCGCTCATCACGCCGGCGCTCGCCTCCCTCACGATCTTCCAGTTCCTGTGGATCTGGAATGATCTACTGGTGGGTCTGGTGTTCACGTCCGGGCCGGACACCCGTCCGCTGACGGTGCGGCTCGCCGAGCTGGCCGGCACCCGGGGCAACGACTGGCAGCGGCTGACCTCCGGGGCGTTCGTCTCGATGGTCATCCCGATCATCGTGTTCCTGTCGCTGCAGAGATATTTCGTACGCGGCCTGCTGGCCGGAGGAGTCAAGGGGTGAGTTCGCTGGTCTGGTGGCGCGATGCCGTGATCTATCAGGTCTACCCACGCTCGTTCGCGGACGCGGACGGCGACGGTATGGGAGACCTCCGCGGCATCACGTCGCGCCTCGACCACCTCGCCGAGCTGGGTGTCGACGCGCTGTGGATGTCGCCGTTCTACCCCTCGCCGCAGCACGACGCGGGGTATGACGTCGCCGACTACCGCGACGTCGACCCCCGGTTCGGCACCCTGGCGGACTTCGACGCGCTGGTCGTCGCGGCGAAGGCCCGCAACCTGCGGGTCGTCGTCGACCTGGTGCCCAACCACACCTCCAGCGAGCACGTGTGGTTCAAGGAGGCCCTCGCCGCGGGCCCGGGAAGCCAGGCGAGGGAGCGGTACCACTTCCGCAAGGGCCTGGGCCCCGACGGCGAGCTGCCGCCCAACGGCTGGCAGAGCGTCTTCGGCGGACCCGCCTGGACCCGCGTCCCCGACGGCGAGTGGTACCTGCACCTGTTCGACACCAGCCAGCCCGACCTCAACTGGGACCTGCCCGAGGTCCGGCAGATGTTCGTCGACGTGCTGCGGTTCTGGCTCGACCGGGGCGTCGACGGCTTCCGCGTCGACGTCGCGCACGGGCTGATCAAGGAGAGCGGCCTGCCCGACTGGACCGAGGCGCAGGTGCCGATCACCAGCCCGGGCGCCGAGCACCGCACCCCGCCGATGTGGGACCAGGACGGCGTCCACGACATCTACCGCGAATGGCGGCGGGTCCTGGACTCCTACGACGGCGACCGGATCATGGTCGGCGAGGCGTGGGTGTCGCCGGCGGAGCGGATGGCCCGCTACATCCGCCCCGACGAGATGCACCAGGCGTTCAACTTCAACTACCTGATGGCCCCGTGGACCGCCGCCGACCAGCGCGCCGCGATCACCGAGTCGATCGCGGGCGTCGCCCCCGTCGGCGCCGTCTGCACCTGGGTGCTGTCCAACCACGACGTGGTGCGGCACGCGTCCCGCCTCGGCTTCGAGCCGGGGTACAGCACGCAGGGCGGCATCGGCGTCGGCGACCCGCAGCCCGACGAGGCGCTCGGCCTGCGCCGGGCCCGCGCCGCCACGATGCTGATGCTGTCGCTGCCCGGCTCCGCCTACGTGTACCAGGGCGAGGAGCTCGGCCTGCCGGAGCACACGACGCTGCCCGACGACGAGCGGCAGGACCCGACCTGGTTCCGCTCCAGGCACGAGGTCCGGGGCCGCGACGGCTGCCGGGTGCCGGTGCCGTGGGAGGCGGACGCGCCGTCGTTCGGCTTCGGGCCGACCGCCGCGTCGTGGCTGCCGCAGCCCGCCGACTGGGGCCGCTTCGCCGCCGACGCCCAGCGCGGCGTGCCGGGCTCGACCCTGTCGCTCTACACCGAGGCGTTGCGGTTGCGTCGCTCGTACGAGCTGGGCCGCGGCGTCCTCGAGTGGAACACGGCGGACGACCTGGTCGACTTCCGCAACGGCGGGATCCGGGTGATCACGAACTTCGGACAGGTGCCCGCCCCGCTGCCGCCGGGTGAGGTCCTGCTCGCCAGCGGCGATCTGGCCGCGGACGGGAGTCTGCCACCCGACACGACGGCCTGGGTTCGAGCGTGACAGAACCGGTTACCTTGACGGGATGACCGCTCTGTTCGCGTACGTCGTCAGCTACCTCCACCCGTCGGTGCTCGAAGTCACCGGCGAGCTGGCGAAGAAGAAGCCGAAGGTGAAGACCAGCGGCGGCGGCCTCATCGGCGCCTGCTGCTGCGGCGTCGTGGTGATCATCGCCATCGTGGTGATCGTGATCGTGATGCGCCGCCGCCGGTCGAGCTCCTGACGCGAGTTGGTTCACGTGGCGGGGTCCCCTGACCGATGAGGCAACCGATGGGACGGTTGTGATCCGCCGGGAAGGGAACCCTGCTGCCATGGCACGAGTGCTGCTCGTCGACGACGACGTGGACATCCGCGAGACCACCGCGATCCGGTTGCAGATCGGGGGTCACCACGTGATCACCGCCGCCACGCCACAGGAGGCGCTCGACGTCGCGGCGGATCAGCCGCACTTCGACGTCGCCGTGCTCGACCTGCACCTGCCGCGGGTCGACGGCGACGAGCTGCTCGACCTGTTCCGCGGCCACCAGGCGACCGCGGACCTGCCCGTGGTGTTCTACAGCGCCAACGCGCCGCACGCCACGTCGGTGCACGGGCTGTCCCTGGCCGACACGAAGCTCACCCACGGCCGTCCCCTCAACAGCCTCCTGGCCACCATCAACTGCCTCTCGCACTGAGCAACCGCACGGCAACCCGCGGCGAACCGGTGCCGCACCGGCCGCTCCCGAACCTTGGTGAAGCAAGCACGTCACCAGTTCGGGAGGGTCCTGCCAGATGCGAAGCACCCTGCGCGCCACCTTCGTCGCCGCTGCCGCAGTCGCCGGTGTCGTGGCCGCCGGCACGCCGGCGCTGGCCGCCCCGGCCGAGGGGCAGATCCGCGACGCCGGCAAGCCGGGGGCGATCCGCGACCGGTACATCGTCGTCCTCAAGGACACGGTCGCGGCGAGCGACACGGCCAGCAGTGCCAGCCGGCTCGCCGACCGCTTCGGCGGGCAGGTCAAGCGCTCCTTCGGCAGCACGCTGAAGGGGTTCTCGGCGCAGCTGACGGAGCGCGGCGCCAGGCGGCTCGCCGCCAACCCGCTCGTCGAGTACGTGCAGCAGGACCGCACCGTCTCGCTGGAAGGCAGCCAGGCCGGCGCGCCGTGGGGGCTGGACCGCATCGACCAGGCGAACCGCCCGCTCGACGGCACCTACACCTACCAGGGCAGCGCCGCCAACGTCACCGCGTACGTGCTGGACACCGGCGTCCGCCTGACGCACGGCGAGTTCGGTGGCCGGGCCCGCTCCGGCTACGACTTCGTCGACAACGACACCGACGCGAGCGACTGCCACGGCCACGGCACCCACGTCGCGGGCACGGTCGGCGGCAGCACCTACGGCGTCGCGAAGGCCGTGAACATCGTCAGCGTCCGGGTCCTGGACTGCAACGGCTCCGGCAGCTACTCCGGGATCATCGCCGGGATCGACTGGGTGACCGCCAACGCGCAGAAGCCCGCGGTCGTCAACATGAGCCTCGGCGGCTCCACCAGCCCCGCGCTCGACCAGGCGGTGCGCAGCTCGATCGCCTCCGGCGTCACGTACGTGCTCGCCGCCGGCAACGAGAACGTCGACGCCTGCGGTGTCTCCCCCGCCCGCACCGGCGAGGCGATCACGGTCGGCGCGACCGACTCGAGCGACAACCGGGCCTCGTTCTCCAACTACGGCGCCTGCGTCGACCTGTTCGCGCCCGGCGTCGCGATCACCTCGGCGAGCAACAGCGGCGACACCGGCTCCGCGATCATGAGTGGCACCTCGATGGCGTCGCCGCACGTGACCGGCGCCGCGGCGCTGTACCTGTCGGCGTTCCCGTCGGCGACCCCGGCGCAGGTGCAGAGCGCGCTGCTGGCCTCGTCGGTGGCGAACGTCGTCGGCAACCCGGGCACCGGCTCGCCGAACCGGCTGCTGCAGGCGCCGGCCGTGGCCGGTCCGGCCCCCGTCACCCAGCAGCCCGTGACCCAGCCTCCGGTCGCGGTGGTCGCCGCGCCCGCCCCGGTCGCGCCGTGCAACGTGCGGACCAACGCGGCCGACGTGACGATCCGCGACCGCGGGACCGTCACCACCGCCGTCGTGGTCAGCGGCTGCGCCGGCAAGGCGTCGGCGAAGGCCCGCGTCGAGGTGCACGTCGTGCACGCCAAGCGTGGCGACCTGGTGGTCGAGCTGATCGCGCCGAACGGCTCGGTCAAGCGCCTCAAGGCCGCGAACTCGAAGGACAAGGCGAAGAACCTCGACGCCGCCTACACCGTGAACCTGTCGAGCCGCCTGAAGAACGGCACCTGGAAGCTGCGGGTGCGCGACTCGTACAAGGGCAACACCGGCTACCTGAACAGCTGGACCCTCACCGTCTGAACCAGCACGGGCTCGGCCGCACCGGTGTCGCCACGGATGGCGGGCCGGTGCGGCCGTATGTTCACCCGGTTCAGGCCACCGTCGCGCGGCGCTCGACCGTCTCGACCAGGCGCTGCGCGACCGTGGCGAGCGGCAGCCCGAGCCGGCTCGCGGTGCCGTGCAGCACCTCCAGGGCCGCCTCCGACGAGCAGGCCCGCTGCACCATCATGATCCCGATGGCCCGGTTGACGGTCTCGCCGTCGGCCAGGGCCTCGGTCAGCTCGGCGTGCAGGTCGGCCTGCCGGCCCCGGTCGAGGACCGCGGCGAGCAGGAGGCCGGCGTGCTCGGCGATGAGCATCGCCGTCAGCCCCGCGTCGGGGGTGAAGCGGCCGGGCTGGGCCGCGTACACCGTCAAGGCCCCGATGACCTGCTCGTCGATGTCGACAGGGACGGTCAGCACACCGTGCACGCCGGCCGAGAGCGCGTGCTCGCGCCACCCCGGCCAGCGATCGTCCGACGACAGGTCGGCGCTGACGATGAGGTCACGGGTGCGGATCGCCTCCATCGACGGGCCGGTGCCGCTGTGGTACTGGCTGTCGTGGAGCTCGGCAGGCAGCTCCGGCGACGCCGCGGCGGTCGACGGCCCCCCTGCCCGCACCAGCGTGACCGCGCACCACGACGCCCCGTCCACCAGGTCGGCAGCGGTCTCGACGAGGTCCTCCAGGGCCTCGTCGAGGTCGTCGCTGGCGATCAGGCGCGCGGTGAGCTGGCGCAGGACGGCGGCGATCTCCACCGTGTGGAGCTCCGTCACAATTCCCCCTTCAGACACGCCGCCTCCTACCCGGCGCGTCGAGATCTCAACCGTCCAGCAGCGCCCGGCGTAATCCTTCCAGGGTCCGAGACAGCAACCGCGACACGTGCATCTGCGAGATGCCGAGGTCGGCGGCGATCTGCGCCTGGGTACGGTTGCCGTAGAAGCGCAGCGACAGGATCCGCCGCTCCCGCTCCGGTAGGCGGGCGATCAGCGGCTTCACCGCCTGGCGGAACTCGACGCCGTCGATGTCGCGGTCGTCGTCGCCGAGCACGTCGGCGAGCGTGCCCGCGTCGTCGTCCCCGCCGAGCGGCGCGAACAGCGACACCGGCCGGTATGCCGAAGAGGCCACCAGGGCCTCCAGGATCTGGTCCTCGGCGACACCGAGGTGGTCGGCGACGTCCCGCGGCGTGGGCGAGCGCCCCAGCCGCTGCCCGAGCGTGTCCCGCACCCGGTTGATCTCGATCCGCAGCTCCTGGAGCCGCCGGGGCACGTGCACCCCCCAGCCCTTGTCGCGGAAGTACCGCTTCAGCTCCCCGACGATCGTCGGGGTCGCGTAGCCGCCGAAGTCGGTGCCGTAGTCGGGGTCGAAGCCGTCGATCGCCTTCATCAGCCCGAGCGCGGCGACCTGGCTGAGGTCGGCGGGCGACTCACCCATCCCGTGGAACCGGCGGGCCAGCCGGTCGGCGAGCGGCAGGCTGTGCTCGATGGCCCGCTGCCGCAGCGCGCCGCGCCTGGCGTCCTTGACGTCCATCGTGGCCGCCTGGCGCAGCAGCTCGTTGACGGTCGTCCACTGGCTCTGCGGCTCTTCCTCGTCGTGTACTGGTGGTGGGGCGCCGACCGGTGGGTCGTCGTACGCACGCAGGCGTTTCGCCGCCCCGATGATCTCCAGGACGTCCAGCACCAGGTCCGACGCGCCGGGGGTCCGCAGGCCGCCGCCGCGCTCCTGGGCCTCCAGCTGCGCGCGCAGCAGCGTGTCGGCGGCGGCGCAGTCCAGCAGCCGCAGCCGCGAGAGATCGACGGTCAGGTGCACCCGTCCGGCGTCGAGCCGCTGGTTGAGCTGGATTCGCAGGTCGAGGCTCGCCGCGTGGTCGAGCACTCCCGAGGGGCGCAGGATCTCCTCGTCTCCTTCGCGCCAGGATTCCAGTGAAAGTGCCGATTCAAATCGGTCTTCATATATGGGCATTGTCTCCATGGTGGAGACTCCCCCCTATCCCATCGCGTTGCGCAGCAAGCGATTCGCGGTTGAGCGTGCGGTCGTGGAACCGGGCGGAATTGCTTTCCCGGTCACTGTACGCACGGGGGAATTGCCAATGAATATGTGAAAGGGTGAGGTCGTGGGTGACCTTTCCTGCGCGCGCGAGGTCGCCTTTGTCTTTGTGGCCGCGGGATTTACGCCCGCAGCGACGCCCAGACGACCTTGCCGTCGGGGACGGGGGTGCAACCCCAGCGCTGGGTGAGCGCCTCGACCACGAGCAGCCCGCGGCCCCCCTCGGCGAGGGTGTCGTCGGACGAGCCGCGGACGGGCAGGGCGTGGCTGCCGTCGCGCACCGACAGGTGCAGCTGGTGGCGGCGTAGGCTGACGCGGACCTCCAGCTCGGTGCCCGCGTGCCGCACCCCGTTGCTGACCAGCTCGGTGATGATGAGCTCGGCGAGGTCGGCGAGCCGGGCCACCCCCCACAGCCGGCAGGCCCGGTCCACCAGGTGCCGCGCCGCGGCGGTCGCGTCGAGCATCGGCTGGAGCCGGACGCGCATCATGGGCGGCTCGCCGCCGGGCGCCCCGGCGCAGCCGTGCGCGATCGCCGCATCGGTGGTCGCGAAGAGGGGGATCTGCCGCGCGACCGCCATCCGGTCCAGCGCGTGCCGCAGCGGCGCGGGGGCGGCCGCCATGCTGACCGCGCTGCCGGGCCAGGCCGCGGCGTGCTGGGCGAGGGCGGGGAGCACGGTCAGCGCCACGTCCTCATGGGTTCGCAGCTCCGCGACGTCGAGCACGATGAGCGCGGGCTCCGTGGCGAGGCACTCCAGGA
Source organism: Dactylosporangium sp. NPDC006015 (assembly GCF_040614215.1). Taxonomy (NCBI): domain Bacteria; kingdom Bacillati; phylum Actinomycetota; class Actinomycetes; order Micromonosporales; family Micromonosporaceae; genus Dactylosporangium; species Dactylosporangium sp. NPDC006015. Next base: position 15,946 of record NZ_JBEXUD010000088.1, read on the forward strand.
CGGTGGTGCGCAGCACCGGCGCGGTGTTCACGCCCAGGCTCCCGGCGACGTGCACCACGGTCGCATCGCCGCGGACCTCGACGGTTGCCGCAAGACTCGCCCTCATGGGGTGACGCTCTACCCGCCCCCGGTGGGTTAAACCCCACTGGCGGCGGATAGAGCGTCCTCGCATCGTTCCGGCGAACTGGTTGTATCGGGGCGTTGCCCTTCAGACCGGCGTGGCAACCTTCATGGCGCCCCACGCCATGGCGCAGATGTCGGCGACGTCCGTGTCGGCGACCGGGGTGAAGTCGGTGTAGTACAGGCCGAGAGCGTGGAACTCCCGGGGGGAGTGGATGTCGATGACCGCGTCGACGTCACCGGCGAGCAGGTCGACCGACTCCGCGGCACACACCGGCGCCGCGAACACGATGTGCGCCGGCTTCTGGGTCTGCAGTGCCCGGACCGCCGCACGCGCGGTGACCCCGGTCGCGAGCCCGTCGTCGACGAGGATGACCACGCGTCCGGTCACCTCCGCCGCGGGTCGCGAGCCGCGGTAGCGCTCCTGCCGGCGCCGCAGCTCCACCCGCTCCCGCTGTACCGCGGGCGCGAGGTCGCTGACGGTCAGGCCGGCGCACGCGAGCGCGCCGCGGTCGAACACCGGTGGCCCGTTCTCGGCGATCGCGCCCACCCCGTGGTCCGACTGCCACGGCAGCCCGATCTTCCGGGCGACCATGAGGTCGAAGTCGGCGTGGACGGTCTCCGCCACCGCGTACCCGACGGGGACTCCGCCCCGGGGGAGCGCGAGCACCAGCGGGGCCTGCGTCATGTCGAGCTGCCGCAGATGCGCGGCGACGGCGGTGCCGAGCAAGCGACCCGCGGCCGTCCGGTCCGCGAACCGCTCGGCCTCAGGCGGCCACATGGTCGTAGGCTTCCACTCGGGCGACCCGGAGGCCGGCCAACATGATCCGCATCAAGCGGACACCTCCTTCGATCGGCGCGGTGGGGCCGTCGCCACGCTGGGCCGTGTCCCCTGCTGGCCGCTCTGCCGCGGCCTACCTCGCCCGGTCCGAAGACTACGCCCGTTGAGCTGGGGAAACGTCCGCTTGGCATACTTCCTCAGGGGTGAAACCGGCATTCCAGAAATTCCTGTTGTCTCCCGTTTCTGAAGTGACGCCGTCCCACCCGGCCGGGCATGATGACCCGGTGGACACGCCAGCGCAGCGGGACGCGGCCATCGCCGTGTTCGACATCGACGGAGTGGTCGCCGACGTCCGGCACCGCCTCCGCCACCTCGACAAGCGCCCGAAGGACTGGGCCCGCTTCTTCGCCGCCGCCGACCGCGACCCGGTCCTCCCCGAGGGCGTCGAGCTGGCCCTGCGGCACGCCGCCGACCACGTCCTCGTCTGGCTCACCGGCCGCCCCGAGCACCTGCGCCCGGTGACCGACGCCTGGCTCCGCCAAGCCGGCCTCCCCGCCGACCTGCTCTTCATGCGCCCCGCCCGCGACCGCCGCCCCGCGAAGGACTTCAAGGCCGCCCAGCTGTCCCTCCTGGCCCGCGAGTCCCAGATCGCCGTCGTCGTGGACGACGACCCCGAGGTCATCGCCAGGCTCCGCACCCTCGGCCACCCCGTCCACCTCGCCGACTGGGTCCCCCACTCCTCCACCCTGCAGGCCGCCCAGGAACAGGACGGCAAGACCTGACCTTTTCGCTCATGCCAGGCTCTCGGCTCGCGCCAGGCTGAGGACGTTGCCGGAAGCAGCGGCCGGCGTCGGTATTGGTCGCGGTCCAGGCGCCAAAGCTCCGCGGCGTGGACACCAGGTGGCGGCGCCGCGGGGCGTAGACCGTGGCGGCCGGGGCTGGATCGGAGGCCGTGACCGGGCTCCCACCGGTCACGGAAAGGGCCGAGGCTAGGCAGCGACTGCGGGAAACACCACGAGCGATCCGTCGCCGCTTCGTTCGATCTCGATCGCGACGTCGGCCTGGTGGGCTCCCACGTTGAGGCCACCGCCCAGGTCGCGAAGGCGATATGCGGCCTTGAGCAGGTCATCGACCTCGCCCGGCGTGAACATGATGCTCCGGAAACCGCCATAACGCTTCAACTCGATCGTCGACAGCCGAAGCAGGACCGAGTCGATGCCTGACTCCAACTCGTCGACACGGCGCTCGTCGTCCTGCAATGTCCCGATGAAACTCTTGAACGGATTGTCCGCGCCCACCAGCTGAGCGTGTTCAACTGCTTGCAGCACGAGCACCCGGCGTTTGAGAGCGATGACGAGCCGGGCAAGCTCCAGGTGCGCGCGGAATTCGCCGCCCTCCTCGTCGACACCGGGGAACGATTTCGTCAACGCACCGATCTCGACCGGGCCACCGGGCAGCGCAGCTAGGGCATCCTGCCATTTCATGAGCCGGCGCCTGGTTCGTTCGATCGCTGTGCTGATCGCGTACGACGCGGAATCCAGTCCTAACGACAGGCCGATCCTGCCCTGGTCGAGCAGAATCGACGTCGCCTTGTCGATCGCGTCACGACAACCGTCCAACTCGCTGCGTTCCCTCTCGAGGTTGTCCTCGTGCAGCTGCTCCAGGAGGTCGGTGAGTCGCTCGATCGCCTGCTGGCGTTGGTGATCAGCGTAGGCGCTGACGCCGACCGCGACGGCCATCAGCACGAGCGGCGCGGCCACGGTCAACGCGCCGGCGCCGGCCGCGGCCACACCAGCCGTGGTGGCCGAGCCGGTCGCGGCACCTGCAACAGCGGCCTTGCCGGCAACGGGGACGAACGTGGGTTGGGCCACGATGCCGGTGGAGTCGACCAGCGCGCCGCGAATACCCCCTGCGATCGACTTCGCTGCCATGGGCCTCACAAGGCCTTTACCCATCTGTGCGGCAACCTTGGCCGGCACCACCATCCGGTAGAGCACGTCACCAGTGCCGGCGACGTTCAGCGTCGGCGACGCTGACTTGGCTGTCTGGGTCACGAGCTGCGACAACTGCTGAGCGAGCGGACTGGCCGAGTGCAGCGGAATTCCGCCGCTCCGATCGCGTCTGGTCGAAATCGGATGCGCTTCCAGCGTGGCGATGGGGGAATCCGCGAGTGTCGCCAGGGCCGTTCGCAATTCTGCGAGCCGGGCCGGTGTCATACCCGCGCCGCCGAGCACGTCCGGCACGCTCACGACCTCGGTGGCGAGTGCCCATACCGGCAGGTCGTTGTCATCAGTGGTCACGTCTCGCCCCTCCCCGAGCCGACGTCCACCCTAGGTGGCGGTGACGACCCCGACAACAAACCTGGGGGCGCGGGACCGCCCCGGGGGTTGGGATGGTCCGGGGCGGTCCTGCGGTTAGAGGAAGGTCAGGCCTGTGCCGCGAGCGTGATCGAGCCGAGCAGCGCGGCGTCCTGGGCGAAGTCGGACAGGACCACCTCGGGTGGGTACGGCAGCGCGTGGGAGAGCCTGTCGGTCAGCAGCTCGCGCACCAGGTCGTCGCGGGCGACGCCGCCGACGAGCACGAGGCGCTGCGGGTCGAGCAGCAGGCAGCACGTGACGACGTGGCGGGCCAGCTCGTCGACGCGGGAGACCAGCGCGTCGCGGACCACGCCGGGCCGGGACGCGGCCGCGCAGAGGCCGGCCGCACCGTCGGGCAGGGCGAGCCGGTCCGCCAGCTCGTCGAGGGCCCGGCCGGAGAAGTCGGTCTCGAGCAGCGGCTCGGGCGACGCGGGCCAGTCCGGGCCGGTGACGGCGTACGCGATCTCGCCGGCCGCGCCACGGTATCCGGGCACGACGGCGCCGTTGACCGTGATGGCCGTGGCGACGCCCGTGCCCAGGCCGATGACGAGGCCGGGGTCGGCGTCCCGCAGCGCGCCCCGGTGCAGTTCGGCGAGGGCCGCGGCGTTGAGGTCGTTGGCGACGCTGACGCGGGTGACGCCCAGGTGGTCGCGGACGGCCTCGGCCAGGCGCAGGCGCTCCCAGCCGGGCACGTTCGGCGCGAGGTCGATGCCGTCCTCGCGGATCACGCCGGGTGAGGCGATCCCGACCGCGTGCAGGGTGCCGCCGGTGTCGGTGACGAGCTTCTGCGCCAGGTCGAGAGCGCGGTCGAGGGCCTGCCGCGCGCCGCGGGCGGCCAGCGTCGGCAGGCGCTCCGAGACGAGCAGGCGTCCGTCGGCGTCGCCGATCCCGATCGCCATCTTCGTGCCGCCGAAGTCGATGCCCAACAGCCGCCGGTCGGCGGGGGCTTCGAGGTTCACTGTGCGGCCCTTTCCGCGACCACGGCCGCGAGCTTCGTGTCGGCCTCGCGCAGCCGGTGCCGCAGCGCGTCGACCTCGGCGAGCGTCGCGTCCAGGTGGGATCGGAGCCGGGCGACCTGGGCCCGGACGGCGGCCTCGCCCGGGCCGTCGGACTGGGCGCGGCGCAGCACCAGCTCCGGCAGCAGGGCCGCGGCGCGGAGGTCCTGCACGGCGGCGTCGCCGAGCGGGTCGATCCCGGCGACGTCGCGCGCCGCCTCACGTATGCCGTCGTCGGTCCAGGTCGCGGGAGGTCCGGAGCGGACCAGGCGGCCGATGACCGAGTGGGCGGCGCGGAACGGCAGGCCGTGCCGGGTCAGCGCGTCGGCCGCGGCGGTCGTGGTCGCGCCGGTCGCGACGATCGTCTCGGCGTTCGGCGGCCGCAGCGGCTCCAGCCGCTCGAACAGGCCGCCGAGCAGGGCGAAGAACCGGTACGCGCGGTCGTTGCTCTCCCACAGCCGCACCTGCACGTCGGTGGTGGCGTTGTTGGAGTCCTCCCACCACGCCGCGCCGACGTTGTTGAACACGGACGCGGCGTCGGCGGCCGTCGCGCCGGCCATCGAGACCAGGTGCTCCAGCACGACCGGGTTGCGCTTCTGCGGCATGATGCTGCTGCCCTGCGTGAACTCCTCGGGGGTGCGCACCCATTCCCAGGTCAGCCAGTCCATGAGCGTGCGGGCCACGCGCGCCCCGGTGGCGGTCGCCTGCGCGTTGAGCGCGCCCGTCCGCATGAGGTGGTCGGCGCCGGCGACCGCCTCGTACGAGTTGACCACCACTTCGTCGAAGCCGAGCAGCTCGGCCACGCGGTGGGGGTCGATCGCCAGGTCCGTGCCCGCGAAGGCGCAGGAGCCGAGCGGCGACCGGTTCATCTCGGCGAGCAGGCTCGCGTAGGCGGCGGCCTGACCCGTGAGGGCCTCGGCGTATCCGGCGAGCACGTGCCCGATGGTGGTCGGCTGGGCGGGGCGGCGGTGGGTGTACCCGACCACGACCACGTCGGCGTACCGGTCGGCGCGGTCCAGCAGCACGGCGCCCGCGTCGCCGAGCGCGGCGATCACACCGAGCAGCTGGTCGCGCAGGACCATCCGGAACACGCCCGAGTCCAGGTCGTTGCGGCTGCGGGCGAGCTGGACGCTGAGCTGCCCGGTCGGGATGCCGCAGGCCTCGGCGAGCCGCTTCTCCAGCGTGAAGTACGTGTCCTCGACCGAGCCGTCGTACTCGAACGTCCCGGGCCGGTCGTCGCGGAGCTTGACCAGTCCGCGCAGCATCTGCGCCGCCGCGTCGGCGGGGACGAGGCCCTGCTCGGCGAGCATCACCACGTGCGCCTCGCTGGCCTTCACCATCGGCCCGTAGAGGTAGACGGCGTGGTGGTCGAAGACGACGCGGAGGTGGTGCTGCTGGTAGGTGGTCAACGGCTGGTGCGTCATGCGTTCCCCTCGTGTCGTTGTGGTGCCGGATCGGCGCCGGGCGGGCCGGGCAGCGGCGCTGCGACCCAGGCCCGCGCGACTTCTCCGAGCCGGGCGGCGGCCGTCTCGCGCACCCGCCGGCCGGCCGCCTCGGTGGCCAGCGAGACGTGGCCGGACCAGCCCTGCCACGGCTCGGGTCGCGACTCGACCAGGACGTACGGAAAGGCGGTCGGCAGCTTCGGCCGGGGCGGCAGGTCGGGCGCGGCGCCCGGGTGCACCGCCTCCGGGTCGAAGCCGAGCACGGCGGACGTCTCGTAGGCGCCGCCGTGTCCGCGCGAGGGCAGCTCGCCGAACAGCTCGGTCGTCTCGCGGGCGTCGACGAGCTGGAACCAGTTGACCAGCAGCAGGCTCGCCCGCTGCCGGCCGGACACCCATTCCATCGCCGCCCGGGCCGTGGACATGTTGGCGTCGTGCCCGTTGACCACGAGCACCCGCGGGAAGCCCGCGGCGACGATGCCGTCGAGCACGTCGCACAGGTATCCGACGGCGATCTCGGGCCGCACGGCGATGGTGCCGGGCCACGGCCGTGTCTGTCCCGGGCACGCCGCGTACGGCACGGCCGGGAACGACACGGCCCGCAGCCCGGCGCCGGCGACCTCGCTCGCGAACCCGTCGGCCAGGATCAGGTCGGTGCCGAGCGGCAGGTGCGGTCCGTGCCACTCGACGGCGCCGACGGGCAGGACCGCGAAGTCGGCCGCCGCGGCGACGCGCGCCAGTTCGTGCCCGGGCAGGCGGCTCACCGGGAGGAGCCCGCCGTCCGCCTGCCAGGCCTCGATCAGTTCGTCCATTGTTCCGCCTGTCGTGCCGCGGCCCGGCCGCCGCCGTTCTCCAGCCGGCTGGAGAACCACATCACCACGAAGATCAGCACCACCTGCAGCATGCCGTACGCGGCGGCCGTGCCGATCTCGAAGGAGTACATGCGGTTGTTGATGGCCACCGAGATAGGGACGGTCGAGGAGGTGTAGATGAGCACCGACGCGACGAACTCGCCCACACCGTGCACGAACGCCAGCAGCGCGCCGACGATGACCCCCGGCAGCATGAGCCGCACCGTGATGTTGAGGAAGGCCCGGAACCACGACGCGCCGAGGTTGCGCGCGGCCTCCTCCAGCGACGGGTCGATCAGCGCCAGGGACGCGGAGCTGGCCCGGAACACCAGCGGCAGGAACCGCACGAAGTACGCCAGCGGCAGGATCCAGAAGGTGCCGATCAGCGCCTGCCCGAAGCTGAACGAGTTGCCGGTGCTGAACGCCGAGATCAGGTTGATCGCCACGACTGTGCCGGGCAGCGCCCATGCGATCATGACGCCGATGTCGAGCAGGCTCCTGCCGACGAAGCGCAGCCGGCGCACCGCGTAGGCGATCAGCACGCCGATCACGATGCACCCGGCGGTGGCGAGCAGGCTCATCTGCAGCGAGTTCAGGATCGGCTGGAACGCCTTCGGCTCGGACACGATCGTGACGAAGTTGTCGATGGAATACGCGGACGGGATGATCTCCGTCGTCCACGACCCGTCCTCGGAGAACGCCACCAGCGCGATCGTCGCGACCGGGGCCAGCAGCACGATCGCCGCCAGCACGGAGGCGACCGGCGCGAGCCAGCGCCCGACCGGGTTGGAGATCTCCCGGCGCCGCGCGGAGATGCCCTTCGACTGCGACAGGTAGCTACGCCGCCCCTCGTACCAGCGCATCAGCAGCAGGAAGGCGATCGACACCAGGCCCAGCGCCGACGCGTACGTCGAGGCCATCGGCAGGTCGCCGTTGGTGCGGTTGATGTAGATCTGCATCGTCATGGTCTGGTCGACGCCGAACAGCAGCGGCGCCGTGTAGGACGCCAGCGACGTCATGAAGACCAGCAGCGACGCGGAGACCATCGCGGGGGTCAGCATCGGCAGCAGCACCGTGCGCCAGACCCGGACGCGTCCGGCGCCCAGGTTGTACGCGGCCTCCTCGATCGACGGGTCCAGTCCCGCCAGCGCGGCCGACGCGGCCAGGTAGAAGAAGGGGTACATGGTGAAGGTGTGCACGACGAGCACCCCGGCGATGCCGTCGAACGCGAGCACCGGCGACTCGGTCCCGAACAGGTGCTGCAGGCCGCGGGGCAGGATGCCGATCTCGCTGTACAGCAGCTGGAACGAGATCGCCCCGATCAGCGGCGGCAGTGCGGCCGGCACCAGGATGAACGCCTCGATGAGGCGGCGACCGGGGAACGAGAACCGCTTGAGCAGGAACGCCATCGCGACACCGACGACGCCGCACAGCACCACGCTGGCCACCGAGATGGCCAGCGACGTGATCAGGGAGGTGCGCGCGACGCCGGCCGAGGTGAAGAACTGCGTGTAGTTGCTGACGCCGTCCTCGCTGACGCTCTCCACGAACGTGGCGAGCATCGGCTGCACCACGTAGCCCCAGAGGATCAGGACGAGCGGGGCCACCATCAGGTACGGGAACCAGGCCGCGTTCGCGCCACCGGCCAGCCGCCGGGCCAGCGCGACCCGGCGGGACGGGACGGCGGACGACGCCGCGGTCACGGCCGGACCACCCACAGCCGCTCGGCGGTGAGCCGCAGGCCGATCCGGTCGCCGACGTCGACGCGGCCGGGCACGTCGACCGCCGCGACGGTCACCTCGCCACCCTCGGCGCCGATGTCGACCGTCAGGTGCGTGGCCATGCCGGTGAACTCGAGGGCGGTCACGCGCCCGCGGATCACGCCGGGGTCGTCGGGGCCGGCCAGCGCGATGTGCTCGGGCCGGGCGGAGACCAGCGCGGTGTCGCCGGTGCGCAGCCCGTGCCCTTCCGGCGCGCCGGAAGCGATGGTGCCGGCGCCGGGCAGCGCGACCTCGACCGTGGTGGTGTCGGCGGCGGTGACCGGCAGCGACAGCACGTTGCTGCGGCCGATGAAGCGCGCGACGAACGCGGTGGCCGGCTGGTGGTACACCTCGCGCGGCGAGCCGATCTGCTGCACGCGGCCGGCCTGCATCACGGCGATGCGGTCCGACATGGCCATCGCCTCGGCCTGGTCGTGGGTCACGTAGATGGACGTGGTGCCGGCGTCGCGCTGGATGCGCCGGATCTCGGTGCGGGTCTCCTCGCGCAGCTTCGCGTCCAGGTTGGACAGTGGCTCGTCGAGCAGGAGCATGCGCGGGCGGATCACCAGCGCGCGGGCCAGCGCGACGCGCTGCTGCTGACCGCCGGAGAGCTGCTCGATCCGGCGCGACCCGTATCCGTCGAGGTGGACCTGGGCCAGCGCCTCGTTCACCCGCCGGCTCGACTCGGCCCGCGACACCCTGCGCACCTTGAGCCCGTAGGCGACGTTCTGCGCCACGGTCATGTGCGGGAAGAGCGCGTAGTTCTGGAACACCATGCCGGTGTCGCGCTTGTTGGGGGCGAGCCGGGTGACGTCCTGCCCGCCGAAGCGGATGTGCCCCTGGGTGGGGAAGTAGAACCCGGCCACCATCCGCAGCGTGGTCGTCTTGCCGCACCCGCTCGGTCCCAGGAGCGTGAAGAACTCCCCCGCACCGATGGTGAGGTTCACGTCGTCGACCGCGGCGGCCTCGCCCGACCGGGAGAAGCGTTTGCTCACCGACTCCAACTCGACGTCGATCATCTTTCCCTCTCTGCGCTGCCATCGATGCCTGGACGGTCAGCAGACTTGAAGCGTCCGGGGGCCGGGGGGGGGGCCCCCCCCCCCCCCCCCCCCGGGGGGGGGGGCCCGGGTGGTTTTTTAGGGGGTTGAGTGGGTGTTTAGAAAGGG